>NZ_JAOWGM010000007.1:0-270 GCF_030333125.1 Citrobacter sp. CK206
ATGGTGGAGCTATGCGGGATCGAACCGCAGACCTCCTGCGTGCAAAGCAGGCGCTCTCCCAGCTGAGCTATAGCCCCATACAGTACAGTCAGAACCTCTTACCGATGATTTTTCCTGAGACAAGGCGGGGAATGACGAAGCATACTTAAAGTATGTGAGTCATTTCACAACGCAGTATTCAGGGAAAATCTGGTAGGCCTGAGTGGACTTGAACCACCGACCTCACCCTTATCAGGGGTGCGCTCTAACCACCTGAGCTACAAGCCTGTA
>NZ_JAOWGM010000008.1:0-299 GCF_030333125.1 Citrobacter sp. CK206
TCCCAGGTATGATCGGCAGGGGTTTTCATCCGTAGCCAGGTTTCTGGTCCGAACACGGCGCTGGTCTCGTAAGTTTGTTTGTCGATATAGGATTCCCAGCAGAAGACAATGTACTGAGGCGGTTTTTTGACTTTGTTGAAAATGACGCTGGGGCCATAGACAGTCGGGGCCCATTTATCGATGGAATCCGGAGCCTGAGCAGTTTGGTCAAGTGTATTGAAGGTATACAGATAACCATCCGTATCAATAACCCGGGCATGAAGGACTTCTGCGGGTAGTTCAGAAGGGGTGACAAAAGA
>NZ_JAOWGM010000009.1:0-210 GCF_030333125.1 Citrobacter sp. CK206
AACGAGACTCGAACTCGCGACCCCGACCTTGGCAAGGTCGTGCTCTACCAACTGAGCTATTCCCGCTTAATCTTCGTCTTCCAGGCCGCTGCCTGAAATCCTGCGATTGGGTGGTGCGTATCTGCTGATACTTTCAAATTTTGGAGCGGGAAACGAGACTCGAACTCGCGACCCCGACCTTGGCAAGGTCGTGCTCTACCAACTGAGCTA
>NZ_JAOWGM010000010.1:0-1663 GCF_030333125.1 Citrobacter sp. CK206
TCGGTTTAGTAGACAGCAATGGAATGGTGCCTGTTACGCTGGGTGGAACGGGTAAATCTTCCGCTACTGGTGCCTCATCTGCTCTAAATTTTTATGGCAATTTTGCTTCGCACTTCAATAACTTAAATGGTGATATGGACTCGCTTATTGGTCAGAGTAATGATTCTGGTGGTGAGACATATTCAATCGCTATATCAACAAGCGAAAATAATGTTGCTAACTGGCCCACGAATCCTACCAATTCGGGAAAAGCATATGGCTGGGGAGCAATGATGTGCTTTACTCATGCAAGGGGGGGCGGTAGAACACAAATTTACGTTCCTGATGATGCTGCAAATTTATATTTCAGACATAGATACGGAAGTGCGTGGAAAAATTGGGTGGCGGTATGGACTAACAGGAACACTACCGTCGACAGCAATGGATTTATTAAACGTGCATCTCCGATTGTCTCTGTATTTGGTGATGGTAGCTACGATACCAACGCAGAATCGGAAGGGGCAATGGTGCAGCGTACAGGTACAGGCGAATACAAAATCACTGGCATTCGTGGTCTTAACTCCGATCTGGCATGGGGGGGAATAAACGGTGGGATTGAGATCCCGAAAGACATAAACGGCCAGCCTCTAATCTGGATTGACTATAAGGTGCTGGAGGATGGCGATATGGTTATCAAAACGTATCACCGGGAACACCAGAACGCCCCGGAGTTTGCAAGGAATACGATTAAAGGTATTGCCGATGGTGAGCCGGTTGATATCCCTTCAAATACGTTTGTTTCAGTGCGTGTAGAAATGCCGGAAAGCAGTGTATGGAATCAGCGAGTGGCCGAAGCCGAAAAAGCTATGACTGAAACTCCTGGAGCATCCGCCGATTGAATATAGAATCGGCAGACTTTTCGACAGAAACGGACACAACCCAGGTTGTGTGAATACCTACTTTTCTGTGGTAGATATTTCGTCAACTTTCAACTTCAACCCCTTCACGGCAGCGAGAAGATAACCAATCAGCCCCATATAGTCGGCAACGAGATAATCAGATCCTTCATCACGAATCACCAGATCGGGAATTACTAAATCTAGATCTTGCGCTAATGCCCCGGCTGTAAGACGTTTAGATTCCGCATCCTTATAGCGGAACGTGTAACCATCAAGCGCGGCGATCTTATCCAGAGCCTCTGTGGGGTCGATGATGTTCACTTCCTCTTTTGCGTTCCAGTCTGACGTCAGAGTAACTCCGTTGGCCTGAACCGCTCCTTTCGCGTTAATTGTTCCATTTCGTGTATTGATATACACGGCAGGTTTTCCTTCCTGTACACCATTGGTTGGTGATGTGTACGCGGTGCAGAATCCAATCCCGTACCACGAATAAAGGTTGATGTTAGCCGCATTGTCAAAGTTGGCTGAGTCTACGCCCGCATAAATACCACGTATACCCGGGCCGGAAGGTGCCGTCGCTGATGCCGTACCTGGGATAGTAATTGAACCAGAGGAGAGGGCTACAGGGCAGTTAAAAAGAGCACGCAGCGCCGCAGAGTTAAAGACATGTTCTTTGCCGGAGCCTGCATTGTAACGCATGCTCCCTGTAGCTGACTGTACTGTCATATCCCCGGTCGTTGCGGAAATCCCGGCAACCATCACCGTGTCCGATGTTCCTAAACCGA
>NZ_JAOWGM010000011.1:0-265 GCF_030333125.1 Citrobacter sp. CK206
TACAGGCTTGTAGCTCAGGTGGTTAGAGCGCACCCCTGATAAGGGTGAGGTCGGTGGTTCAAGTCCACTCAGGCCTACCAAATTCGCTCCCGTGCTTTGTTGTGGCAAAGCTCGCATACCTCAGTATGCTTCGCTTCACCACGCCGCGCCCGGAAACGAATTGGGGATGAGGTTTAACTACATCATATGGGGCTATAGCTCAGCTGGGAGAGCGCCTGCTTTGCACGCAGGAGGTCTGCGGTTCGATCCCGCATAGCTCCACCAT
>NZ_JAOWGM010000012.1:0-220 GCF_030333125.1 Citrobacter sp. CK206
CCGGCCTACGGTTGTGCAGTTGTAGGCCTGATAAGCGCAGCGCCATCAGGCGTAGGTGCTGCCGGATGACGGCGTAAACGTCTTATCCGGCCTACGGTTGTGTCGTTACAGGACTGATAGGCGCAGCGCCATCAGGCGTTGGGTGTTGCCGGATGGCGGCGTAAACGCCTTATCCGGCCTACGGTTGTGCAGTTGTAGGCCTGATAAGCGCAGCGCCATC
>NZ_JAOWGM010000013.1:0-275 GCF_030333125.1 Citrobacter sp. CK206
GACTGAATGAAATTAAACGTGCCGCCGGGAACGACGTAGTCTTTGCAGAGCGTCATCTCGTTGCCTGCGAGGGTCCACATTTTCAGCGGTTTTACGGGAAGGCTGGGACGCCCGGCGACATCGGGGAACCAGACGTTGACTTTGCCACCAGGGGACAGGCCGAAAGTTATATTGTCGTACCAGACGGCATCCCCGTCCCAGGTATGATCGGCAGGGGTTTTCATCCGTAGCCAGGTTTCTGGTCCGAACACGGCGCTGGTCTCGTAAGTTTGTTT
>NZ_JAOWGM010000014.1:0-302 GCF_030333125.1 Citrobacter sp. CK206
TCCCAGGTATGATCGGCAGGGGTTTTCATCCGTAGCCAGGTTTCTGGTCCGAACACGGCGCTGGTCTCGTAAGTTTGTTTATCGATATAGGATTCCCAGCAGAAGACAATGTACTGAGGCGGCTTTTTGACTTTGTTGAAATTATTAAAGCTGACACCATGAACAGCAGTAGCCCAATTGTCGATAGAATCAGGACTTCGGGAAGTCGGATCAAGCGTATTAAAGGTATACAGATAACCATCCGTATCAATAACCCGGGCATGAAGGACTTCTGCGGGTAGTTCAGAAGGGGTGACAAAAGA
>NZ_JAOWGM010000015.1:0-202 GCF_030333125.1 Citrobacter sp. CK206
TGGTAGGCCTGAGTGGACTTGAACCACCGACCTCACCCTTATCAGGGGTGCGCTCTAACCACCTGAGCTACAAGCCTGTAGAGGTTTTTACTGCTCGTTTTTCATCAGACAATCTGTGTGAGCACTGCAAAGGCAGGTTCTTTAAGGTAAGGAGGTGATCCAACCGCAGGTTCCCCTACGGTTACCTTGTTACGACTTCACC
>NZ_JAOWGM010000001.1:0-218 GCF_030333125.1 Citrobacter sp. CK206
TATGGGGCTATAGCTCAGCTGGGAGAGCGCCTGCTTTGCACGCAGGAGGTCTGCGGTTCGATCCCGCATAGCTCCACCATATTTTACTGCTCATATAAGAAAACTTCAGAGTGTACCTGAAAAGGTTCACTGCGAAGTTTTGCTCTTTAAAAATCTGGATCAAGCTGAAAATTGAAACGACACACGTAAAGTGTGTATGAGTCTCTCAAATTTTCGCA
>NZ_JAOWGM010000016.1:0-203 GCF_030333125.1 Citrobacter sp. CK206
TAGCTCAGTTGGTAGAGCACGACCTTGCCAAGGTCGGGGTCGCGAGTTCGAGTCTCGTTTCCCGCTCCAAAATTTGAAAGCAACACCAGATACCCAATCGCAGGATTTCAGGCAACGGTCTGAAAGACGAAGATTAAGCGGGAATAGCTCAGTTGGTAGAGCACGACCTTGCCAAGGTCGGGGTCGCGAGTTCGAGTCTCGTT
>NZ_JAOWGM010000017.1:0-2946 GCF_030333125.1 Citrobacter sp. CK206
TGTTTCACGAAACATCTTCGGGTTGTGAGGTTAAGCGACCAAGCGTACACGGTGGATGCCCTGGCAGTCAGAGGCGATGAAGGACGTGCTAATCTGCGAAAAGCGCCGGCGAGGTGATATGAACCCTTGACCCGGCGATGTCCGAATGGGGAAACCCAGTGTGATTCGTCACACTATCGTTAGCTGAATACATAGGCTAACGAGGCGAACCGGGGGAACTGAAACATCTAAGTACCCCGAGGAAAAGAAATCAACCGAGATTCCCCCAGTAGCGGCGAGCGAACGGGGAGGAGCCCAGAGCCTGAATCAGCTTGTGTGTTAGTGGAAGCGTCTGGAAAGTCGCACGGTACAGGGTGAAAGTCCCGTACACGAAAACGCACAGGCTGTGAGCTCGATGAGTAGGGCGGGACACGTGGTATCCTGTCTGAATATGGGGGGACCATCCTCCAAGGCTAAATACTCCTGACTGACCGATAGTGAACCAGTACCGTGAGGGAAAGGCGAAAAGAACCCCGGCGAGGGGAGTGAAAAAGAACCTGAAACCGTGTACGTACAAGCAGTGGGAGCCTCTTTTATGGGGTGACTGCGTACCTTTTGTATAATGGGTCAGCGACTTATATTCTGTAGCAAGGTTAACCGTATAGGGGAGCCGAAGGGAAACCGAGTCTTAACTGGGCGTTAAGTTGCAGGGTATAGACCCGAAACCCGGTGATCTAGCCATGGGCAGGTTGAAGGTTGGGTAACACTAACTGGAGGACCGAACCGACTAATGTTGAAAAATTAGCGGATGACCTGTGGCTGGGGGTGAAAGGCCAATCAAACCGGGAGATAGCTGGTTCTCCCCGAAAGCTATTTAGGTAGCGCCTCGTGAATTCATCTCCGGGGGTAGAGCACTGTTTCGGCTAGGGGGCCATCCCGGCTTACCAACCCGATGCAAACTGCGAATACCGGAGAATGTTATCACGGGAGACACACGGCGGGTGCTAACGTCCGTCGTGAAGAGGGAAACAACCCAGACCGCCAGCTAAGGTCCCAAAGTCATGGTTAAGTGGGAAACGATGTGGGAAGGCCCAGACAGCCAGGATGTTGGCTTAGAAGCAGCCATCATTTAAAGAAAGCGTAATAGCTCACTGGTCGAGTCGGCCTGCGCGGAAGATGTAACGGGGCTAAACCATGCACCGAAGCTGCGGCAGCGACACTATGTGTTGTTGGGTAGGGGAGCGTTCTGTAAGCCGTTGAAGGTGGCCTGTGAGGGTTGCTGGAGGTATCAGAAGTGCGAATGCTGACATAAGTAACGATAAAGCGGGTGAAAAGCCCGCTCGCCGGAAGACCAAGGGTTCCTGTCCAACGTTAATCGGGGCAGGGTGAGTCGACCCCTAAGGCGAGGCCGAAAGGCGTAGTCGATGGGAAACAGGTTAATATTCCTGTACTTGGTGTTACTGCGAAGGGGGGACGGAGAAGGCTATGTCGGCCGGGCGACGGTTGTCCCGGTTTAAGCGTGTAGGTGTGTGCTCCAGGCAAATCCGGTGCACTTTAACACTGAGGCGTGATGACGAGGCACTACGGTGCTGAAGTGACAAATGCCCTGCTTCCAGGAAAAGCCTCTAAGCATCAGGTAACACGAAATCGTACCCCAAACCGACACAGGTGGTCAGGTAGAGAATACCAAGGCGCTTGAGAGAACTCGGGTGAAGGAACTAGGCAAAATGGTGCCGTAACTTCGGGAGAAGGCACGCTGATATGTAGGTGAAGTGATTTACTCATGGAGCTGAAATCAGTCGAAGATACCAGCTGGCTGCAACTGTTTATTAAAAACACAGCACTGTGCAAACACGAAAGTGGACGTATACGGTGTGACGCCTGCCCGGTGCCGGAAGGTTAATTGATGGGGTTATCCCTCGGGAGAAGCTCTTGATCGAAGCCCCGGTAAACGGCGGCCGTAACTATAACGGTCCTAAGGTAGCGAAATTCCTTGTCGGGTAAGTTCCGACCTGCACGAATGGCGTAATGATGGCCAGGCTGTCTCCACCCGAGACTCAGTGAAATTGAACTCGCTGTGAAGATGCAGTGTACCCGCGGCAAGACGGAAAGACCCCGTGAACCTTTACTATAGCTTGACACTGAACACTGGTCCTTGATGTGTAGGATAGGTGGGAGGCTTTGAAGTGTGGACGCCAGTCTGCATGGAGCCGCCCTTGAAATACCACCCTTTAATGGCTGGTGTTCTAACGTGGGCCCGTAATCCGGGTTGCGGACAGTGTCTGGTGGGTAGTTTGACTGGGGCGGTCTCCTCCTAAAGAGTAACGGAGGAGCACGAAGGTCAGCTAATCCTGGTCGGACATCAGGAGGTTAGTGCAATGGCATAAGCTGGCTTGACTGCGAGCGTGACGGCGCGAGCAGGTGCGAAAGCAGGTCATAGTGATCCGGTGGTTCTGAATGGAAGGGCCATCGCTCAACGGATAAAAGGTACTCCGGGGATAACAGGCTGATACCGCCCAAGAGTTCATATCGACGGCGGTGTTTGGCACCTCGATGTCGGCTCATCACATCCTGGGGCTGAAGTAGGTCCCAAGGGTATGGCTGTTCGCCATTTAAAGTGGTACGCGAGCTGGGTTTAGAACGTCGTGAGACAGTTCGGTCCCTATCTGCCGTGGGCGCTGGAGAACTGAGGGGGGCTGCTCCTAGTACGAGAGGACCGGAGTGGACGCATCACTGGTGTTCGGGTTGTCATGCCAATGGCACTGCCCGGTAGCTAAATGCGGAAGAGATAAGTGCTGAAAGCATCTAAGCACGAAACTTGCCCCGAGATGAGTTCTCCCTGACTCCTTGAGAGTCCTGAAGGAACGTTGAAGACGACGACGTTGATAGGCCGGGTGTGTAAGCGCAGCGATGCGTTGAGCTAACCGGTACTAATGAACCGTGAGGCTTAACCTTACAACGCCGAAG
>NZ_JAOWGM010000018.1:0-4374 GCF_030333125.1 Citrobacter sp. CK206
TCAGAAGTGAAACGCCGTAGCGCCGATGGTAGTGTGGGGTCTCCCCATGCGAGAGTAGGGAACTGCCAGGCATTAATTAAAGTGAAGAGGCCATCCTGAGGGATGGCCTTTTTGCGTTTATGCGCCCGGGTGCAGCCGGATGGCGGCTGCGCTTTATCCCACCTACATAACCACAAGCCATACTGTTGCATATGCGGTAAACTAGACGCGATTTTGCATCAGGAAAGCGTCTATGAATCACTCCCTCAAACCCTGGAATACCTTCGGTATCGATCAACGCGCTAACGAGATTGTCTGTGCCGAAAATGAACAACAACTATTGGATGCCTGGCAATCGGCTAAAGCATCAAATCATCCGGTACTGATACTGGGCGAAGGGAGTAACGTTCTGTTTCTTGATACCTTTCATGGAACGGTGATTATCAACCGTATCAAAGGTATTGAGGTGACAGAGCAACCCGAAGCATGGCACTTGCACGTAGGGGCGGGGGAAAACTGGCATAACCTGGTACGATACACACTCCAGCAAGGTATGCCGGGGCTGGAAAATCTGGCGCTTATTCCGGGGTGCGTCGGTTCTTCTCCTATCCAGAACATTGGCGCCTATGGTGTAGAACTACAGCGGGTCTGTGACTATGTGGATTGTGTCGAGCTGACAACCGGAAAGTCTCTACGGGTGAGCGCCACAGAGTGCCGCTTTGGTTATCGTGATAGTATCTTCAAGCATGAATATCAGGATCGTTACGCCATTGTGGCTGTCGGCCTGCGTTTACCAAAACAGTGGCAGCCCGTACTGACTTATGGCGACCTGGTTCGCTTTGAACCTGAAACGGTCACGCCGCAGCAGGTGTTTGATGCCGTATGCCATATGCGCACCACGAAACTGCCCGATCCAAAAGTAAATGGTAATGCAGGTAGCTTCTTTAAAAATCCTGTTGTTGCAGCAGAGATTGCGCACACATTACTGGCGCAATTTCCCGGTGCGCCACATTACCCGCAGGCCGATGGTTCAGTGAAGCTGGCTGCCGGCTGGTTGATCGATCAGTGCCAGCTAAAAGGCGTCAGTATCGGGGGCGCTGCGGTACATCGTCAGCAGGCCCTGGTGCTGATTAACGCACATAATGCGACAAGCGAGGATGTGGTGAAACTCGCGCATCATGTGCGTCAGAACGTGGGTGAGAAATTTAATGTCTGGCTGGAACCGGAGGTTCGGTTTATCGGGCAGACTGGTGAAGTGAATGCTGTGGAGATCATTGCATGAAGGATAATACCGTTCCCCTGACGCTGATCTCTTTGCTGGCCGATGGTGAGTTTCATTCGGGTGAACATCTGGGTGAAACACTGGGAATGAGCCGCGCAGCCATCAACAAGCATGTCCAGACGCTGCGTGACTGGGGAGTTGATGTGTTTACCGTACCTGGCAAAGGATATAGCCTGCCAGAACCTATCCAATTATTAGATGCTTCTGTCATCCATGCACAACTGGACAGCGGGAATGTCACGGTACTTCCGGTTATCGATTCGACGAACCAGTATCTGCTGGATCGTATCGGCCAGTTGACGTCGGGTGATGCCTGTGTAGCGGAATACCAGCAGGCTGGGCGTGGTCGTCGTGGGCGGAAATGGTTCTCTCCATTTGGTGCGAACCTGTATCTTTCTATGTACTGGCGTCTGGAGCAGGGGCCGGCAGCCGCGATCGGGCTGAGTCTGGTGATCGGCATTGTGATGGCTGAGGTTCTGCGCGATCTGGGTGCAGAGAAGGTTCGGGTTAAGTGGCCTAATGATCTCTATTTACTCGATCGCAAGCTGGCAGGCATTCTGGTTGAGCTTACGGGTAAAACGGGCGACGCTGCACAAATCGTTATCGGCGCAGGTATCAATATGGCCATGCGCCGTGTGGAAGAAGGCGTCGTGAATCAGGGGTGGATCAATCTCCAGGAAGCGGGCATTACGCTTGATCGCAACATGCTGGCGGCGACGTTAATCAAAGAGTTGCGTGCGGCGCTGGAACTCTTTGAGCAGGAAGGTCTGGCACCTTACCTGTCTCGCTGGGAAAAGCTGGATAATTTTATTAACCGACCGGTTAAACTGATTATTGGTGATAAAGAAATATTTGGTATTTCCCGTGGGATAGATGCGCAAGGCGCGTTGTTGCTTGAACAGGATGGCGTAATTAAGCCGTGGATGGGCGGAGAAATATCTTTACGCAGCGCAGAATAATAAAAAGGGAGCTAACGCTCCCTTTTTACATTATTTTCTCAACCTGACTTGTTCGACCGCATGATTGGCGCTTTTGGTCATAATCAGACTGGCCCGTTCACGAGTGGGTAAAATATTTTGCTTTAAGTTCAACCAGTTGATTTCTTTCCATAATGATGCGGCGGTATTGATCGCTTCATCTTTCGATAATTTTGCGTAATTATGGAAATAAGAATCTGGGTCGGTGAACGCCCCCTCACGGAATTTCAGGAAGCGGTTGATGTACCACGTCTGGAGTAAATCTTCAGGCGCATCAACATAAATAGAAAAATCAACGAAGTCAGAAACAAATACATGATGTGGATCGTGAGGATAATCCATTCCACTCTGTAGTACATTTAAGCCTTCAAGAATTAATATATCGGGCTGCGCGACGGTTTTATCTCCGTCTGGAATCACATCATAAATCAGGTGTGAATAGACTGGTGCGGTGACATTTGGCACCCCTGATTTGAGATCGGAAACGAACTTCACCAGACGGTGCATATCGTAAGACTCAGGAAAGCCTTTCTTCTTCATCAGCCCGCGATCTTTCAGCACCTGGTTAGGATGTAGAAAACCGTCAGTGGTGATCAATTCGACGCGACGATGTTCCGGCCAGCGGCTCAGCAGTGCTTGCAGTACGCGCGCGGTGGTGCTTTTGCCCACGGCAACGCTACCGGCAATGCTGATGATATAAGGAATACGCTGGCCGTTAGTGCCTAAAAATTGCTCCAGAACAGCCTGACGGCGCAGGTTTGAACTGATATAGAAATTTAGCAAACGCGACAGGGGCAAATAAATCTCGGCAACTTCTTCCAGTGATAAATCTTCATTAATGCCTTTGAGTCGTGCGATTTCGCCCTCGGTCAGGGTCATCGGCACGGAATCACGAAGCGCAGCCCACTGGTTGCGATCAAATTGTAGGTAAGGCGTCATTAACGTTTGCTCTTTACTCATAAGCATGTTTCTGGCTGTCATTGCTACATCAGGTCAGCGATAAAAAAGCGAATCATCCCCGGCATGCAATGGCACGACACATTTCAGTTAATTTGGACAATGGGCAGGAGGGTAACACCAGATGGGAGGGAATAATAAGAAAAAATCTCTCCTGATAAGTTATCCCTGAAACGCAATGTGACGGATATACCATATGTAAAAGAAGAATTTTTCTCTTTCAAACACAGATATGATGATGCTCTCCGTTAAGCCGTTAGCATCCTGGTGTCGAAAAATCGCACTGACCTGACTAAAAATAGGCCATTTAGCAGTCTTGTCGTGCAAAATGTGAGCGATAGAACATTTTATGCAATTTTTTAGTTGCATGAGGTCGCAGGTCTCCATAGAATGCGCGCTACTTGATGCCGACTTAGCTCAGTAGGTAGAGCAACTGACTTGTAATCAGTAGGTCACCAGTTCGATTCCGGTAGTCGGCACCATCAAGTCCGGTGGGGTTCCCGAGCGGCCAAAGGGAGCAGACTGTAAATCTGCCGTCACAGACTTCGAAGGTTCGAATCCTTCCCCCACCACCACTTTCTGGCAGCGTGTTTGCTGTCTGAACTGGTTGAAAAAATTAACCGGTTCGAATAAGAAAAGAGACATGTCTCTTTTTTTGTTACAGAAAGAACTGGGTAGCCGAGTTCCAGGATGCGGGCATCGTATAATGGCTATTACCTCAGCCTTCCAAGCTGATGATGCGGGTTCGATTCCCGCTGCCCGCTCCAGACGTGCTGATATGGCTCAGTTGGTAGAGCGCACCCTTGGTAAGGGTGAGGTCCCCAGTTCGACTCTGGGTATCAGCACCACTTCACTTCTCCTTCCCGTTTCTCTCTGTATAAACTTAAATATTCAACAATTCAGGCATATCGCCTGGTTGATGTGGTGATATCACCGATTTATCCGTGTCTTAGAGGGACAATCGATGTCTAAAGAAAAGTTTGAACGTACAAAACCGCACGTCAACGTCGGTACTATCGGCCACGTTGACCATGGTAAAACAACGCTGACCGCTGCAATCACTACCGTACTGGCTAAAACCTACGGCGGTGCTGCTCGCGCATTCGACCAGATCGATAACGCGCCGGAAGAAAAAGCTCGTGGTATCACCATCAACACTTCTCACGTTGAATACGACAC
>NZ_JAOWGM010000019.1:0-28511 GCF_030333125.1 Citrobacter sp. CK206
CAGGATTTTTCTCTTTAATCAACCGGCTGTTTGTGTGAAGTGATTCACATCCGCCGTGTCGATGGAGGCGCATTATAGGGAGTTCTCCGCAGGCCGCAATAGAAAAATGACAGAAAAATGACTGACTGCTGCATTCCCCAGCAAAACCCCGCCTTATACCCTTTTACACACAGAGTTATCCACAATCCTGGCGATCATTTCCTGAATCTCTCCTTAATAAAGACGCGCTCAATACAGGAATAAAAGGGTATCGAATGGAAAAAGAAAAATTCGCGAGCGTTGCGCAAACGTTTTCGTTACAATGCCACCGCAAAACAAGGATGCCCCGTAAGGGGCGTTAGCTGAGTTTTTCACGAAAAATTCAGCTAACGCTCTCTGTAATAGTCAAATCCAGGGGATTTACCATGCAACAACGTCGTCCAGTCCGCCGCGCTCTGCTCAGTGTTTCTGATAAGGCCGGTATCGTCGAATTCGCCCAGGCACTTTCCGCACGCGGTGTGGAGCTGCTGTCTACAGGGGGCACTGCCCGTCTGTTAGCAGATAAAGGTCTGCCGGTGACCGAAGTTTCCGATTACACCGGTTTCCCGGAAATGATGGATGGACGCGTGAAGACCCTGCATCCGAAAGTACACGGCGGTATTCTCGGTCGCCGTGGTCAGGATGACGGAATTATGGAACAACACGGTATCGCGCCAATCGATATGGTTGTTGTTAACCTATACCCATTCGCCCAGACCGTCGCTCGTGAAGGTTGCTCGCTGGAAGATGCCGTAGAAAACATTGATATCGGCGGCCCGACCATGGTGCGCTCCGCTGCCAAGAACCATAAAGATGTCGCTATCGTTGTAAAGAGCAGCGACTACGACGCCATTATTAAAGAGATGGATAGCAACGACGGTTCACTGACCCTTGATACCCGCTTCGATCTCGCCATTAAAGCCTTCGAACACACCGCCGCCTACGACAGCATGATTGCCAACTACTTCGGCAGCATGGTTCCGGCATATCACGGTGAAAGCAAAGAGGCCGCTGGCCGCTTCCCGCGTACCCTGAATCTGAACTTCATTAAGAAGCAGGATATGCGCTACGGCGAAAACAGCCACCAGCAGGCAGCCTTCTATATAGAAGAGAATGTGCAAGAAGCATCTGTTGCGACCGCACAGCAGGTACAGGGCAAAGCGCTCTCCTACAACAACATCGCCGATACCGACGCGGCGCTGGAGTGTGTGAAAGAGTTCAGCGAGCCCGCCTGCGTCATCGTGAAGCACGCTAACCCGTGTGGCGTGGCGGTAAGCACTTCTATTCTCGACGCTTACGATCGCGCATACAAGACTGACCCGACCTCCGCATTCGGCGGCATCATCGCGTTTAACCGCGAACTGGATGCCGAAACGGCACAGGCCATCATCTCCCGTCAGTTTGTTGAAGTGATCATTGCGCCTTCCGCATCTGAAGACGCCCTGAAGATTACCGCCGCCAAACAGAACGTGCGCGTCCTGACCTGCGGCCAGTGGGCACAGCGTGTGCCGGGCCTGGACTTCAAACGCGTTAACGGCGGCCTGCTGGTTCAGGATCGTGACCTGGGTATGGTGACCGAAGGCGAACTGCGCGTGGTAACCAAACGTCAGCCGAGCGAGCAGGAACTGCGTGACGCGCTGTTCTGCTGGAAAGTAGCAAAATTTGTGAAATCCAACGCGATTGTGTACGCGAAAGAGAATATGACTATCGGTATTGGCGCGGGCCAGATGAGCCGCGTTTATTCCGCGAAGATCGCCGGTATTAAAGCGGGCGATGAAGGCCTGGAAGTAAAAGGTTCCGCAATGGCCTCTGACGCGTTCTTCCCGTTCCGCGACGGTATTGATGCTGCGGCCGCCGTTGGCGTGAGCTGCGTGATCCAGCCCGGTGGCTCCATCCGTGATGATGAAGTCATTGCCGCCGCTGACGAACACGGCATCGCGATGATCTTCACCGACATGCGTCACTTCCGCCATTAATTCACGGAGCAGACAATGAAAGTATTAGTAATCGGCAACGGCGGGCGCGAACACGCCCTGGCGTGGAAAGCGGCGCAATCACCGCAGGTTGAAACCGTGTATGTCGCGCCAGGTAACGCCGGAACAGCGCTGGAACCGGCGCTGCAAAACGTCGCTATTGGCGTCACGGATATTCCGGCACTACTGAGCTTTGCCCAGAACGAGAAGATCGATCTGACCATCGTCGGCCCGGAAGCGCCGCTGGTGAAAGGCGTGGTGGATACTTTCCGCGCCGCAGACCTGAAAATCTTTGGCCCAACCGAAGGCGCCGCACAGCTGGAAGGCTCCAAAGCCTTCACCAAGGATTTCCTCGCTCGTCACCAGATTCCGACGGCGGAGTACCAGAACTTCACGGAGATCGAACCCGCGTTGGCTTACCTGCGTGAGAAAGGCGCGCCGATCGTCATTAAAGCCGACGGACTGGCTGCCGGGAAAGGCGTGATTGTGGCGATGACGCTGATCGAGGCCGAAGCCGCAGTTCATGACATGCTGGCGGGTAACGCGTTTGGCGACGCGGGACACCGTATCGTGATCGAAGAGTTCCTCGACGGTGAAGAAGCGAGCTTCATCGTGATGGTCGATGGCGAACATGTGCTGCCAATGGCCACCAGCCAGGATCACAAACGCGTCGGCGATGGCGATACCGGGTTGAATACCGGCGGTATGGGCGCTTACTCCCCGGCACCGGTGGTGACCGACGAGGTTCATCAGCGCACGATGGAGCGCATCATTTGGCCAACCGTAAAAGGCATGGCGGCGGAAGGCAATACTTATACCGGCTTCCTGTACGCTGGGCTGATGATCGATAAACAGGGCAACCCGAAAGTTATCGAATTCAACTGCCGCTTTGGCGACCCGGAAACCCAGCCAATCATGCTGCGTATGAAATCCGATCTGGTTGAACTTTGTCTGGCTGCCTGCGACGGTAAGCTGGACGAGAAAACGTCTGAATGGGATGAGCGCGCATCGCTCGGCGTGGTGATGGCGGCTGGCGGTTATCCGGGCGACTACCGCACAGGCGATGTGATCCACGGTCTGCCGCTGGAAGAGGTGGCGGACGGTAAGGTATTCCATGCCGGCACCAAACTGGCGGAAGATGACCGGGTCGTAACAAGCGGCGGTCGCGTACTGTGCGCCACTGCGCTAGGCCATACCGTTGCCGAAGCACAGCAGCGTGCCTACGCGCTGATGGCAGATATCCGCTGGGATAACTGCTTTAGCCGCAAAGATATCGGCTGGCGCGCGATCGAACGCGAGCAAAACTAACGCTGACACCTCTTATCCGGCCTATGGAGAACAACTGTAGGCCGGATAAGACGCAAGCCGCCATCCGGCAATCATCAGAACGTCTTCTCTATAGGTTGCCAGTGGCAGAAGTCTTCATTGGCCACCAGCAGCAGCTGAGAGCCATCAGGCGCCTCCAGCCATGCCACACTCACCTCTATCGATGAACGCAGCTGACGTCGCTCTATGTGGCTGATAGCCCATGCATCCAGGTCTGGTTTCAATGTTTCGCCTTCGCAGGTAGTTACCGTACGGTCTGCATGCCAGCGTCCCTGACGCAGCACAACGCGCCCCTGACGCAATGCGTCACTGGTCTGGCGGATCTGATTGGCGCGATAGCGGTATAAGGCGATCTGGTCGCTGGAAAGCTGCTGCTTCTGCCCGTCGACTTCATGCTGCATAAAACTGAGCTCGCCATGATCGTCGAAGCGTGCGCGAATATGTTCAGAAGGTTTGCTGTAAATATTGAGTTCAATCAGGGAGAGCATGTCGCCCTGCCAGCGGTATTCGCTGGTTGTGGTGCTGCCGTTACGCCACGGGCTAAAGACCGAGAGCAGATGGACGCCATCGCTGGAATCTTTACGCCAGATGCGTACCGCACCCTGGTCGTCAACATAACCGCTGGCCGTAAACGGTGGAAGCGTCGTGTTATGGCTACAAGCGGACAGCAACAGCGCGCCTGCCAACGTCAGCATACGACGCCAGACAGACAAAAGGGGCGAGAGCGCCCCTTCATTAAAACTGTTCACTGCCACGCGAATTACTTAACTGCGTCTTTCAGTGCTTTACCAGAAACAAACGCCGGTACATTCGCTGCAGCGATTTTGATTTCTTTACCGGTCTGCGGGTTGCGGCCAGTACGCTCAGCGCGGTGGTTCACTTTGAAGGTACCGAAACCAACCAGTTGTACAGCATCGCCTTCTTTCAGAGACTCAGTAATAGCAGCCAGAGTGGATTCCAGAGCAGCTTTAGCCTGGGTTTTGGACAGTTCTGCTTTGTCTGCAATTACATCAATCAGTTGAGTCTTGTTCATAAGTTATCCTTACAATGTGTTTATCGCTTGCTAAGCATCGAGTGCGACGGAAATGCCAGAAAAGCACTCTCCTGCATACACGCACCGATAGCCACTTTTTTTCGCCCCCCAAATGTAGACCAGACGGGGGGCGGAAGGGAAGCCTCCAGGCACGACAAATCAGGCGTTAAATCACGTTTTCTGGTGTCATTGCTCAAAATTTATACCGATATTGCTCTCACCGGCCTCGCGCAGGTCTGCCCGAAGCCCTTTTATCAGCTCAATATCGCGTTCTTCGCAGTCGGCCAAAAGTCGGAATATTTCCCACTGAATGTCCCATTCCTGTTCAACAGCCGGGTTTTCTTTGAGCTCTTCATCGGTCATTTCTCGACCAGCCTGAGTCATTTCCAGCATCGCAACCGTGGTAATGGATGTCTTACTGACCTCAATGGCATGTTCCAGCGTTTCGCCACTGAGACGAGAATGCATTAACTCGCTTAATGCAACGCAGGCATCAATCGCCGGGTAAACGCCGTACAGATCAAAATCGTCAGCAGCCGGAATCGCTTCCTCAAACTTTTCCAGCTGGCTGTCAAAATTGACCTTCGCATCTTTCACCGTCAGCGTTTCCCAGATGAGATCCAGGATTCGGCGGTACACCTGCCCATCGCCAAAACCCGTCTGCTGACAGAACATGGCATAGTTCGGATACATACGCTCGCACAAACAAGCCATAAAGGTGACGTGCTGCCAGCTTTCCAGGCGTTCCAGACGCAGATGAATCGGGTTTTGTAACATGTTGAATTCTCGAAATCAGAAATGAGCCGCAGTGTACCTGAATCAGCGGTGATTTGCTTGCCAGCGCACAAACGCCGGACGCTCTGATGCCACCGCATCCGCCCAGCGCGTCGGTTCCGGCAGACGGTAGCCTTGCATACAGCGCTGCACCCACGCCAACGCGCTGTCGGTACTCACGCGATGTCCGGTCGCGATAAACAGCGGGTTACAGCGCGCTTTACTGCGCCAGACCCAGGCTAACTGCTCGCCTTTGTCCATCAGCGGAGCCAGCGCGCCAGGTTCGGCGGAAAGTGGCTCAAACTTGCCGCACAGCCGTTTTTTCGCTACGCCAATGGTGGGTACATCCATCATCAATCCAAAGTGGCTTGCCACCCCCAGACGACGCGGGTGGGAGATACCGTGCCCATCGACAAAGACTAAATCCGGTTTTTGCGACAGCTGTTCCCACGCCGCCAACAGCGCAGGATACTCGCGAAAGGAGAGGAAGCCGGGAATATACGGCATGGTAGTGGCGATACGCGCCACTTTGTATTCCACCAGCTCAAGCGCTGGATACGTCAACAGCACCATCGCCGCTCGCGTCACTTCCCCGCCCTGCTCGAACCCAACATCCGCCCCGGCGATCAGATCCGGCGGATCGTTATCAAGGCGATCCTCGCGGATCACCGACGAGGCGAGTTCAATTTGTTGAGCGCGTAGCGACGCGAGATCCATAATGACTCCTTAGCGGTGGTACTGTTCAGACAAGCGGTGTACCGCATCAACAAATGCGCCCGCGTGCTCCGGTGGTACATCCTGGTGGATACCGTGTCCAAGATTAAAGACGTGGCCTTCACCCTGGCCAAATCCGGCGAGAATCGTCGCCACTTCTTCTTCAATGCGCGCCGGTGGCGCATAGAGCATGGACGGGTCCATATTGCCCTGTAGCGCCACTTTATGGCCCACGCGACGGCGCGCGTCGGCAATATCGGTTGTCCAGTCGAGGCCTAACGCATCACACCCGGTTTCCGCCATCGCCTCCAGCCACTGGCCGCCACCTTTGGTGAATAACGTGACCGGTACACGGCGACCGTCGTTTTCCCGCAGCAGACCATCAACGATTTTATGCATGTAATACAGCGAGAACTGCTGGTAATCGCGCCCCGTCAGCACGCCGCCCCAGGTGTCGAAAATCATGACCGACTGCGCGCCCGCTTTAATCTGCGCGTTGAGGTACAGAGTGACGCTTTTCGCCAGCTTATCGAGCAGCGCATGCAGCGCCTGCGGATCGGCATACATCATTTTTTTGATGACGGTAAAGGCTTTGCTGCTGCCGCCTTCCACCATGTAAGTCGCCAGCGTCCACGGGCTGCCGGAAAAACCGATCAGCGGAACGTCACCTTTCAACTCGCGGCGAATCGTACGCACCGCGTTCATCACGTAGCCCAGTTCGTCTTCCGGGTCAGGAATCGGTAGCTTATCGACATCCGCTTTACAGGCGACTGGCGAAGTAAAGCGCGGGCCTTCCCCGGCCTCAAAATAGAGTCCCAGCCCCATCGCATCCGGGATGGTCAGAATGTCCGAGAAGAGGATCGCCGCATCAAGCGGGTAGCGCCGCAGCGGTTGTAGCGTGACTTCGCACGCCAGCTCAGCATTTTTGCACAGCGACATAAAATCGCCTGCTTGTGCGCGGGTGGCTTTGTACTCCGGCAGATAGCGGCCTGCCTGGCGCATCATCCATACCGGGGTAACATCAACGGGCTGGCGCAGCAGCGCACGCAGATAACGATCGTTCTTCAGTTCGGTCATTTTGCAGTTCCTTCATTGCGTCAGGGTGCCAGTGTACCATCACTCATACTCAGCCCGACACATTGCCACAGTATCTTCGATCAAACGACGCGCCACCGTGCCCGGCGGCGGCAATAACGGAAGATCGTCATAGCGATACCAGCCCGCCTCCAGCAGCTCTTTCGGGTCGATGACAATCTCGCCGCTGTCATACTCCGCCATAAACGCCGTCATCAGCGATTGCGGGAACGGCCAGGGCTGTGAGGTCACGTAACGCAAATTTTTCACTTTGATGCCGCTCTCTTCCATCACTTCGCGCGCGACCGCCTGCTCTAAGGTCTCCCCCACTTCCACAAACCCGGCCAGCACCGTATGAACACCGTTGCGATGGCGCGTATGCTGGGCCAGTAAAATGGAATCGGCGCGCCGGATGGCGACAATAATGCAGGGAGCAATCTGCGGATAGTAACGCTCGCGGCAGTGGCTGCACAGCATCGCCCATTCGGTCTTGCTTGGGTACATGGGGTGGCCGCAGTAACCGCAGAATTTGTGCGAACGGTAAAATTCCGCCAGCTGCACGCCCCGCCCCGCCAGTTGAAACAGGCCAACGTCCCGATCGATGACCTGCCGTACCGACCCCATATCATGCCGACGATGCTGTAACACCAGCCAGACAGGCTCCCCTTCCCACTCGCCAATCAGGAGTGCGCGCTGCCCCACAAGATCGAAATTTGTCGCTTCGCCATATGGCAATTCTCCACGAGGCAACCATAATTTTTGCTCGTGACTGACGATCCACCAACCGTGATCTAATTTTTCAATAATACGATCCATAGCTCTTGCACTACCTTTGCTTCACTGGCATGTTGTTAACATTATATTTACATTTTTCAGGTGAGCAGTTTTAAATCTAAACTTGCGGAGTCAATCATGCTAAACCAGCTGGAAAGCCTGACGGAACACGTCGAAGGAAGTAATAAACTGGTTGATCGCTGGCTACATGTACGTAAGCACCTGCTCGTGGCTTACTACAATCTGGTTGGCATTAAGCCTGGCAAAGAATCGTACATGCGGCTGAATGAAAAAGCGCTGGATGATTTTTGTCAGGGCCTGGTCGACTACCTTTCCGCCGGACACTTCAGTATTTATGAACACATTATCCGTGAAATGGAAGAGGGAAACCCGCGTTCGACCGCAACGCGCCTCCATTCATTGCTGGAAGCCAATACTCAACAGATCATGGAATATTACGACTCCAGCCTGGAGAACGCGATCGATCACGATAATTATGCGGAATTTCAGCAAGTGCTCTCCGACATCGGCGAAGCGCTGGAAGCGCGGTTTACGCTGGAAGATAAACTCATCCTGCTGGCCTTCGACAATAATCTAACGCTTAATGCCCAGGATGAAAGCGGAATTGCACGGCCTGCTTGAGTTATGAATCAGTAACGAGTAATTTACATCCATTGCCCCGTCGCCGGGGTTACATCTTGTCGGAGTGCCGTGTGTGAAAACACAGGCTGAGACCGTTAATTCGGGATCCGCGGAACCTGATCAGGCTAATACCTGCGAAGGGAACAAGAGTAAACTGCTTTATGCGTCAACCTGTACGGGCAACGCGCATCCATTACTCCATCCGTCGTCTGACAAGCCACGTCCTTCACTTTTTGGAATGAGCTATGTCTGCAACAAAATTGACTCGCCGCGAACAACGCGCCCAGGCCCAACACTTTATCGACACCCTGGAAGGCACCGCCTTTCCGAACTCAAAACGTATTTATATTACCGGCTCACAACCGGACATCCGCATTCCGATGCGTGAAATCCAGCTAAGCCCCACGCTCATCGGCGGCGGCAAAGATAATCCGCAATACGAAGAGAACGAAGCCATCCCGGTCTATGACACCTCTGGCCCCTATGGCGATCCTGATGTCGCCATTAACGTTCAGCAGGGGCTGGCAAAACTGCGTCAGCCCTGGATTGAGGCTCGTGCAGACAGCGAAGAATTGACCGACCGTAGCTCGGCGTACACCAAAGAACGTCTGGCCGATGATGGACTGGACGAGCTGCGTTTTACGGGGCTGCTCACGCCGAAGCGCGCCAAAGCGGGCAAGTGCGTAACGCAACTGCATTATGCGCGTCAGGGGATTGTAACCCCGGAAATGGAGTTCATCGCTATTCGTGAAAACATGGGTCGTGAGCGCATTCGCGGCGATGTGTTACGCCAGCAGCATCCAGGCGTTGGGTTTGGCGCGCGCCTGCCGGAAAACATCACGCCGGAATTTGTTCGTGACGAAGTGGCCGCCGGTCGCGCGATTATCCCGGCCAACATCAACCACCCGGAATCCGAACCGATGATCATCGGACGCAACTTCCTGGTGAAGGTCAACGCCAATATCGGCAACTCAGCGGTCACTTCCTCCATTGAAGAAGAGGTGGAAAAACTGGTGTGGTCGACGCGCTGGGGCGCAGATACGGTGATGGACCTCTCAACCGGTCGCTATATTCACGAAACTCGCGAGTGGATCCTGCGTAACAGCCCGGTACCGATCGGCACCGTGCCGATCTATCAGGCGCTGGAGAAAGTGAACGGGATCGCCGAAGATCTCACCTGGGAAGCCTTCCGCGACACGCTGCTGGAGCAGGCCGAGCAAGGGGTAGACTACTTCACCATCCATGCGGGTGTGCTGCTGCGCTATGTGCCAATGACCGCAAAACGTCTGACCGGTATCGTCTCGCGCGGCGGTTCGATCATGGCGAAATGGTGCCTCTCTCACCATCAAGAAAACTTCCTCTACGAGCACTTCCGCGAAATCTGCGAGATCTGCGCCGCTTACGATGTCTCGCTGTCGCTGGGCGACGGTCTGCGTCCGGGATCGATTCAGGATGCGAACGACGAAGCGCAGTTTGCCGAGCTGCACACGCTGGGCGAGCTGACCAAAATTGCCTGGGAGTACGACGTGCAGGTGATGATTGAAGGCCCTGGCCACGTACCGATGCAGATGATCCGCCGTAACATGACCGAAGAGCTGGAACACTGCCACGAAGCGCCGTTCTACACCTTAGGGCCACTGACCACCGATATTGCGCCGGGCTACGACCACTTCACCTCCGGCATTGGCGCGGCAATGATTGGCTGGTTTGGCTGCGCCATGCTCTGCTACGTAACGCCAAAAGAGCACCTCGGCCTGCCGAACAAAGAGGATGTGAAACAGGGGCTGATCACCTACAAAATCGCGGCGCATGCCGCCGACCTGGCAAAAGGCCATCCTGGCGCGCAAATCCGCGATAACGCCATGTCGAAAGCCCGCTTTGAATTCCGTTGGGAAGACCAGTTTAACCTGGCGCTTGACCCGTTCACCGCCCGCGCCTACCACGACGAAACCCTGCCGCAGGAATCCGGTAAAGTGGCGCACTTCTGTTCCATGTGCGGCCCCAAATTCTGCTCAATGAAGATCAGCCAGGAAGTCCGCGACTACGCGGCGGCGCAGACCATCGAGGTAGGAATGGCGGATATGTCAGAAAACTTCCGCGCCAAAGGCGGTGAAATCTATCTCAGGAAGGAGGAGGCATAATGTATCAGCCCGATTTCCCGGCGGTGCCTTTCCGCCTGGGGCTTTATCCGGTCGTTGATAGCGTGCAATGGATCGAACGCTTGCTGGAAGCGGGTGTCCGCACCCTCCAGCTACGTATCAAAGACAAGCGCGACGAAGAGGTGGAGGACGACGTATCAGCCGCTATCTCACTGGGCCGCCGCTACAATGCCCGCCTGTTCATCAATGACTACTGGCGACTGGCGATCAAGCACAACGCTTACGGGGTGCATCTCGGTCAGGAAGATCTGGAAACCACCGACCTGAAGGCGATTCAGGCTGCCGGGCTGCGCTTAGGCGTTTCCACCCACGATGACATGGAAATCGACATAGCGCTGGCGGCCAGACCGTCTTATATCGCACTCGGCCACGTATTCCCGACGCAAACCAAACAGATGCCGTCCGCGCCGCAAGGACTGGAGCAGCTGGCGCGCCATATTGAACGTCTTGGCGATTACCCCACCGTTGCCATCGGCGGGATCAGCCTCGAACGCGCCTCGCCGGTGCTGAAAACCGGCGTGGGCAGTATTGCCGTCGTCAGCGCCATTACCCGGGCGGAAGACTGGCGCGAAGCAACGGCGCAGTTACTGGCAATCGCGGGGGCTGGCGATGAATGATCGCGACTTTATGCGCTACAGCCGACAAATTTTGCTCGGCGATATCGCCATTGAAGGACAGCAAAAATTGCTTGCCAGCCGGGTTCTGATTGTCGGGCTGGGCGGTTTGGGTTCCCCTGCGGCGCTCTATCTGGCGGGCGCTGGCATCGGTACGCTGGTTTTAGCCGACGATGACGAAGTGCATCTGAGCAATCTGCAACGGCAAATCCTGTTCACCACAGATGATATTGCCCGCCCTAAATCCCTGGTGACAAAGCAGCGGCTGGCGCGGCTGAACCCGGATATTGAACTGCTGGCGTTACAGCAGCGCCTCACTGGCGATGCGCTCCGCCATGCGGTTGAGCGCGCCGATGTGGTGCTCGACTGTACCGACAACATGGCGACCCGTCAGGAGATCAACGCCGCCTGCGTCGCGCTGGATACTCCACTCATTACCGCCAGCGCCGTCGGCTTTGGCGGCCAGTTGATGGTGCTGACGCCGCCCTGGGAACAGGGCTGCTACCGCTGCCTGTGGCCGGATGATGAAGAACCGGAACGCAACTGCCGCACGGCAGGGATCGTCGGCCCCGTTGTCGGCGTGATGGGAACATTACAGGCGCTGGAAGCCATCAAGTTACTGAGCGGGATGGACATCCCCGGCGGCGAGTTGCGGTTATTCGATGCCAAAACCAGCCAGTGGCGCAGTCTGGCATTGCATCGCGCCAGCGGTTGTCCGGTATGCGGAGGGCGTCATGCAGATTCAGTTCAATGATGAACCTATGCAGTGCGCTGACGGCCTGTCCGTTATCGATCTGCTCACTCAGCTTAACCAACTGAAACCAGGGGCGGCGCTGGCGCTGAATCAACAGATCCTGCCGCGTGAACAGTGGGAACAGCAAATCGTGCAGGAAGGCGACCAGATCCTGCTTTTTCAGGTTATTGCAGGGGGTTGATATGTTACGTATTGCAGATAAAACGTTTGATTCACATCTGTTCACCGGCACGGGGAAATTTGCCTCTTCACAGCTGATGGTCGAGGCGATTCGCGCTTCCGGCAGCCAGCTGGTCACGCTGGCGATGAAACGCGTGGATTTACGCCAGCACAATGACGCGATTCTGGCGCCGCTTATTGATGCCGGGGTAACGCTGCTTCCCAATACTTCCGGTGCGAAAACAGCGGAAGAAGCCATCTTCGCCGCGCAACTGGCGCGGGAAGCCCTGGGCACACACTGGCTGAAACTGGAGATTCACCCCGACGCGCGCTGGCTGCTGCCGGACCCTGTCGAAACGCTGAAAGCCGCAGAAGCGCTGGTAAAACAGGGGTTCGTCGTGCTGCCCTACTGCGGCGCCGACCCGGTGTTGTGCAAACGTCTTGAGGAGGTTGGCTGCGCCGCCGTCATGCCGCTCGGTGCGCCCATTGGTTCAAATCAGGGGCTGGAGACGCGCGCGATGCTGGAGATCATCATCCAACAGGCCACCGTTCCGGTGGTGGTCGATGCCGGTATTGGCGTTCCCAGCCACGCCACACAGGCGCTGGAAATGGGCGCCGACGCGGTACTGGTGAATACGGCGATTGCGGTAGCGGATGATCCGGTGATGATGGCGCAGGCCTTTCGCCTGGCGGTTGAAGCCGGAGTTATGGCGCGTCGGGCCGTACCCGGAACACGCAGCAGCTACGCTCAGGCTACCAGCCCGCTCACCGGATTTCTGGAGGCTTCGGCATGAAAACGTTCACCGACCGCTGGCAACAGCTGGACTGGGACGATATTCGCCTGCGCATCAACAGCAAAACCGCCGCCGATGTGGAACGGGCGCTTAACGCCACGCAACTTAGCCGCGACGACATGATGGCGCTGCTTTCACCCGCCGCCAGCGACTATCTGGAGCCGTTGGCCCAACGTGCGCAGCGCCTTACCCGTCAGCGCTTTGGCAATACCGTCAGCTTTTATGTGCCGCTGTATCTCTCTAATCTGTGCGCCAACGACTGCACTTACTGCGGCTTTTCAATGAGTAACCGCATTAAGCGCAAGACGCTGGATGAAACAGAAATAGGCCGTGAATGCGAGGCGATTCGCGAGCTGGGTTTTGAGCATCTCCTGCTGGTCACTGGCGAGCACCAGGCCAAAGTCGGCATGGACTATTTTCGTCGTCATTTGCCCGCTATCCGCCGCCAGTTTTCTTCACTCCAGATGGAAGTGCAGCCGCTGGCGGAAGAAGAGTATAGCGAGTTAAAAACGCTGGGGCTTGACGGCGTGATGGTCTACCAGGAGACCTACCATGAGGCGATTTACGCACAACACCATCTGAAAGGGAAAAAGCAGGATTTCTTCTGGCGGCTGGAAACCCCGGACAGGCTGGGTCGGGCAGGTATCGACAAAATTGGTCTCGGCGCGTTGATTGGGCTGTCTGATAGCTGGCGTGTGGACTGCTACATGGTAGCCGAGCATCTGCTCTGGATGCAGAAGCATTACTGGCAGAGCCGCTACTCTATCTCCTTCCCTCGCCTGCGACCGTGTACTGGCGGCGTCGAACCCGCCTCCATCATGGATGAGCGCCAGTTGGTGCAAACCATTTGCGCATTTCGTCTGCTGGCGCCGGAGATTGAGCTGTCGCTCTCAACGCGCGAATCGCCGTGGTTTCGCGATCACGTTATTCCTTTGGCGATTAATAACGTCAGCGCATTTTCAAAAACGCAGCCAGGCGGCTATGCCGATAATCATCCCGAGCTGGAGCAATTTTCTCCTCATGACGATCGCCGACCGGAAGCCGTTGCTAATGCACTGACCGCACAGGGGTTACAGCCCGTCTGGAAAGACTGGGATAGTTATCTGGGGCGTGCTTCGCAAACATAATGCACGAATGTGATACGGCGTAATTTTTTTGCGCACCGGTGCGTAATACAAAAAACGGGAGATTGTCGTCAGGCTCCCGTTTTTTTATGTTGTCATGGTCGGCAGCGGACGCTGACCAGGGCGAAAAATTCCTTCCTCATTTCGCCCTGCCTTCACATCTGGTCAGACGGTCTTTGCAGACCCCATCGGATTACTGCAACCGGTTTCATTTTTTGTGTGATGCTTTACACACATTCACTTTAAGACGGTTGTTCTCCCCCCGGCCACAGGCTAAAGATGAAGAACCAAGGGAACCGTGAGAGCCGATTATGAAGAATATCGTTTTATGCTGTGCCGCCGGGATGTCCACCAGCATGCTGGTGCAACGGATGAAAGACGCCGCTCAGAAGAAAGGGGTTGAAGTCAGTATCAAAGCTGTTCCGGTGGCTGAATTTAAAGAAAACATCGCCACTGCGGATATTGTTTTGCTTGGCCCTCAGGTCAAGTATGAACAGGCGAAATTGCAGGCGCTTGCCGACCCCTTAGGTAAAAAGGTCGCGGTTATCGACATGATGGATTACGGCATGATGAAAGGCGATGCCGTGCTGGAAAAAGCCCTCAAGCTCATGGAGTAATAGCATGGAAGAGTTAGAGACGATCATCATGGAGCTGCTGGTCAACGCAGGCGCAGCCCGTAGTTCGGCACTGACCGCGTTGCAACTGGCGCGAAAAGGCGATTTTGCTGGCGCCGAGAAAGCGATGGAAGAGTCGCACGAGTTTGTCAAACTGGCACACGGCATCCAGACAAAGCTGATTGGGATTGATGAAGGAACCGGAAAACTGCCTGTTAATCTGATCACCGTTCATTCCCAGGATCATCTGATGAACGCGATGGTTATTCAGGATTTGGCGGGGGATATGATTGAGCTTTATCGTCGGTTGCCGCTGGTGAATTAAAGCGTACCGCAGACCCGTTGCCGGATGGCGGCTACGCCTTATCCGGCCTACAAGTTCACCCCGTATCCGTAGGCCTGATAAGCAAAGCGCTATCAGGCGGCCTACAAGTCCACCCCATATCCGTAGGCCTGATAAGCAAAGCGCCATCAGGCATAAAAAAACCCGCCGAAGCGGGTTTTTTATTATGGTCAGCAACGATTAATCGTTATCAGAACCACCCAGGCCTGCGTTCAGCAGTTCTGCCAGGCTGGCAGACGCATCTTCAGCAGTCACCTGCGGTGCAGCCGGGAGTTCACCCGCAGCACGGCGGCGCATACGATCCTGGTGGTACGCATAACCGGTACCTGCCGGGATCAGACGACCCACGATAACGTTCTCTTTCAGGCCACGCAGTTCGTCGCGTTTACCCGCAACGGCTGCTTCGGTCAGGACACGCGTGGTCTCCTGGAACGATGCCGCAGAGATGAAGGACTCGGTTGCCAGAGACGCTTTGGTGATACCCAGCAGATCGCGGGAGAACGTTGCACCCACTTTGCCGTTCGCTTCCAGGTCGCGGTTAGCGATCTTGACGCGGGAGTATTCAACCTGCTCGCCTTCCAGGAAGTCGGAGCTACCTGCGTTTTCGATGGTGGCTTTACGCAGCATCTGACGAACGATAACTTCGATGTGTTTATCGTTAATCTTAACGCCCTGCAGACGGTATACGTCCTGTACTTCGTTAACGATGTAACGAGTAACAGCATGAACACCACGCAGACGCAGAATGTCGTGCGGCGCTTCCGGGCCATCGGAAACCACGTCACCACGTTCTACACGTTCACCTTCGAACACGTTGAGCTGACGCCATTTCGGAATCATCTCTTCGTACGGCTCGCTACCGTCTACCGGGGTGATAACCAGACGACGTTTACCTTTGGTTTCTTTACCGAAGGAAATGATGCCGCTGATTTCAGCCAGGATTGCCGGCTCTTTCGGACGACGCGCTTCGAACAGGTCAGCAACGCGCGGCAGACCACCGGTAATATCCTTGGTACCGCCGGATTCCTGCGGAACACGCGCCAGGGTGTCACCAGAGCTGATCTGTACGCCATCTTCCAGCTGAACAATCGCTTTACCCGGCAGGAAGTACTGCGCAGGCATATCGGTGCCAGGAATCAGAACGTCGTTACCCTGAGCATCAACGATTTTCAGCGCCGGACGCAGGTCTTTACCACCCGTAGTACGCTCTGCGGAATCCAGGACCACCAGAGAAGACAGACCGGTCAGCTCGTCAGTCTGACGAGTAATGGTCTGGCCGTCGATCATGTCAGTAAAGCGGACGAAACCACTTACTTCGGTGATAACCGGCATGGTGTGCGGGTCCCAGTTTGCAACGGTTTCGCCGCCGGCAACCTGCTCGCCATCACCTTTCGCCATAACAGAGCCGTAAGGCACTTTATAGCTCTCTTTGGTACGACCGAATTCGTCGATCAGTTTCAGCTCGGTGTTACGGGAGGTGATAACCAGTTTACCGCTGGAGTTCACAACCGACTTCGCATTGCTCAGACGGATGCTACCTTTGTTTTTCACCTGGATGCTGGATTCAGCAGCCGCACGAGATGCCGCACCACCGATGTGGAACGTACGCATCGTCAGCTGTGTACCCGGCTCACCGATGGACTGTGCCGCGATAACGCCGATAGCTTCACCTTTGTTGATGATGTGGCCACGCGCCAGGTCACGACCGTAGCAGTGCGCACATACACCAAAGTCGGTGTCACAGGATACAACGGAACGCACTTTAACGGCGTCAACAGAGTTCTCTTCCAGCAGGTCACACCACTGTTCGTGCAGCAGCGTGTTGCGCGGAACCAGAATATCTGCGGTGCCCGGCTTCAGTACGTCTTCAGCAGTCACACGACCCAGTACGCGATCGCGCAACGGCTCTTTAACGTCGCCACCCTCGATAACCGGAGTCATCAGGATACCTTCGTGAGTACCGCAGTCGTCTTCAGTTACCACCAGATCCTGCGCAACGTCAACCAGACGACGAGTCAGGTAACCGGAGTTCGCTGTTTTCAGTGCGGTATCCGCCAGACCTTTACGCGCACCGTGAGTGGAGATGAAGTACTGGAGTACGTTCAGACCTTCACGGAAGTTCGCGGTGATTGGCGTTTCAATGATGGAGCCATCCGGCTTCGCCATCAGACCACGCATACCAGCAAGCTGACGAATCTGTGCCGCAGAACCACGCGCACCGGAGTCGGCCATCATGTAGATGCTGTTGAAGGAAACCTGCTGCTCTTCCTGACCGTCACGGTTAATCACGGTTTCAGTCTGTAGGTTATCCATCATCGCCTTGGATACACGATCGTTCGCCGCAGCCCAGATATCGATAACTTTGTTATAGCGTTCGCCCGCTGTTACCAGACCAGACTGGAACTGTTCCTGGATCTCAGCAACTTCGGCTTCCGCTTCGGAGATGATCTCGTGTTTCTTCTCCGGGATAACCATATCGTCGATACCAACGGATGCACCTGAACGCGCTGCATAAGCAAAGCCGGTGTACATCGTCTGGTCCGCAAAAATAACGGTCGGTTTCAGGCCCAGAATACGGTAGCAGGTGTTCAGCATTTTAGAGATGGCTTTCTTACCCAGCGCCTGGTTGACGATGGAGAAAGGCAGACCTTTCGGTACGATCATCCACAGAATGGCACGGCCGATAGTCGTGTCTTTCAGGCTGGTTTTCGCTACGAATTCGCCGTTAGCATCTTTTTCGTATTCGGTGATACGCACTTTAACGCGCGCATGCAGAGAGGCCAGGCCAGCGCGATAAATACGCTCAGCTTCTTTCGGGCCAGTCAGCACCATGCCTTCGCCTTTGGCGTTAACACAGTCACGGGTCATGTAGTACAGACCCAATACAACGTCCTGAGACGGAACGATGATAGGTTCGCCGTTCGCCGGGGACAGGATGTTGTTGGTAGACATCATCAGCGCACGCGCTTCCAGCTGGGCTTCCAGCGTCAGCGGTACGTGAACAGCCATCTGGTCACCATCGAAGTCGGCGTTATATGCCGCACAAACCAGCGGGTGCAGCTGGATAGCTTTACCTTCGATCAGTACCGGTTCAAATGCCTGGATACCCAAACGGTGCAGTGTTGGCGCACGGTTCAGCAGTACCGGGTGTTCGCGGATAACTTCGTCCAGGATATCCCAAACGACAGCTTCTTCACGCTCAACCATTTTCTTCGCGGCTTTGATGGTGGTGGCGAGACCACGCAGTTCCAGCTTGCCGTAGATGAACGGTTTGAACAGCTCCAGCGCCATTTTCTTCGGCAGACCGCACTGATGCAGACGCAGGTATGGACCTACGGTAATGACAGAACGACCGGAGTAGTCAACACGCTTACCGAGCAGGTTCTGACGGAAACGACCCTGTTTACCTTTGATCATGTCGGCCAAAGATTTCAGAGGACGTTTGTTAGAACCGGTGATCGCACGACCGCGACGACCGTTATCCAGCAGGGCGTCAACCGCTTCCTGCAACATACGTTTTTCGTTACGTACGATGATGTCCGGCGCAGCCAGATCCAGCAGACGTTTCAGACGGTTGTTACGGTTGATCACGCGACGATACAGATCGTTCAGATCCGACGTTGCGAAACGACCACCATCCAGCGGAACCAGCGGACGCAGATCTGGCGGCAGAACCGGCAGAACGGTCAGGATCATCCACTCTGGTTTGTTACCAGACTGAACGAACGCTTCCAGCAGTTTGATACGCTTGGTCAGCTTTTTACGCTTGGTTTCGGAGTTGGTTTCGTTCAGCTCTTCGCGCAGAGTTTCACACTCTTGCTCCAGATCCATGCTCTTCAGCAAGGCCTGAATAGCTTCCGCACCCATCTTCGCGTCGAATTCGTCACCGAACTCTTCCAGCGCGTCCAGATACTGTTCTTCAGTCAGGATCTGCTGGCGTTCCAGATTAGTCATACCGCCTTCGATAACCACATAGGATTCGAAGTACAGCACGCGTTCGATATCGCGCAGCGGCATATCGAGCAGCAGGCCGATACGAGACGGCAGAGATTTCAGGAACCAGATGTGAGCAGTCGGGGACGCCAGCTCGATGTGGCCCATACGCTCACGGCGTACTTTAGTCTGGGTCACTTCAACGCCGCACTTCTCACAGATCACACCACGGTGTTTCAGGCGCTTGTACTTACCGCACAGGCACTCGTAATCTTTTACCGGCCCGAAGATACGGGCGCAGAAAAGGCCGTCACGCTCAGGCTTGAACGTACGGTAGTTGATGGTTTCCGGCTTTTTAACTTCACCGAAAGACCATGAACGGATCATGTCTGGCGAAGCCAGAGCAATTTTGATCGCATCAAACTCTTCGGTTTTAGTTTGCGCTTTCAGAAACTTTAATAAGTCTTTCACGGATTTGCTCCCGTCGGAGTTAGCACATTCCGCTGCCGGGTATTACCCCAGCAGCAGTGACCTGTTTGAGCGAGAATTACTCGTCTTCCAGTTCGATGTTGATACCCAGCGAACGAATCTCTTTCAACAATACGTTGAAGGATTCTGGCATGCCCGGTTCCATCTGATGGTTGCCGTCCACGATGTTCTTATACATCTTAGTACGGCCATTCACGTCATCAGACTTAACGGTGAGCATTTCCTGCAAGGTGTATGCTGCGCCGTATGCTTCCAGCGCCCACACTTCCATCTCCCCGAAGCGCTGACCACCGAACTGCGCCTTACCACCCAGCGGCTGCTGAGTAACCAGGCTGTAGGAACCGGTGGAACGAGCGTGCATTTTGTCGTCGACCAGGTGGTTCAGTTTCAGCATGTACATGTAACCTACGGTTACCGAACGTTCGAACTGTTCACCGGTACGGCCGTCAAACAGCGTGATCTGGCCGGAAGTCGGCAGGTCACCCAGTTTCAGCAGCTCTTTAATTTCCGCTTCTTTCGCACCGTCGAACACCGGCGTTGCGATCGGCATACCTTTGCGCAGGTTTTCAGCCAGACGCAGAACTTCTTCATCGCTGAAGGTATTCAGGTCAACTTTCTGACGAACGTCAGCGCCCAGATCGTACGCACGCTGGATGAATTCGCGCAGTTTCGCGACTTCCTGCTGCTGTTTCAGCATGGCGTTGATCTTATCGCCGATACCTTTCGCAGCCATACCCAGGTGGGTTTCCAGAATCTGACCGATGTTCATACGAGACGGTACGCCCAGCGGGTTCAGTACGATGTCTACCGGCGTGCCGTTTTCATCGTAAGGCATATCTTCGATCGGGTTGATCTTAGAAATTACACCCTTGTTACCGTGACGACCTGCCATCTTGTCACCAGGCTGGATACGGCGTTTAACCGCCAGATATACCTTAACAATCTTCAGCACGCCCGGTGCCAGATCGTCGCCCTGAGTGATTTTGCGGCGTTTCGCTTCGAGCTTTTTCTCGAACTCGTGTTTCAGTTCGTCGTACTGCTCAGCCAGTTGCTCCAGCTGATTTTGTTTCTCTTCGTCGGTCAGGCCCAGTTCCAGCCAGCGATCGCGCGGCAGTTTGTCGAGCTTCTCAGCTTCAACGCCACCGGAAACCAGCACAGCGTGGATACGGCTAAACAGGCCAGCTTCGAGGATCTGCAATTCTTCAGACAGGTCTTTCTTCGCCTGCTTCAGCTGCATCTCTTCGATTTCCAGCGCACGTTTGTCTTTTTCTACGCCATCGCGAGTAAAGACCTGAACGTCGATAACCGTACCGGAAACACCGTTTGGTACGCGCAGAGAAGAGTCTTTAACGTCAGACGCTTTCTCACCGAAGATCGCACGCAGCAGTTTCTCTTCTGGCGTCAGCTGGGTTTCACCTTTCGGCGTTACCTTACCAACCAGAATGTCGCCGCCGGTCACTTCCGCACCGATGTAAACGATACCGGATTCATCCAGTTTAGAGAGCGCAGCTTCACCCACGTTCGGGATATCAGCGGTGATCTCTTCCGGCCCCAGCTTGGTGTCACGGGACACACAGGCCAGCTCCTGAATGTGGATGGTGGTGAAACGGTCTTCCTGGACAACACGCTCGGAAACGAGGATGGAGTCTTCGAAGTTGTAGCCGTTCCACGGCATGAACGCTACGCGCATGTTCTGGCCCAGCGCCAGTTCACCGAGATCGGTGGACGGACCGTCAGCCAGCACGTCGCCGCGCTCAACCGGCTCACCCAGAGAAACACACGGCATCTGGTTGATACAGGTGTTCTGGTTAGAGCGGGTGTATTTGGTCAGGTTGTAGATGTCGATGCCTGCTTCGCCCGGGTACATCTCGTCTTCGTTAACTTTGATAACGATACGGGACGCATCCACGTACTGAACAGTACCGCCACGTTTAGCAACCGCAGTTACACCGGAGTCAACGGCAACAGCACGTTCCATACCGGTACCAACCAGCGGCTTATCAGCGCGCAGAGTCGGAACCGCCTGACGTTGCATGTTCGCACCCATCAATGCACGGTTGGCGTCATCGTGTTCCAGGAACGGGATCAGGGACGCACCGACGGAAACCACCTGCTGAGTGGAAACGTCCATGTAGTCGACCTGGTCGCGGCTGAACAAGCTGGATTCGCCTTTGCTACGGCAGGTAACCAGATCTTCTACAAAGTGGCCTTCGTCATCCAGGTTGGAGTTCGCCTGAGCGATAACGTAGTTACCTTCTTCGATAGCAGACAGGTAATGAATTTCGTCAGTCACCACGCCGTCGGTGACTTTACGATACGGAGTCTCAAGGAAACCGTATTCGTTAGTCTGTGCGTACACGGACAGGGAGTTGATCAGACCGATGTTCGGACCTTCAGGCGTTTCGATAGGACATACGCGACCGTAGTGGGTCGGGTGTACGTCTCGAACTTCGAAGCCTGCGCGTTCACGGGTCAGACCGCCTGGGCCGAGTGCGGAGATACGACGTTTGTGCGTAATCTCAGACAGCGGGTTGTTCTGGTCCATAAACTGAGACAGCTGGCTGGAGCCGAAGAACTCTTTCACTGCCGCAGAAATCGGTTTGGCGTTGATCATGTCCTGAGGCATCAGGGTATCCAGATCGCCCAGAGACAGACGCTCTTTCACCGCACGCTCAACACGCACCAGGCCAACGCGGAATTGGTTTTCCGCCATTTCGCCTACGGAACGGATACGACGGTTGCCGAGGTGGTCGATATCATCGACTTCGCCTTTACCGTTACGGATATCAATGAGCTTCTTCATCACGTCAATGATGTCGTCTTTGCTCAGGATACCGGAACCTTCAATTTCGTCGCGCAGCAGAGAACGGTTGAACTTCATACGACCAACCGCAGACAGGTCATAGCGGTCTTCGGAGAAGAACAGGTTCTCAAACAGGCTTTCAGCCGCTTCACGAGTCGGCGGCTCACCCGGGCGCATCATGCGGTAGATTTCTACCAGCGCGCTCAGACGATCGTTGGTCGGGTCGATGCGTACCGTTTCAGAAATGTACGGGCCGTGATCCAGATCGTTGGTGAACAGCGTTTCGATACGCTTGTGGCCAGACTGGCTCAGCTTCGCCAGCAGATCCAGGCTCAGCTCCATGTTCGCTGCGCAGATCAGCTCGCCAGTTGATTCGTCAACGTAGTCTTTAGACGCCACTTTACCCGCGATGTACTCAACCGGAACTTCGATATGTTTGATATCGTCTTTTTCCAGCTGGCGAATGTGGCGCGCAGTAATGCGACGACCTTTTTCGACGTACACTTTGCCGTTGGCTTCGATGTCAAAGGAGGCGGTTTCACCACGCAGGCGTTCCGGCACCAGTTCCATCTGCAACTTGTTGTCGCGGATCTCGAAGATCACTTTCTCAAAGAACAGGTCCAGGATCTGTTCAGTGGTGTATTGCAGTGCACGCAGAATGATGGTCGCAGGCAGTTTACGACGACGGTCGATACGGACAAACAGGTTGTCTTTCGGATCGAACTCGAAGTCCAGCCATGAACCACGGTAAGGAATGATGCGTGCGTTATACAGTACTTTACCGGAAGAGTGAGTTTTACCTTTATCGCTGTCGAAGAAGACACCCGGGCTACGATGCAGCTGGGAAACGATAACACGCTCAGTACCGTTGATAACGAAAGTACCGTTGTCGGTCATGAGCGGAATTTCGCCCATGTAGACTTCTTGTTCTTTAATGTCTTTTACGGTGCCTTCCGGCGCTTCGCGCTCGTAGATCACCAGACGCAGTTTTACGCGCAGCGGTGCGGAATAGGTCACGCCACGGATCTGACATTCCTGAACGTCAAACACCGGTTCGCCAAGGCGGTAGCTGACGTATTGCAGCTCGGAATTACCGCTGTAGCTCTGAATCGGGAACACGGAACGGAATGCAGCTTCCAGACCGTACTGCCCTTCAGGATCTTGCTCGATAAACTTCTGAAACGAGTCAAGCTGGATAGAAAGGAGATAAGGTACATCCAGAACTTGTGGACGTTTACCAAAATCCTTACGAATACGTTTTTTCTCGGTATAGGAGTAAACCATAGGGTTCCTCAGCTCGCTGACAAGTCGACCCATCTGTCCTGCGGAGGGACAGTTTGTGCAACACTATTTTGTTGACCGGAAAATGGAATACTTTCCGCAATGCCTGTTGCTATCACGCTTAAACCATTTCATTGCGATTTACACAGAACGGGCGTTCTGTCGCAGTATATTAAGTCGTCGATAGAAACAAGCATTGTCAGGACAACCAGTAGTCAAACAGTGTGAAACGCTACTGGCGCCTTACAGCGCAAAAAGGCTGGTGACTAAAAAGTCACCAGCCATCAGCCTAATTTCTTAGGCTGCAACCGGAAGGGTTGGCTTATTTAACTTCAACTTCAGCGCCAGCTTCTTCCAGAGATTTTTTCAGAGCTTCAGCGTCATCTTTGCTCACGCCTTCTTTCAGAGCGGCCGGAGCAGATTCTACCAGGTCTTTAGCTTCTTTCAGACCCAGGCCAGTCGCGCCACGTACTGCTTTGATAACAGCAACTTTGTTAGCGCCAGCAGCTTTCAGAATTACGTCGAATTCAGTTTTTTCTTCAGCAGCTTCAACCGGGCCAGCAGCTACAGCTACAGCAGCAGCAGCGGAAACACCGAATTTTTCTTCCATTGCAGAGATCAGTTCTACAACGTCCATTACGGACATAGCGGATACTGCTTCAATGATTTGATCTTTAGTGATAGACATTTAAATTGTTCCTGAATATCAGAATAAGTTTATACGTAAGCGGATGCGTTATAAAGATAACTGCGATTAAGCAGCTTCTTTCGCATCGCGTACAGCAGCCAGAGTACGAACCAGTTTGCCAGCCGAAGCTTCTTTCATGGTTGCCATCAGGCGTGCAATTGCTTCTTCGTAGGTCGGCAGAGTTGCCAGGCGGTCGATCTGAGACGCCGGGATCAGCTCACCTTCAAAGGCAGCGGCTTTGACCTCAAATTTTGCATTCGCTTTCGCGAACTCTTTGAACAGACGAGCAGCAGCGCCCGGGTGTTCCATAGAGTATGCAATCAGGGTCGGACCAACAAACGTGTCTTTCAGGCACTCGAACGGAGTACCTTCAACGACGCGGCGCAGCAGGGTGTTACGAACAACACGCATGTAAACGCCAGCTTCACGACCTGCTTTACGCAGTTCAGTCATTTTATCTACAGTTACGCCACGGGAATCCGCAACTACTGCAGACAGCGCGCCTTTGGCTACTTCGCTGACTTCAGCAACAATCGCTTGTTTGTCTTGAAGATTTAAAGCCATTAGCTTTGCTCCTGGATGTTTGCCAGAGCTCATGCTCTGGAACTCACTTCACTCTCCTCAACGAGGAGAGCGTCTTAATACGGTGAGCAGAAACAAGCCAGAGTATAAAAAATAATCTTAGCGTTCTGTCACCGTCTACGCAGGGCATTAAGTTTCTTACGAAACACCTGCGGTCTTCGACGGAGGCCTGGATAGGCCAGGCTCCAACGAACAAATCTTGTCTATGACTTCGCCCTTTGAACCGTAGCCGCGTTAGCTGCTACAATTCAAATGACTCGCATAGAGTTCTGTTTATTTCAACAGAAACGTGGGGGTAAGATTGTAGACAAAATCACCGCCCACGTAAAGGCGAATATTAGTTCGCCACAGTCGCAGTCAGACCGGACTGATCAACGGCAACGCCAGCACCCATGGTGGTGGAGATGCTAACTTTCTTGATGTACACGCCTTTTGCCTGAGTCGGTTTTGCTTTTTTCAGCGCAACCAGCAGAGCTTCCAGGTTTTCTTTCAGTTTGTCAGCGTCAAAATCCACTTTACCGATGGTGGTGTGGATGATGCCGTTTTTGTCGTTACGGTAACGAACCTGACCAGCTTTAGCGTTCTTAACCGCTTCAGCAACGTTAGGCGTTACAGTACCCACTTTCGGGTTCGGCATCAGGCCACGCGGACCCAGAACCTGGCCCAGCTGGCCAACAACGCGCATTGCATCCGGGGAAGCAATAACAACGTCAAAGTTCATTTCGCCTTTCTTGATCTGTTCAGCCAGATCTTCCATACCTACCAGTTCAGCGCCAGCAGCTTTAGCAGCTTCAGCGTTTGCACCCTGGGTAAATACGGCTACGCGAACAGAACGGCCAGTACCGTGCGGCAGTACAGTTGCACCACGTACGTTCTGGTCAGATTTACGCGCGTCGATGCCGAGGTTAACGGCAACGTCTACGCTTTCTACGAACTTAGCAGTGGCCAGTTCTTTCAGCAGAGAGATAGCTTCGTTGATGTCGTACTGTTTGGTCGCATCAACTTTCTCACGGATCACACGCATGCGCTTGGTCAGTTTAGCCATTTCTTAGTCCTCCACTACCAGGCCCATGGAACGTGCAGTACCTTCGATGGAGCGAGTCATCGCTTCAATGTCGGCACCAGTCATGTCGGCAGCTTTGGTCTGCGCGATTTCCTGCAGCTGAGCGCGGGAAATTTTACCTACTTTGTCTTTGTTCGGCTTGCCGGAACCAGACTTAATACCAGCCGCTTTCTTCAGCAGAACTGCTGCCGGAGGCGTTTTGGTAATGAAGGTGAAAGAACGGTCAGCGTAAACGGTGATAACAACCGGAATCGGCAGACCTTTTTCGATGGAATCAGTTTTTGCGTTGAACGCTTTGCAGAATTCCATGATGTTTACACCCTGCTGACCCAGAGCCGGACCTACTGGCGGACTCGGGTTAGCCATACCAGCTGCAACTTGCAGCTTGACGTAGGCTTGTACTTTCTTAGCCATTGCAATTTCCTCGTTTGGGTATAACGCCTGAAAACAGGCTCCCCGTGATATAAAAAAATCGTTTTACGGGCCAAGCCCATAAAAACAAAAGGCGCGAAATTGTATTCCAATCTCGCGCCTTGTGCAACGATTAAATCGCCGCTTTTTTGATCGCTGCTTAGGCTTTCTCAACCTGGGCAAAGTCCAGTTCTACCGGGGTCGCACGACCAAAGATAGAAACAGACACCTTCAGGCGGGACTTCTCGTAGTCCACTTCTTCAACAACGCCGTTAAAGTCAGCAAACGGACCGTCGTTAACACGAACCATTTCACCCGGTTCAAACAGCGTTTTCGGACGCGGTTTATCACCGACCTGTTGCAGACGGTTCATGATCGCATCAACTTCTTTGTCGCTGATTGGCGCCGGACGGTCAGACGTACCGCCGATGAAGCCCATCACACGCGGAACACTGCGCACCAGGTGCCAGCTTGCGTCGTTCATCACCATCTGAACCAGGACGTAGCCCGGGAAGAATTTGCGCTCGCTTTTGCGACGCTGGCCACCACGGATTTCGACCACTTCTTCGGTCGGCACCATGACTTCACCAAACAACTCTTCCATATTGTGTAATTTGATATGCTCACGTAGCGATGTTGCTACGCGGCCTTCAAAACCGGAAAACGCCTGAACGACGTACCAGCGCTTTTTAGGAGCTTCAGACATCTCAGAACCTCAGGCCAGTGATAAAGGATACCAGGCGAACCAGAATACCATCCAGTCCCCACAGGATCAGTGACATTACTGCGGTAACCGCAGCCACAATCAGCGTGGTGTGCAATGTTTCCTGGCGAGTCGGCCAAATGACCTTACGGACTTCGGTACGCGCTTCACGGGCAAAAGCAACGGTTGCTTTACCTTTTGTCGTCAACAGCGCGACACCACCCGCTGCAGCAATCAGAATTACTACGGCCAGCGCACGCAGCGGCAGCATCATGTCGCGATAGAGGTAGTTGCCCACAATAGCCACAAGCAGCAATGCGACAACAACGACCCACTTCATCGCTTCCAGGCCGCGCCCGCTTCCTTGAGCTTCGGTATTCGCACTCATAAACCAACCTGTCAGAAGTATTCTACAAACATTTTCACCCCGCGTATGCGAGGCAATCCAAACCGAAATGCTCTGTGTTGCGTTTCGGACTAAACGCCCTCAGCAGAGCCTGTCTCAGCAATGATTATGACAAAAAAAATCACTGATGAGCCAGGTTCTGATGTGAAAGCGTGCAAAAAGGGCATCAAATGATGCCCTTTTATTGCGCATTGCGTCAAATGTTATCAGCGATTAGCCGAGAACTTTAGCAACCACGCCTGCGCCAACAGTACGGCCGCCTTCACGGATTGCGAAACGCAGACCGTCGTCCATCGCGATCGGGTGGATCAGGGTAACAACCATTTTGATGTTGTCGCCCGGCATTACCATCTCTACGCCTTCCGGCAGTTCGATGGTGCCAGTCACGTCAGTTGTACGGAAGTAGAACTGCGGACGGTAGCCTTTGAAGAACGGAGTATGACGGCCGCCTTCGTCTTTGGACAGAATGTACACTTCAGATTCGAACTTGGTGTGCGGCTTGATGGTGCCCGGCTTAGCCAGTACCTGACCACGTTCGATTTCTTCACGTTTGATACCACGCAGCAGAACACCTACGTTCTCACCAGCACGGCCTTCGTCCAGCAGTTTGCGGAACATTTCAACGCCAGTACAGGTAGACTTCGCAGTCTCTTTGATACCAACGATTTCAACTTCTTCGCCCACTTTGATGATACCGCGCTCTACACGACCGGTAACAACGGTACCACGACCGGAGATGGAGAATACGTCTTCGATCGGCAGCAGGAACGGCTTGTCAATCGCACGCTCTGGTTCCGGGATGTAAGAATCCAGGTAGCCAGCCAGTTCGATGATTTTCGCTTCCCACTCAGCTTCGCCTTCCAGCGCTTTCAGAGCAGAACCACGAACGATCGGCGTGTCGTCGCCCGGGAAATCGTACTGAGACAGCAGTTCACGCACTTCCATCTCAACCAGTTCCAGCAGCTCTTCGTCATCAACCATGTCGCATTTGTTCAGGAACACGATGATGTACGGAACGCCTACCTGACGACCCAGCAGGATGTGCTCACGGGTCTGCGGCATCGGGCCGTCAGTCGCAGCAACAACCAGGATCGCGCCGTCCATCTGCGCAGCACCGGTGATCATGTTTTTAACATAGTCGGCGTGGCCCGGGCAGTCTACGTGCGCGTAGTGGCGAGTCGGGGTGTCGTATTCAACGTGAGAAGTGTTGATGGTGATACCACGAGCTTTTTCTTCCGGCGCGTTATCGATCTGGTCGAATGC
>NZ_JAOWGM010000020.1:0-478997 GCF_030333125.1 Citrobacter sp. CK206
CAGGATTTTTCTCTTTAATCAACCGGCTGTTTGTGTGAAGTGATTCACATCCGCCGTGTCGATGGAGGCGCATTATAGGGGGTCGTCTCAGGAAGACAAGCGGAAAAATGCATTTTTATCTCAACTGCTCATCTTTTAATCATAACGCTTATTTTTGCTGCTTTCTTATCGCCGATGGCAGGTCAGCAAGGCTATTTAACACCCAATCTGCCGCATTTTCTGCTTCGGGCGTAACGGGCTTACCAGTGCGTACCAATACTTTCGTACCAACATTTGCCGCTGCCGCCGCCTGCATATCTTCTATTTTGTCACCCACCATATAAGACGCGGCCATATCAATGTGCAGAAAATCACGCGCAGAGATAAGCATCCCGGGATGCGGTTTACGACAATCACACGCCTGACGGAACTCTTCTACGCTGCCCTGCGGATGATGCGGACAATAATAGATGCCATCCAGATCGACATCGCGGTCCGCCAGCGACCAGTCCATCCATTCGGTCAGCGTCTCGAACTGCGCTTCCGTAAATTTACCGCGCGCAATACCAGACTGGTTGGTAACAACGACAAGCGCAAAGCCCATCTTTTTCAGTTCACGCATCGCGTCAATGACGCCTTCAATAAACTCGAACTCATCGATTTCATGTACGTAACCATGATCCACATTAATAGTGCCATCACGGTCGAGGAAAATTGCGGGTACGGACTTTGCCACCTTTTATAGCTCCTGAATAAGGCATGTGCCGTTAGTATCGCATGTTTCAGCGAGCAAGAAAGTGCTCATCATCGAAAGCCTGATTGATTTAGACGTCTGGATGCCTTAACATCCATTTTGTTGACGGCTTCGACCGTATCAGGCAGAAGAAAATGCCACGGCTAACTTAATTACGATAATAAATAATCAATGATTAAACTTTCGAATATCACCAAAGTGTTCCAACAGGGGACTCGCACCATTCAGGCGCTGAACAACGTCAGCCTGCATGTCCCTGCCGGACAAATTTATGGCGTTATTGGTGCCTCCGGCGCCGGTAAAAGCACACTCATTCGCTGTGTGAATCTGCTGGAACGTCCCACGGAAGGGAGCGTATTGGTTGGCGGCCAGGAGCTGACCACCCTTTCTGAATCTGAGTTGACGAAAGCCCGTCGCCAGATTGGCATGATTTTCCAGCATTTTAACCTGTTATCTTCACGTACCGTTTTTGGCAACGTGGCGTTGCCGCTGGAACTGGACAATACGCCGAAAGACGAGATTAAACGCCGCGTCACAGAGCTGTTGGATCTGGTAGGGCTCGGCGATAAGCACGACAGCTACCCGGCCAACCTTTCCGGCGGCCAGAAACAGCGTGTGGCGATTGCTCGCGCATTAGCCAGCAATCCCAAAGTCCTGCTGTGCGACGAGGCCACCAGCGCACTCGATCCGGCAACGACCCGTTCGATTCTGGAACTGCTGAAAGATATTAACCGTCGCCTTGGCCTGACCATTCTTCTTATTACTCATGAGATGGATGTGGTTAAGCGCATTTGCGATTGTGTCGCAGTTATCAGTAACGGAGAACTGATTGAGCAGGATACGGTCAGCGAAGTGTTCTCCCATCCAAAGACGCCGCTGGCGCAGAAGTTTATCCAGTCCACGTTGCATCTGGATATCCCGGAAGATTATCTGGAACGTTTAAAAGCGGAGCCGTATGCGGACAGCGTCCCCATGCTGCGTATGGAATTTACCGGACAATCCGTAGACGCCCCGCTGCTGTCTGAGACGGCCCGCCGCTTCAATGTGAACAACAACATTATTAGCGCGCAGATGGATTACGCAGGCGGCGTGAAGTTCGGCATTATGCTGACGGAAATGCACGGCACGCAAGAAGAGACGCAAGCCGCAATTGCCTGGTTGCAGGAACACCATGTGAAAGTAGAGGTACTGGGTTATGTCTGAGGCGATGATGTGGTTACTGGCGCGCGGCGTCTGGGAAACGCTGGCGATGACTTTTGTATCCGGCTTTTTTGGTTTTGTTATTGGTCTGCCGGTTGGCGTACTGCTGTACGTTACGCGTCCAGGGCAAATTATTGAAAACGCGAAGCTCTACCGCACACTCTCTGCGGTCGTCAATATCTTCCGTTCCATCCCGTTCATTATCTTACTGGTATGGATGATTCCGTTTACCCGTGTGATTGTCGGCACCTCCATCGGTTTGCAGGCGGCGATTGTGCCGTTAACCGTCGGCGCCGCGCCGTTTATCGCCCGCATGGTGGAAAACGCATTGCTGGAAATCCCAACCGGATTGATCGAAGCCTCCCGTGCGATGGGGGCCACGCCGCTACAAATCGTGCGTAAGGTGCTGCTGCCGGAAGCATTACCGGGTTTGGTCAATGCCGCAACCATTACCCTGATCACTCTGGTGGGCTACTCTGCTATGGGCGGCGCCGTTGGCGCTGGCGGACTCGGTCAGATTGGCTATCAGTATGGTTACATTGGCTACAATGCTACCGTGATGAATACGGTGCTGGTATTACTGGTCGTTCTGGTTTATTTAATTCAGTTATCCGGCGATCGCATCGTTCGGGCAGTGACGCACAAGTAACATTAAACACAACACAAATGACTCATTAAGGAAATAAGCATGGCGTTCAAATTTAAAACCTTTGCGGCAGTGGGAGCCCTGATTGGTTCTCTGGCACTTGTGGGTTGCGGCCAGGATGAAAAAGATCCGAACCACATCAAAGTGGGCGTGATTGTCGGCGCTGAACAGCAGGTTGCGGAAGTCGCACAAAAAGTAGCGAAAGAAAAATACGGTCTGGATGTTGAGCTGGTGACGTTCAACGACTACGTATTACCGAACGAAGCGTTAAGCAAAGGCGATATCGACGCGAACGCTTTCCAGCACAAGCCGTACCTGGATCAGCAGATCAAAGATCGCGGTTATAAGCTGGTTGCCGTTGGCAATACCTTTGTTTATCCGATTGCCGGTTATTCCAAAAAAATCAAATCACTTGATGAGCTACAGGATGGTTCTCAGGTAGCCGTACCAAACGATCCGACTAACCTTGGTCGTTCACTGCTGCTGTTGCAGAAAGTAGGATTAATCAAACTGAAAGATGGCGTTGGCCTGCTGCCGACCGTTCTGGACGTGACCGAAAACCCGAAGAACCTGAAAATTGTTGAGCTGGAAGCACCGCAACTGCCGCGCTCTCTGGATGATGCGCAAATTGCCCTGGCCGTGATTAACACCACTTACGCCAGCCAGATTGACCTGACGCCGGCAAAAGACGGTATCTTCGTGGAAGATAAAGATTCCCCGTACGTTAACCTGATCGTAACGCGTGAAGACAATAAAGACGCAGAGAACGTGAAGAAATTCGTTCAGGCTTATCAGTCTGACGAAGTCTACGAAGCCGCGAATAAAGTCTTCAACGGCGGTGCTGTTAAAGGCTGGTAATTTTTAGGCGGTTTCCACAATCTGTAATATCATTCAGGACGGGCGCTTGCCCGTCTTGTCATTTATGCAAGCTCCTGATTCAATATCTGACGATTAGATCATTCATTGAGGAAATATTATGCGTGCTTTACCGATCTGTTTATTGGCACTCATGCTGGGCGGTTGTTCCATGCTAAGCAGATCCCCTGTTGAACCCGTTCAAAGCACCGCAACCCCGCCAAAAGCGGAGTCGGAAAAACCGAAAGCGCCGCGTGCCGCACCGGTCCGAATTTATACCAACGCCGAAGAGTTAGTGGGTAAACCGTTCCGCGATCTTGGCGAAGTCAGCGGTGACTCCTGCCAGGCATCTAATCAGGATTCCCCGCCGAGCATCCCGACGGCACGTAAACGCATGCAGATTAACGCCTCTAAAATGAAGGCGAATGCTGTACTGCTGCACAGCTGCGAAGTCACCAGTGGAACGCCAGGCTGCTACCGTCAGGCTGTTTGCATCGGTTCCGCCCTTAACATCTCGGCTAAATGAGCAGTTTTCAGTTCGAGCAAATAGGCGTTATTCGCTCCCCCTATAAAGAAAAGTTCGCCGTCCCGCGCCAGCCTGGTCTGGTAAAAAGCGCCGACGGCGAACTGCATCTTGTTGCGCCCTATAATCAGGCCGATGCCGTTCGCGGTCTGGAAGCGTTCAGCCATTTGTGGGTGATCTTCGTCTTTCATCAGACGATGGCGGGCGGATGGCGCCCGACGGTTCGCCCTCCCCGTCTCGGCGGCAATGCCCGGATGGGCGTCTTCGCGACCCGCTCCACCTTTCGCCCTAACCCTGTCGGCATGTCGCTGGTTGAATTGAAAGAGATTGTCTGTCAGAAAGAGAAAGTCATCCTGAAGCTGGGCAGTCTGGATCTGGTTGATGGCACGCCGGTTATTGATATCAAACCCTACCTGCCGTTTGCCGAGTCATTACCGGACGCAACGGCCAGCTACGCGCAACAGGCGCCTGTGGCAGAGATGCACGTCAGCTTCACGGCCAGCATTGACCAACAGCTTTCACGGCTTGAACAACGTTACCCGCAACTGAAAACATTTATCGGCGAAGTGCTGGCGCAAGATCCGCGTCCCGCCTATCGTAAAGGTGAAGAGACAGGTAAAACGTACGCCGTCTGGCTGCACGATTTCAACGTGCGCTGGCGCGTCACCGAAGAGGGTTTTGAAGTCTTTGCGCTGGAACCCCGCTAATTTCACGCCCTTCTCTTTTGACATCCCTTTCTCGCTGGTAAACTAAATCACTTTTTTTGTGTCAGGCTCGCGTTGAGCCTGTTCGATCGTCCAACTGGAACCGTAACAACATGCGTACTAGCCAATATCTGCTCTCCACTCTGAAGGAGACACCTGCCGACGCCGAGGTTATCAGCCATCAGCTGATGCTGCGCGCCGGGATGATCCGCAAGCTCGCCTCCGGGTTATATACCTGGCTGCCGACTGGCCTGCGCGTCCTGAAAAAAGTCGAAAACATCGTGCGTGAAGAGATGAATAACGCCGGTGCCATTGAGGTGTCGATGCCAGTGGTTCAGCCTGCTGACCTGTGGCAAGAGAGTGGTCGTTGGGAACAGTACGGCCCGGAACTGCTGCGTTTTGTTGACCGTGGCGAGCGTCCGTTCGTACTCGGCCCGACTCACGAAGAAGTTATCACCGACCTGATTCGTAACGAACTCAGCTCTTACAAACAGCTGCCGCTGAACTTCTTCCAGATCCAGACCAAATTCCGTGACGAAGTACGTCCGCGTTTCGGCGTAATGCGTTCCCGCGAGTTCCTGATGAAAGACGCCTACTCTTTCCATACCTCTCAGGAATCGCTACAGGAAACTTACGACGCGATGTATGCCGCTTACAGCAAAATCTTCAGCCGTATGGGCCTGGATTTCCGCGCGGTACAGGCAGACACGGGGTCTATCGGCGGTAACGCATCCCACGAGTTCCAGGTACTGGCGCAAAGCGGTGAAGATGATGTGATCTTCTCTGATTCTTCTGACTACGCGGCTAACATTGAGTTCGCCGAAGCCGTTGCGCCGAAAGCGCCGCGCGCGGCTGCCAGCCAGGAGATGACGCTGGTTGATACGCCAAACGCGAAAACCATCGCGGAGCTGGTTGAGCAGTTCAATCTGCCGATTGAGAAAACCGTCAAAACGCTGCTGGTGAAAGCGGTTGAAGGAAGCAGCTACCCGCTGGTTGCTCTGCTGGTACGTGGCGATCACGAACTGAACGAAGTGAAAGCGGAAAAACTGCCGCAGGTTGCCAGCCCGCTAACCTTCGCCACAGAAGAAGAGATTCGTGCGCTGGTGAAAGCCGGCCCGGGTTCTCTCGGCCCGGTAAATATGCCGGTTCCGGTGGTGATCGACCGTACCGTTGCAGTAATGAGCGATTTCGCGGCAGGCGCCAACATCGACGGTAAGCACTACTTCGGCATCAACTGGGATCGCGATGTCGCGACGCCAGAAGTCGCCGATATCCGTAACGTCGTGGCAGGCGATCCAAGCCCGGACGGCCAGGGCACGCTGCTGATTAAACGCGGCATCGAAGTGGGTCATATCTTCCAGCTGGGCACCAAGTATTCCGAAGCGCTGAAAGCCTCCGTACAGGGTGAAGATGGTCGTAACCAGATCCTGACGATGGGTTGCTACGGTATCGGGGTAACGCGCGTGGTGGCGGCGGCGATTGAGCAGAACTACGACGAACGCGGTATCGTATGGCCTGACGCCATTGCGCCATTCCAGGTTGCCATTCTGCCGATGAATATGCACAAGTCCTTCCGGGTGCAGGAACTGGCGGAAAAACTGTACGGCGAACTGCGCGCACAAGGCATCGAAGTGCTGATGGATGACCGTAAAGAGCGTCCTGGCGTCATGTTCGCGGATATGGAACTGATCGGCATCCCGCACACTATCGTGCTGGGCGACCGTAACCTGGACAACGACGATATTGAATACAAATACCGTCGTAACGGCGAGAAGCAGTTGATTAAAACTGGCGAGATCGTCGATTTCCTGGTGAAAGCCATCAAAGGCTAAACACAAAAAACCCCGCATTAGCGGGGTTTTTTAATGTCCAGACGGGGTCGATACCGCAATTACTTGCTGGAACAATCCTGTCCAGGAACGAATTTAATCTCTTTATCGGCCACCAGCGTTTTTACCTGCGCGCCCGTATCCGGGTTGGCTTCCTGCGTAAAGTGACCTTCCACCGTTAATAATACCGGTTTTTCCGCAGCGCCTCGTGCCGCCAGATAATCACGTTCCAGCTGAGCATTGTTCGCCACCGGCATGCGTTTCCCGGTAGCGCAATCGGTAAAGGTCGCCGCATCCGCCATATAGAAATACATGCCGCGCACCGGCATTGGCGTTACGGGCAAACTGGCAGACACCGACTCAAGCGTGTAATTAAACTGCGACTCAATCGGATTACCTTCACGATCAAGCATTTCCAGAGCGTCGCCTTTCGCACGATAGTAAGACTTCTCGCCTTTGCTGTCGGTCAATACCAGTTTATCGGCTGTACGCGCCCAGGTGCCATACGAGGCAAACGAAGAGGGTTCTTCACGAACGCCCTGATAACGTTCATTCATCACCCATGTTCCATCTTTTTCCAGGAACAAAGAGGTTTCGATCCCTTCACAGTCTGCGCAAGGCAATACGCCACGCCAGCTTTGCTGCATCGGTTTTAATTCTGCCGTCTGCGTCGGCTGTAGCGCCTCCACTTCAGTACGATTATTACATCCAATCAAGGCAAAGAGCGTGCATGCTGCCGCTACTGACAATATCGCTGTTTTCACCATAAATTCCTTATGAAATGTTATCCCCGCTCGTCACTCCTGAGGACGACGAACTCTACCGCGAAGCGCCTTCACTGTGGATTTTTGTGCCTTCGATGACAACCTGCGTTCTTTCGACGCGCGCGTAGGGCGGGTTGCCCGTCGGCTTTTTTGCACTGCGGTTAATTCTTTGATGACTGCCACCAGCCGGGCGATAGCCGCCTCCCGGTTGAGCTCCTGGCTGCGATACTCCTGCGCCTTGATAATAATGACGCCATCGCTGCTAATAAGATGATGGCTGGCAGCCAACAAACGTTCCTTATAATACTCTGGCAGGCCAGAGGCCCGAATGTCAAAGCGCAAATGGATAGCCGTTGAGGTCTTATTAACGTGCTGTCCACCCGCTCCCTGCGCACGAATGGCTGTAATTTCCAGCTCATTGTCGGGAATCGAGACATTTCGGGAGATGACAATCATGAAGGCTGTTGCCATGCAGTCAGATGAATTTCCAGATTATTCTGAGAATCTGACAGCCAGATGGCGCCATCCTGAATCGTTGCCTGCAACGTCATGGTTCGGCCGGCAAAATCACTCAGTTTCGCCAGTTGCTCATCATCCAGATACCACACGGACAGGTTAGCGTACTGCGCGCATTTACTCTGGTTCTGCTGCCACCAGATTTGCGCGGCACGACTATTATAGGCAAACAGCGCAACCTCCGCAGCCTGAGTACAGGCTTTCTTAATGCGGCGCTCATCCGGCAGCCCCAGCTCAACCCATAAATCAATCCCCAGATGGTCGTTACGCAGCCATGCCTCAGGCTCATCTTCTGCGCTCAGACCACGCGTGAACTGTAGGCGCTCATCGGCATATTTAATCCAGGCCAGCAGGCGCAGCATCATGCGCTCCTGCGTTTCAGAAGGGTGACGCGCCAGCGTCAATGCCGCGTCAAGAAACTGGTTGCGGTCAAGATCCGCCACATTGACTACGGCTTTATAAATCGTCGCTTTAAGCGCCATGAGAGAACTCCTTTCGAATCAGGGACACATTGTAGCGAAATCTGCGTCAAAAGGCTGTTAACGGATGTCGTATACCTGCGCCGTCAACCTGCTGATATTGCCTGGATGGGTATGTTATAGTCACCTTGCTAAACAGAGTTTATCTTCGTAGGCTTAGACTTGCATCCACGGTTAAGTCAGAGTGCTGACAGGAGGGCATGTGGAAAAATATTGTGAGTTAATACGCAAGCGGTATGCGGAAATCGCCAGCGGAGACTTAGGGTATGTCCCGGATGCGCTGGGTTGTGTATTGAAAGTGCTTAATGAAGTGGCAGCAGACGATGCCCTTTCAGAGTCGGTCAGGGAAAAGGCGGCATATGCTGCCGCGAACTTACTGGTGAGCGATTATGTCAATGAATGAAACGTATCAACCCATCAACTGCGATGATTACGATAATCTTGAGCTCGCCTGCCAGCATCATCTGTTACTGACGCTGGAACTTAAGGATGGAGAAGTTTTACAGGCGAAAGCCAACGATCTGGTGTCGCGCAAAAACGTGGAATATCTGATCGCGGATGTCGCCGGTGAAACACGCGAGCTGCGTCTGGACAAAATTACCAGCTTCAGTCATCCAAAAATCGGTACTGTAATCGTCAGCGAATCCTGATTCTTTTGTTGCCGGATGGCGGTGCAAGCACCTTATCCGGCCTACTTTCCATGCGATACGTAGGCCTGATAAGCGCAGCGCCATCAGGCATTACGTGATGACGACGTCTCTTCCTTCCATTCCAGCCTGACGCCTGCTCCCTCCTCCGCCAGACCATCACAGGTAACAAAAATACCTGCGGCAGCAATCAACGTCTCGCCATAAAACAGCAGCGGCGTGGTATCCCGCCGCCAGGGCGGTACGCCCAGCTCCTGCCAGATTTTCTTTAGCTTACGCCCGCCATTACGCCCGATAATATGCAGTAACCCAGATGCCTTAAAGCGTATGCTAACCGGCTCGTCGGCACGCGGCATGCGCAGGTCGCCTCCTGGAACGAGCCGCACCGTCCCAAGTCCAACGGGCAGCGATAACGGTGTTTGCCACGATGGCCACGGGATCACCGTCGCGCTTTGGCCGGTAACGGATTTTATCCACCATAGTTGTGACTGATAACGGCGAATGTCGTACTCGCCAAAGCGCAAACAGGGAGCGGCATCCTCACGCGCCAGCGCCACCTCCTGCCAGATACGTTCCAGCCCGTCGCGGGAAGGCATCGGCGCATGCTTCGCGGCCAGCCAGCGGCGCAATAGCGCAGCACGTCGCGGGCCGCTCATCGCCATTAACGGCGCTAACTGCAATGCTCCATCAGCGGTGATACAGCCCGCTAAATCCTCTGCCAAAAGCTCATCCAGCAGGCGCTCCTGTTCTGCGCAAAGCGCGGCGCTGCGGGCTGTCGCTTCAGCAAAATGCGGCCAGCGTTGTTGCAGCAGCGGCAGCACCCTAAGGCGCAGGAAATTACGATCGTAGGCATCATCCTGATTGCTTTCATCCTCAATCCAGCGCAGCGCATAGCGTTTTGCCCACTGCTCCAGCGCCGCACGGGTTTCCCCAAGTAACGGGCGGATCAGCTGCGTTCCGGCAAACGACGAGCGTTCCCCCATAGCGGACAATCCCGCCGGGCCGCTGCCGCGCTTCAACGCCAGCAAAAACGTTTCACATTGATCGTCAAGATGCTGGGCCGTGACCAGGACTTCACCGGGATGCAGCGCCTGCGCAAAGGCCGCGTATCGCGCCTGGCGCGCCTGAGCCTCAATCCCCAACCCCTCATCCTGAAGCTGCACTCGTCGGACAACCAGCGGCACCTGCCACTGCTGGCACACAGCCTCGCAATGCGTCACCCAGCTATCGGCATGAGAGCTTAACCCATGATGAATATGGATGGCGCGCAGCGTGACATCAGGCTGCTGTTCTCGCCATTGCACCAGTTGATGCAGCAGTACGGTAGAATCCAGCCCGCCGCTAAAGGCCACCAGAATCTGGCGGTATGGCAGGAGTGAGGCGTTCAGGGTGAGTGTTGTCATGATCATTGCTTAACTGTGGCACTGCCCGGCACGTTACCGGGCAGAAACCGTGATGACAAGTTTTACTGCTCATACAGTTCGAGCGGCAGTCCGTCTGGATCGTTGAAAAAGGTAAAACGTTTATTCGTAAACGGGTCAACGCGAACCGGCTCGCATTTAACGTTGTTCGCCTCCAGATGCGCTACCGCTTTGTCTACGTCTTCCACGCTGAACGCCAGATGCCGCAGACCGCAGGCCTCCGGTCGGCTCGGTCGCGCAGGCGGGAAGGGAAAAGAAAAAAGCTCAATCACATATTGCCCGTTTAACGCCAGGTCGCCTTTCCAGGAATCACGTTCTTCCCGGTACGCTTCACTCAACAGCGTGAAGCCCAGTACGTCACAATAAAACGTTTTGCTCGCCGCATAATCCGTCGCGATAATCGCAATATGGTGAACCTGTTTTAATCCCAGCATAGCGTCTCCTTAATGTGTTATCAGCACGTTACCCGCCTTGCCGTCGCGAGGGCAAGCCATCATGCCGTTTTTAAGACTCTCACTCGGTAAACGCCATCCTCATCCTGTTTTGCGCCATGAATATCGGTCTCAAAGCCAGGGTAATGGTGGCCGATGGAACACAGCATCAGCAGAAAATCGAGTACCGCACGGCTCGCTTCGGTGATCATCTCCCCCGGCATCAGCAACGGCACGCCAGGCGGATACGGCAGCACCATACTGGCGGAAATACGCCCCACCAATTGATCAATCGCAATGGTCTCCACTTCGCCTTTTATCTGCCTCTGCCAGGCCTGATGCGGCGTCATTTTCATTTCGGGCAATGTGTCGAACGCCCGTAACATCAACCCGGAAAGATCGTGCTGGCGGATCAGTTTATGGATACCCTGCGCCAGATCCTGAATCCGCATATTACGATAAAAATCTGGATCTTCGGCGTACAGATCCGGCAGCATATTTTTAATGCGCAGATTAAGATCGTAAGCGCGTTTAAACTCCGTCAGGCCGCGCAGCAACCCCATCGCCCGGGTTTTATCAATACCAATACTGAACAGGAACAGCAGGTTATAAGGCCCGGTTTTTTCTACCACCACGCCACGCTCATCAAGGAACTTCGCCACCAGCGCGGCGGGAATCCCCTCCTCGCTCATGTTGCCCTGCTCATCCATACCGGGCGTCAAAATGGTGACTTTCACCGGATCGAGAAACATATGGTCGGCATCCGCATCGGTAAAACCGTGCCACTCCTCGCCGGGCGCAACGGGCCAGCATTCCGCTTCATCCACCTCTTCCGGTTGCCAGATATCAAAGAACCAGCCTTCCGACTCTTCGCGCAGCCGCTGTACCTCTTTGCGAAAATGAAGCGCCCGCTCCACGGAGCGATTGATCAATCGTTTACCCGGATTGCCACGCAGCATTGCCGCAGCCGTCTCAATCGACGCCACGATGGGGTAGCTTGGCGATGTTGAGGTGTGCATCATAAACGCTTCATTAAAGGTATCTTCATCGTAATCCCCTTTAATGTGAATAAGCGATGCCTGAGACAGCGCCGCCAGCATTTTATGCGTCGACTGCGTTTCGAAGATGACTTTTCCCGGCACCCGCTCGCCGCTCATCCCGCTTTTCCCCTGATAAATCGGGTGAAAATGGGTATAGGGCACCCAGGCCGAGTCGAAATGGATCGAAGGGACATCCAGCGTTTGTTTAATCCAGTTGGTGTTGTACAGCAGGCCGTCATAGGTCGAGTTGGTGATAACCGCATGTACCGGCCACTGCGCCTGCGCCGTTTCCGAAACCTTATGTTCAATACTCTCACGCGTAAATTCACGCTTAGGAATGCCCCCCAGAATACCGAGTGCGTTGCGCGTGGGTTTCAGCCAGAGGGGCACCACATCGCTCATCATCAACAGGTGCGCGAGAGATTTATGGCAGTTGCGGTCAATCAGCAGCGTGCTGCCCGACGGCGCCGCGTACATGCCGACAATTTTGTTCGATGTGGAGGTGCCGTTGGTCACCATATAACTCTGCTCGGCGCCGAAGGTGCGGGCAATATACTCTTCCGCCTCCAGGTGCGGCCCGGTATGGTCCAGCAGCGACCCCAGTTCGGTCACGGAAATAGACACATCCGCTTTTAGCGTATTCCCCCCGAAGAAGTCATAAAACAGGCAGCCAATCGGGCTTTTCTGGTAAGCCGTTCCCGCCATATGCCCCGGCGTACAGAAGGTATACTTCCCTTCCTTCACATAGGTAAACAGCGCCCGGGTGAACGGCGGCGTGATGTTATCAAGGTATTCATTCGTATACTGGCGGATGCGGGTTGCAATATCTTCTGACTGGCCGAGCGCGTATTCAAAAAACCACAGTGCCATACGCATATCATGCACGCTGACATCCATCGTCGAATGCGTATTGATAAACGCATACAACGGCAGGTATTCATTTAGCTGGTTGATATCGCTACACAAATCGAGGCTGTACTCATCCCAGTCAAAAATGACGCCACAGATTCGCGGATTGTGTTCAATGAATTTCAGCAGGTCGACGCTATTTTGCGGCCAGATAATCTGAAACCCCTGCGACTGTAGGGCAAGCTCAAGTTCCTTGATGGGTTCGTCTTTATAAAAAACGCCATGCGGCCCCATGATGGCAATGATATTCATGCGTTCCTCCTGGAAAAACCTTAGCTAATCATAGCCTGGTCAAACCGCAGGTAAAAAAAAGGGCCACAAAATGTGACCCTTTTTACTCCATGTCCGATAAGCGCAAGCGCCATCAGGCATTGATGATGTTTACGCGTAGCCGTAGCTCATCAGGCGCTGATAACGACGGTTTTTCAAATCGTCTTTGCTCAACACGTCGAGATCGGCGAGATCGGCCAGCAGTTGCGCTTTCAGAGAAGCCGCCATCGCTTCCGGGTTACGGTGCGCGCCACCCAGCGGTTCCTGAATGATAGAATCAATCAGCTTCAGCTCCTTCAGGCGCGGCGCAATAATACCCATCGCTTCGGCAGCCAGCGGCGCTTTGTCCGCGCTTTTCCACAGAATGGACGCACAGCCTTCCGGGGAGATAACGGAATAGGTGCTGTACTGCAACATATTCACTTTATCGCCCACGCCAATCGCCAGCGCGCCGCCGGAACCCCCTTCGCCGATAACGGTACAAATCACCGGTACGCTCAGGCGTGACATTTCACGCAGGTTACGTGCGATCGCTTCAGACTGACCGCGTTCTTCCGCGCCCACGCCAGGGTAAGCGCCAGGGGTGTCGATAAAGGTAATGATCGGCATGTTGAAACGCTCAGCCATTTCCATCAGACGCAGCGCTTTGCGATACCCTTCAGGTGCCGGCATGCCGAAGTTACGACGGATTTTCTCTTTCGTTTCACGGCCTTTCTGATGACCAATAATCATCACTGGACGACCATCCAGACGCGCGATGCCGCCGACGATAGCTTTATCATCCGCATAGGCGCGATCGCCCGCCAGTTCGTCAAATTCATCAAACGCCAGGCGAACATAATCCAGGGTGTATGGACGTTGCGGATGGCGCGCCAGTTGAGCAACCTGCCATGCGCCAAGATCGGCAAAGATTTTGCGCGTCAGTTCTACGCTTTTTTCACGCAGACGATGCACTTCTTCATCGATATTAATATCCAGTTTCTCGTCCTGGCGGCTTACCGCTGTCAGAGAATCGATTTTCGCTTCCAGCTCTGCAATCGGCTGTTCAAAATCAAGGAAATTCAGACTCATAGTATTCCTGTATTAGTCAAACTCCAGTTCCACCTGCTCCGAACCAATGAGGCCACGGAGATCGTTTAGCAAACGATCGCTCGGAGAGACACGCCACGTCGCGCCAAAACGCAACCGCGCGCGTGCATCCGCCCTCTGATAGTAGAGATGTACTGGAATTGTCCCCGAGCGGTGGGGTTCCAGAGACTGACGGAGTCGGTTTAAAAGCTGGTCATCAATTTGCCTGTCCGTCAGCGAGATAGCAAGCCCGCGAGCATATTTTTCCCGGGCTTCGTCAATATCCATGACTTCACGGGCCATCATTTTAAGCCCGCCGCTGAAGTCATCAAAGCTGACCTGTCCGCTGACGATAAGTATGCGGTCTTTTTCCAGCAATTGCTGATATTTATCCAGAGCGTCGGTAAACAGCATAACTTCCAGACGTCCAGAGCGGTCATCCAGCGTACAGATGCCGATACGATTGCCGCGCTTGGTGACCATAACCCTTGCAGCAATCACGAGCCCCGCAGCCGTGGTGACTTTACCACGTTCTGTCGGATGCATGTCTTTCAGCCGGTAGCCTCCGACATAGCGCTCAATTTCTTTTAAATACTGATTGATAGGGTGTCCCGTCAGGTAAAGCCCCAACGTTTCACGTTCCCCGTCCAGCACCACCTGTTCCGGCCACGGCTGGCAGCTGGCATAGGATTGTTCAATTTGTTCCGGCTCTTCCGCCAGTACGCCAAACATATCCGTCTGCCCGATCGCTTCCGCTTTGGCATGCTGATCGGCGGCTTTCAGCGCGTCGCCCAGCGAGTTCATCAGCGCGGCGCGGTGCGGCCCAAGGCGGTCAAACGCCCCGGACATAATCAGTTTTTCCAGTACCCGGCGGTTGAGCTTTTTCGTGTCCGTGCGGGCGCATAAATCAAACAGTTCGCGGAAGTAACCGTCTTTATTGCGCGCCTCGATGATAGCTTCAATCGGGCCTTCACCCACGCCTTTGATCGCGCCGATGCCGTAAACAATTTCGCCGTCGTCGTTAACGTGGAAGTGATACAGCCCTGAATTGATATCCGGCGGCAGGATTTTAAGCCCCATGCGCCAGCATTCATCCACCAGACCGACCACTTTTTCGGTGTTGTCCATATCGGCGGTCATTACCGCCGCCATAAACTCTGCCGGGTAGTGCGCTTTCAGCCACAGCGTCTGGTAAGACACCAGCGCATAGGCGGCGGAGTGCGATTTGTTAAACCCGTACCCGGCAAATTTTTCCACCAGGTCGAAGATTTTTATCGCCAGCTCGCCGTCGATGCCGTTCTTTCTGGCGCCCTCTTCAAAGACGGAACGTTGTTTCGCCATCTCTTCCGGCTTTTTCTTACCCATCGCACGACGCAGCATATCCGCGCCGCCAAGGGTGTAACCGGAAAGCACCTGGGCAATCTGCATAACCTGTTCCTGGTACAGGATGATGCCGTAGGTCGGCTCCAGTACGGGTTTCAGGCTTTCATGCTGCCATTGCACGTCTGGATAGGAAATCTCTTCACGGCCATGCTTACGGTCGATGAAGTTATCCACCATGCCCGACTGCAACGGGCCGGGGCGGAACAACGCCACCAGCGCGATCATATCTTCAAAGCAGTCAGGTTGCAGACGCTTAATCAGATCTTTCATGCCGCGGGATTCAAGCTGGAAGACCGCCGTGGTTTCCGAGCGTTGCAGCATGTCGAAACTTTTCTTGTCATCCAGCGGGATCGCCGCGATATCCAACGGCGATTCGCCATTCTTCTCGCGGCGGGCGTTGATCATCTCCAGCGCCCAGTTAATGATGGTGAGCGTGCGCAGCCCCAGGAAGTCGAATTTGACCAGCCCGGCGTATTCCACGTCGTTTTTATCAAACTGCGTTACCGGGTGCTGACCGGCCTCATCACAGTACAGCGGCGCAAAATCGGTGATTTTGGTCGGCGCGATAACCACGCCACCGGCGTGCTTACCGGCGTTACGCGTGACGCCTTCCAGCTTGCGCGCCATATCGATCAGCGCTTTAACTTCCTCATCCGCCTCGTAAATTTCCGGCAGTTGCGGTTCCGCCTCAAACGCTTTCGCCAGCGTCATGCCCGGGTCAGGCGGCACCAGCTTCGAGATACGATCCACGAAACCGTACGGATGCCCCAGCACGCGCCCCACGTCGCGGATAACCGCTTTCGCCGCCATCGTACCGAAGGTAATAATCTGAGATACCGCATCGCGGCCGTACATGTCCGCTACGTGTTCGATAACCTGGTCGCGTTTCTCCATACAGAAGTCAACGTCGAAGTCAGGCATGGAGACACGTTCCGGGTTAAGGAAACGTTCGAACAGCAGGTCGAATTCCAGCGGATCAAGGTCGGTAATTTTCAGCGCATAGGCCACCAGCGACCCCGCACCGGAACCGCGCCCCGGCCCTACCGGTACGCCGTTATCTTTCGACCACTGGATAAACTCCATCACGATGAGGAAGTAGCCAGGGAACCCCATCTGGTTAATAACCTGAAGTTCAATGTCCAGACGTTCGTCATAGGGGGGACGCTTCTCTTTACGCACCGCTTCGTCAGGGAACAGGAATTCGAGACGTTCTTCCAGACCCTCTTTCGATTTCTTGACCAGGAAGTCTTCGGTGGTCATGTCCCCCGTCGGAAACTGCGGCAGGAAGTATTCGCCCAGACGGACGGTCACGTTACAGCGTTTGGCAATCTCAACGCTGTTTTCCAGCGCTTCCGGGATGTCGGAGAACAGCTCGCACATCTCGTCTTCGCTACGCATATATTGCTGCGGCGAGTAGTTACGCGGGCGTTTAGGATCGTCGAGCGTAAAACCATCGTGAATAGCCACGCGGATTTCGTGCGCGTCAAAGTCCTCGCTGTTAATAAAGCGGACATCATTCGTTGCGACAACCGGCAAGCCACGCGTTTCCGCCAGCTCAACCGCCGCATGCAGATACGTTTCCTCATCCTGCCGACCCGTGCGGATCAGCTCCAGATAGTAGCGGTCGGAGAAATGTTCTTCATAGAAGGCGACGCATTCGTCCACCAGCGCACTGTTGCCACGCAACAAACTGCGGCCCACATCGCCCATCCGGCCACCGGAAAGCAAAATCAGACCGTCTTTTAATTCAGTCAGCCATTCCCTGTCGATCACCGGCCCTTCTGCGCCATAGCCACGCTGATAGGCTTTTGAGATCAACAGAGTAAGATTCTGATAGCCCGTATTATTTGCCGCCAGCACGGTCAACTGGCAGAGTTCATCTCCCAGCGGAGTGCCGCGAACATGGAAATCAGCGCCAACAATAGGCTTAATCCCTGCGCCGTGGCCCGTTCCGTAGAACTTCACCAGACCGCAAAGGTTGGTAAAATCGGTGATCGCCAGCGCAGGCATGCCTAACGCGGCCGCCTTTTTTACCAGCGGCCCGGTTTTCGCCAGCCCATCGATCATGGAGTAGTCGCTGTGCACCCGCAGGTGGACGAAACGTGGTTCAGACATCTTCAGATTCCCGTTTACTTAATCTCGGCACAAGAATCAGGACGCAAGTCCCAGGGCGCGTTTGACAGGAGCAAAACTACGTCGATGATGCTCCGTCGCACCATGTTCAGCAAGCGCCGCCAGATGAAAAGCGGTCGGATACCCTTTGTGCTGGGCAAAACCATACTGTGGGAAAATACCGTCCAGCGCCGCCATTTCGGCATCGCGCGTCACTTTCGCAATAATAGATGCCGCGCTGATCTCCGCCACACGGCTGTCGCCTTTCACCACCGCCATAGAGGGCACGGGCAGTGCCGGACAGCGGTTGCCGTCAATCAGCACATATTCCGGCGCAATATGCAAACCGGCAACGGCGCGCTGCATCGCCAGCATCGTGGCGTGCAAAATATTTAGTTCATCAATTTCATGAGGTTCCGCGCGTCCCAGACTCCAGCTTAACGCTTTTTCTTTGATTTCATCATACAGCACCAGACGGCGCTTTTCTGAGAGCTTCTTGGAATCATTGAGACCCACGATTGGGCGAGCCGGATCGAGGATCACAGCGGCCGTCACCACCGCGCCGACCAGCGGGCCGCGTCCAACTTCATCCACACCCGCGACCAACTGCGTATGCGGATAAACAAATTCGATCATTGTGCTAACTCCAGGACAGCGTCCGCCGCTTGCTCATCGGCATTGCAACGGATTTGCTGGTGCAACTCGCGGAAGGTGTCATGCATCGCATGGCTGGTTTTGCCATTCGCCAGCAGCGGCAGCAAGGCTTCTGCAAGCGCATGCGGCTCACACTCTTCCTGCAACAGCTCTTTGACTAATTCTCTTCCCGCCAGCAGATTAGGCAGCGAAACATAATCGGTCTTTACCAGGCGCTTCGCCAGCCAGAAGGTAAAGGGTTTCATCCGATACCCCACCACCATCGGGCATTTCGCCAGCATACACTCCAGCGCCGCCGTACCAGACGCCAGCAATGCGGCGTCGCTGGCCACCATCGCTTCACGTCCCATTCCGTCGAGCAGATGCACGGAAAGCTCCGGCGCAACCTCAGCTTTAATGCGCTCGAACTGCTCGCGGCGTTTGGCGTTCACCAGCGGTACGACAACTTCAAGGTCAGGATAGGTCTGACGCAGCAGCTGCGCGGTTTTCAGGAAGTCCGCGCTGAGCATCTCCACTTCCGCGCCACGGCTACCGGGCAGTAGCGCCAGGCAGTGTGCATCATGCGAGATTCCCAGCACATCACGCGCGGCGTTTTTATCCGGGTCCAGCGGCATAGCATCCGCCATCGTATGCCCGATAAAACGGCATGGCACGTTAAACTTGTCGTAAAACGCTTTTTCGAAAGGCAGAAAAGCCAGCACCATATTGGTGGATCTGCCTATTTTGAAAACGCGTTTCTGTCGCCACGCCCAGACGGACGGACTGACATAATGGATGGTTTTTATGCCCTGCTTTTTCAGGTTGCCTTCAAGGGTGATATTGAAGTCCGGCGCATCAATGCCGACAAAAACATCCGGCTGAAGCTCGGTAAAGCGGCGGGTCAAATCGGCACGAATATGCAATAAGCGACGCAGGCGACCAAGCACTTCAACAATGCCCATTACCGCCAGCTCTTCCATCTCATACCAGGCTTCGCAGCCCTCAGCCTGCATACGCGGCCCCGCCACGCCGACGAAACGCGCGTTGGGCACGCGCGCCTTCAGCGCGCGAATTAAGCCTGCACCAAGAATATCGCCGGAGGTTTCTCCGGCGACCAGGGCTATCGTTAAGGGACGCTGTTCCGCCATTAACGAATCAGACCGCGCGTTGAGCGGGCAAAGAAATCGCTAAAGAGTTGCACTTCCGGGTACTGCTTCGCCAATTCGGCAATTTCCGGTTTAGCTTCATCCAGCGTTTTGCCGCTGCGGTACAACGCTTTATAGGCGTTGCGGATCGCGGTGATCGCTTCGCGGGTGAAACCGCGACGCTTCAGCCCTTCGATATTGACGCCAAACGGCGTCGCATGATTGCCCTGAGCAATAACGTACGGCGGAACGTCCTGAGCAACGCCAGAACAGCCGCCAACCATCACATGCGCGCCAATGGTGCAGAACTGGTGCACTGCGGTCATGCCGCCGATGATGACAAAATCATCCAGCGAAACGTGGCCCGCAAGCGTAGCGTTATTGGCCAGAATACAGCGGTTGCCTACTGTACAATCGTGCGCCACATGGGCATTGATCATCAGTAAGTTATCGCTGCCCACCTTCGTCAACCCACCACCCTGCACTGTGCCACGATGAATGGTGACGCTTTCGCGAATGCGGTTACGATCGCCAATTTCCACACGGGTCGGTTCGCCAGCATATTTCAGATCCTGGTTTACTTCACCGATGGAGGCGAACTGATAAATCTCGTTATCGCGACCAATTTTTGTATGGCCATTCACGACAACGTGAGACTTCAGTACGGTACCCTCACCAATTTCGACATGGGGTCCAACAATACAAAAAGGACCAATATGAACATTAGCGCCAATACAGGCGCCATCTTCCACAATGGCAGTTGGATGAATAAAGGCGGATTTATCAATCACGTATCAGGCCTCCCGGCTACGAGCACACATCATGGTTGCTTCGCACACAACTTTGCCATCGACCAGAGCAACCCCTTTAAAGCGGGTCAGGCCACGGCGCGTTTTCTCGAAAGTCACTTCCATGATCATCTGATCGCCAGGCACGACAGGACGCTTAAAGCGCGCTTCGTCAATACCCGCGAAGTAATACAGTTCACCCGGCTCCAGTTTTCCAACGCTTTTAAACGCCAGAATCCCTGTTGCCTGCGCCATCGCTTCCAGAATCAGCACACCCGGAAAAATCGGTTTACCCGGGAAATGGCCCTGGAAGAAAGGCTCATTTACGGAGACATTCTTCACTGCGCGCAGAAAACGACCTTCTTCAAAGTCCAGCACACGGTCAACCAGCAAAAACGGAAAACGGTGCGGCAGAAGTTCTAAAATCTCTTCAATATGCAGAGTATGAGTGTTAGTAGTCAAAATACTCTTCCTGTCCAAATATACTAAAAGGCAATAATAACACGGCCTGCCGCAATCATATGAATGTGACAGGCCGTAAAAGGATGGCACTACAGGTGGAACGCTAGTCTTGTTGATTAACCTTGCGCTCAATCGCTTTGAGACGCTTGCTCATATCATCAATGTTCATCACCAGTGCAGCGGTTTTACGCCATACTTTGTTAGGCTGCAACGGAATGCCTGAAGAATAGACGCCAGGCTCAGTGATAGGACGCATGACCATCCCCATACCCGTCACCGTGACTTTATCGCATATTTCCATATGCCCGTTAATCACGCTGGCCCCGCCAATCATGCAGTAACGGCCAATCTTCAGGCTGCCCGCCATAATGACGCCACCGGCAACCGCCGTATTGTCGCCAATCACAACGTTATGTGCAATCTGGCACTGGTTATCAATGATAACGCCGTTGCCGATCACTGTGTCATCCAGCGCGCCACGGTCAATCGTCGTACAGGCGCCGATCTCAACACGATCGCCAATAATGACGCGACCAAGCTGCGGGATCTTCACCCAGTTACCCCGATCGTTAGCGTAACCAAAACCGTCTGCGCCGACGACAGTGCTCGACTGGATCAGGCAATTCTCACCGATCTGAATGTCGTGGTAAATCGTTACATTCGCCCACAGACGCGAACCTGCACCGATTTTTGTGTTTTTCCCGACGAAGCAACCTGCGCCGATAATCACGTTATCGCCCAGTTCTACGCCAGACTCAATGACCGCATTCGCGCCAACTGAAACATTGTTACCCAGCGTCGCTGTCGCATCGATCGCTGCACTCGGTGCAATATTCTGCGCAGGCTGCGGCGTGGTATCTAAAATTTGCGCCATTCGCGCATACGTCAGGTAGGGGTTCTTCACTACCAGCGCAGCACTCTTAGCAAAAGGAAGATCGTCCTGCGTCATGACAACGGCAGAAGCCTGGCATACGCCTAAGTGTTCACGGTATTTAGGATTCACCATGAACGTGATGTGGCCTGTTTGCGCAGATTGCATGGACGCAACGCCGGTGATGACGATATCGCCATCACCGTGTAATTCTGCATCCAACTGCTCTGCTAAATCAGCCAGTCGAATTGAAGGCATTACTTATTTAACCTGTTTCAGTACGTCAGCAGTGATGTCTTTCACGTCGCTGCTGTTATAAGCAACGGTGTTGGCATCAACGACCAGATCGATGCTCTGGCTGTTAGCAACGGATTTCACAGCAGTCTGGATACGGGTAACCAGTTTGCCACGTTCTTCGTTGGAACGACGCGCGCGATCCTGTTCAAAAGCCTGGGCTTTCTGAGAGAAAGTCTGGCGTTGAGCCATCACGTCTTTTTCCAGCTTAGTACGTTCGCTACCTGCTTTCATGGACTGCAAACGCTGCATTTTAGATTGCAGATCGGTTTCCATACGCTGCAATTCGCTGGCACGGCCTTTGAACTCGTTTTCCAGCGTGTTAGAAACACCCGTCTTCTGTGCGACCTGTTGGAACAGGCTACCCATATTAACGATCGCAATTTTGTCAGCAGCCTGTGCGGACGTTACCATCGCTAAACCGAGACCTGCAGCTAATAACCACTTTTTCACAATAAACTCCTTACCATCCCATTTGTGCCCGCAGGCACAGTTCTTTGCGTGGCCAGGCGATCTCAGACGAGATCGCCAAAAGTCATCGCTACACTACCATTACATTCCTTTGCACAGAACAATTACCAGGTCTTACCAATGTTAAACTGGAACTGTTCCGATTTGTCTCCATCGTACTTTTTGAACGGCTGGGCGTAGGAGAAGACCAACGGCCCCAATGGGGACATCCATTGTAATGCGATACCAGCAGACATACGGATATTACTCGGATCGCTGTAGTCCGGGTAACCGGCATACGCGTTCGAATCCCAGTTCGTATCCCAGACAGTACCTACGTCCCAGAAGAAGGAGGTACGAACCGAGTTAGCGTACTTGTCGCTAATAAACGGCGTCGGGGTGATGAATTCGAGGCTGGCGACAGCCATAGCGTTACCGCCTACTGCGTCATCAGACTTACACGGCGCAGTTTCAGTGCTCTTACAATCGTTATCGTAGTCGTCATCGCCGTCATGACGGCTGCTCGCCGGGTAGTACACCGCTTTTGGACCGATAGTATTGGACTGGAAGCCACGCACGGTGCTTGAGCCACCGGCATAGAAGTTCTCATAGAACGGCATCTCTTTGCCGCCAATACCATCACCATAACCCCAACGAGTACGACCCAGAACCACCCATTTGTGATCGTCATCGATCGGCACATAGGTCGCGGTATCCAGCGTCGCTTTGTAGTATTCGTTATCAGAGCCCGGGATGGTCACTTTACCATTCAGGTTGACACGCGTACCTTCCGTCGGGAAGAAGCCACGGTCCAGCTTGTTATAAGTCCAACCGTAGTTGAAGGTGAAGTCGTTAGCGCTGAATGAGTTGCGGTCATTCGTATCGGACGGATATTCCCCCATCGAGTTCAGGTAACGCCACATGGCAACCTGCGGCTGCATGTTGGACAGGGAGTTATGTACATAACCTAAACCTGCACGCAGCGTGTTGTACTCGTTAATCGGGAAGCCCAGCGTAACGTCTGTACCATAACTTTTGTTGGTATAGTCGGACAGATCCGCATCATCTGCCTGGAAGTCATTATAGAAGATACGGCCGCCGAGGCTGACGCCATCAACGGTGAAGTATGGGTTAGTGACAGACAGTTCAGTATAGGTCTGGTAGTCGTTTTTGGTCCCGTTAATACCCACGGAATAACCCGTACCTAACCAGTTGTCCTGCTGAACGCCCGCCTGGAAGCTCACGCCGCTTTCTGTGCCGTAACCAATACCGAAGTTAAAGCTACCGGTGTTACGCTCTTTCACTTTATAGACGACGTCAACCTGGTCCGGGCTGCCCGGAACGCGCTGCGTGTCGGTATCGACGGTTTCAAAGTAACCCAGACGGTTCAGACGCTCTTTACCCTGATCGACCAGATCGCTGCCTAACCATGCCCCTTCCATCTGGCGCATTTCGCGGCGCAGGACGGAATCTTTCGAGGTGTCGTTGCCTTCAAAACGGATCTTACGCACGTAGAAACGGTTACCCGCATCAACGTTCACACGTAATTTAACGGTTTTGTCGGCATCGTTGATTTCAGGCTGCGACTGTACGCGCGGGTAGGCATAGCCATAACGACCAAGAAGTTTCTTGATGTCGTCTTCCATTTTGGTCACTTTGGTACCGTTATAGAGTTCGCCTGGTTCGATCTTCGTCAGGTTCTCAATCTCGGCGGAGTGTCCAGCCAGGTTACCGCTCACCTGCACACCGGAAAGCTTGTACTGATCGCCTTCGGTGATATTAACGGTGATGTAGATGCCTTTCTTATCCGGCGTCAGGCTGACCTGCGTCGAATCGATGTTGAAACGGGCATAACCACGATCCAGATAGTAGCTGCGCAGCGTTTCAAGGTCGCCAGCCAGTTTCTGTTTCTGGTATTTACGATCGCCCACGACGTTCCACCACGGCACTTCGTCGCGCAGCTGGAAGTGAGAAATGAGTTCGTCAGTGCTGAAGGCATGGTTGCCGACGATATTGATCTGTTGGATCTTCGCCGATACACCTTCCTGGAACACCAGTTTGAGGTCCACACGGTTACGCGGCAGCGGCGTGACGACCGCTTTTACGCTGGCGCTGTATTTACCAACGCTGTAGTAGAAGTCTTCCAGTCCTTTTTCGATATCAGAGAGCGTGGTGCGATCCAGTGATTCGCCAACACGCACGCCAGACGCCTCAAGGTTCTGCTTCAGCATGTCATCTTTCACCGATTTGTTACCGGAGAAAGTGATGCTGGCAATCGTCGGACGTTCTTTTACCTGAACCAGAAGCGTATCACCATCGCGCAGGACGCGGACATCCTCGAAGTTGCCAGTGGCGAACAGAGCACGAATGGTATTACTGATATCTTCATCATTAACCGTGTCGCCTGTGCGCACCGGCATACTGAGGAGGGCCGCACCAACGGCGACTCGCTGTAGGCCTTCGAAATGAATGTCCTTCACCACGAACCCTTCAGCACCGTATACGGTGGCGCTGCTAAACAGCAGCGACGCTATGAGCAACTTTTTCATCGCCATCGTTATTATGCGTTCTTCCTAACTAACTCTCTTACAACCGAGAGAAATCATTGAAAAGTGCAAGCCCCATTAACAACACCAGCAAAATCGCGCCAATGCGGTAACTAAAGTCTTGAACCCGCTCGGATACCGGCCCGCCCTTCAGCTTTTCAATCGCCAGGAACAGCAGATGCCCCCCGTCAAGAACGGGCAGCGGAAACAGGTTGATTATCCCTAAGTTCACGCTGATAAGCGCAAGAAACATCAGGTAATAAATGCCCCCAAATTCCGCTGACATCCCAGCCCCCTGAGCGATAGAAATCGGCCCACTGAGGTTGTTCAGTTTCACATCACCGGTTATCAATTTTCCCAGCATACTGACCGTCAGCTTCATCAACTGCCACGTCTTGTCCGTGGCTTCGAGGATGGCGCTGAATGGCCCATACTGGCGTACAGTCTTGTACTCATCCGGCAGAGGAATAATTTTAGGCACAACACCCGCAAAACCTTCTGCCTTTCCGTTAACCGGCTTTGTATCCGGGATTAACGTCAAAGACAAGGAACTCCCCTGCCTTTCAATTTCCAGCGCTAACGGCTTATCTGGATTGTTGCGCACAAGCGTCACAAACGTCATCCATTGCGTTAACGACTGACCATCGACTTTAACGATCCTGTCGCCTGCTTGCAAACCCGCCTTACTTGCAGCGGAGTTCGCCTGCACTTCTGACAGCACCGGTTCGATCTGTGGACCACGCGGCCGAATCCCTAAAGAAGATACAGGATCTTCTTTATCTGGCTCAAATGCCCAGTGGCGCAAATCTAACGTTTTATCCTGGCGCTGATTACTGCCGAACGGCGCCACGCTGATTGTCGTACGCTCATCGCCGATTTTGGACACCAGCTGTAAGCGCACCGCATCCCAATCAGGGGTTTCGATGCCATCAATGGCTTTAAGTTCCGTACCAGGAAGAATTTGCGCCTGGGCGGCAATCGAGTTGGGTGTTATTTCACCAACCACCGGACGAACGCCAGGGACGCCGATGATAAAAACCAGCCAGTAGGCAAAAATAGCGAAAAGAAAATTTGCAATCGGACCTGCGGCGATAATCGCCGCCCGCTGTCCCACGGTTTTATTGTTGAAAGCGTGGTGGCGCAGTTCCGGCACAACCGGCTCAGCGCGCTCATCCAGCATTTTGACGTAACCGCCGAGGGGAATCATGGCGATCACATATTCCGTACCGTATCGATCGGTACGCCGCCAAAGCGCTTTCCCAAAACCGATAGAAAAGCGCTCGACACGAACACCGCAGCGCCGGGCAACCCAGAAATGACCAAATTCATGCACGGTGATAAGCACACCCAGTGCGACGATGAATGCAGCCAGATTCCAGAGAATACTCAGCATAAAACCTTCCGTTAGAGTGTCCTGAATACCAGTAACAACAGGCAAGCAAAGACCGGTACTGCCGCCGTCAGGCTATCAATACGATCCAGAATACCACCATGCCCTGGGATCAAGTGACCACTGTCCTTAATTCCTGCTTCACGCTTAAACATGCTCTCAGTCAGATCGCCCAGCACTGACGCCAGGGCCGCGATGACAGAGCAAATCAGTAAGGTTGAAGGCGCAACATCCAGATTCGCCCACATGCCGTAACCCCATGAAATCACGGCGGCAGTCGCGAGTCCGCCAATAAAGCCCTGCCAGGTTTTACCAGGAGAAACCTTTGGCGCAAGTTTATGTTTGCCGAACAGTTTGCCAAACATATATGCCCCGGAGTCTGCCCCCCAGACGAGGATCATGACATAGAGCAGCCATATGGCGCCACTGTAATGATTCTCATCATAGTGCCAGGCGCGCAGCGCCAGCATTCCCCAAAAAAAAGGAATGATGGTTAACACCCCGAAAATTACGCGTAATGTCTTTGAATTACGCCAGATCGCCGCCGAACCGGGATAAAATAACACCAGTAATAATGCAACGACCCACCAGCCCAACGACGCCCAAAGCGAAACCTCAACAAGCGGTTGATGAATGTTGCGGTGATATTCAGGCAGCAAAAACAGCATCAGCGCCAGCAATAACCCGCACAGCACCGCCAGCCAGACCCGCTGAGTACGCGTGGTAAAACCGCTTAACTGTCCCCATTCCCAGGCGGCCAGCATACAAACGACCAGCGTGACAATGGCGAACCCCACCGGCGGGAGTAAAAAAAGCGCCGCGATGACAACGGGTATTAAAACAAAAGCAGAAATCAGGCGATACTTCAGCAAAAGCGACCCCCATCAGGCTTTTTCATCACCGGGCTCGGTGCCGCCGAAACGACGCTCTCGATTGGCAAAGGCATGCAGCGCCCCTTCAAAGTCTTGTTCATCGAAATCGGGCCAAAGAACATCAGTAAAGTAAAGTTCGGCATAGGCAATTTGCCAAAGCAAAAAGTTACTAATGCGATGCTCTCCCCCAGTCCTAATTACTAAATCTACAGGAGCCAGTTCATGCATACAGATTTTCTGGTTTAGCATCTCTTCGTCAATCTGATCAGGGCGCAGCAGTCCTTCCTGCACCTGTTCTGCCAGTTGCCTGACTCCCTGGACAATATCCCAACGTCCGCCATAATTCGCCGCGATATTCAGCGTCAGCCCGGTATTCTGGGCGGTAAGCGCTTCAGACTTGCGAATACGTTCTTGCAAACGCGAGTTAAATCGACTGGTGTCGCCAATAATGCGCAGGCGAACGTTATGGCGATGCAGGCTTTTTACTTCGCTATCCAGCGCCCACACGAACAGCTCCATTAACGCACTCACTTCCTGCGCTGGTCGGTTCCAGTTCTCACTGCTAAAGGCATACAGCGTTAACGCATCAATACCGTTGTTGGCAGCGAAAGATACGGCCCGACGGACGGATTTTGCTCCGGCCTTATGCCCAAAGGCGCGAATCTTCCCTTGCTTTTTCGCCCAGCGGCCATTGCCATCCATAATGATTGCTACATGGCGACAGCCATGTGCTGGCAAATTTTCGCTTAGTGGTTGAGTTGCAGACAACATAACGCGTTTTTAGTCCCTGAAAGGATTTAACGGTACTCAGGAATACTGAAGCCTTTTGCGCTTCATCCTTCAGGCTGCCTCTTCGTTGGCTATGAATGATGCAACCTGAATGATTTTGTGCATCCACAAAAAAGCCGTGTCAAACCACGGCTTACCTGACCGCATAAAGCCAAATATCTGCGATCGGGTGGCGCAGACTATATCACTGAAGCCCAACGCTAACAAATAGCACGATCCTGTGTAGAGGGATTATCATCAGCTTGCGAGTCGCATCACCTGTTTTCTGGCGACGTCACGCGCGACGGCATCAACCCTGAGAACGTCGTCAACGCTTCCCGGTTCCTGCAAATCCATTTTCTCCAGCACAGATAAATTGAGCTCAGCAATATCTGTAAAGCGAATCTCTTCAGCCAGAAATGCGGCGACGGTGATTTCATTCGCCGCATTCAGCGCGGTTGTCGCGGCCTGACCTTGCTCAAACGCGTCCATCGCCAGTTTCAGGCACGGATAGCGCTGATAATCCGGCGCAGAGAACGTCAACGCACTGAGCTTGCAAAAATCGAGCGGCTTCACGCCAGAGTTCACGCGATTCGGCCACGCCATCGTATGCGCGATTGGCGTACGCATATCCGGCTCCCCCAGTTGCGCCAGAACGCTGCCGTCCTGATAACGCACCATTGAGTGAATAACCGACTGCGGGTGAATCAACACGTCCATCTGGCTTGCGCTGGCGTTAAACAACCAACGCGCTTCAATGTATTCCAGACCTTTATTCATCATGGTGGCGGAATCGACGGAAATTTTTCGTCCCATAGACCAGTTCGGATGACGACATGCCTGATCGGGCGTCATGGCCGCCAGATCGCACAATGGCGTTTCACGAAAAGGGCCACCAGACCCGGTAAGCAAAATCGACATCACGCCATTTTGCTCCAGCTCAGCGTATCCCAGATCGTTTTGAATAGGTTGGGGCATACTCTGAAAAATCGCGTTATGTTCGCTATCTACCGGTAAAAGCCGGGCTTTACTGCGTTTCACCTCGTCCATAAACAGGCGCCCGCAGGTAATCAGCGACTCTTTATTGGCAAGCAGGATGGTTTTACCGGCGCGAATCGCCGCAAGCGTAGGCAGCAGACCTGCCGCGCCCACGATAGCCGCCATCACCTGATCGACCTCATCCAGCGCAGCCATATCGCAGGCGGCCTGTTGTCCGCTCAGGACGTCAGTGCGGCTTCCATGTTCCAGAAGCGCAGTTTTCAGCCGTTGAGCGCTCTGTTCATCGTCCATCACCGCATAACGCGGCGAAAACTCCAGGCACTGCTCTACCATACGGGTGACATTTTTACCCGCAACCAGCGCGACAACACGGAAGCTTTCAGGATTATGGCGCACCACATCCAGCGTGCTGCAACCAATAGAGCCGGTCGAGCCCAGAATGGTTAGTTGCTTCATGAAACGTCCAGAAGAATTGAGACAGGATAGAAAGCAAAACGCCGCCCGGAAGACCCGTCAGGGTCAACCAGCGGCGTTTTAGTCGTACAGGAAAATCAGAACTGCATCAGTTCCGCTTCTTTTTCCGTCAGCGCCGCATCAACTTTCTTGATGGCAGCGTCAGTCAGTTTCTGTACTTCGTCCTGAGAACGGCGATCGTCATCTTCGCTGATCTCTTTATCTTTCAGCAGCGCTTTTACTTTGTCGTTCGCGTCACGGCGTACGTTACGCACGGCAACACGCGCCTGCTCTGCTTCGCCACGAACGATTTTGGTCAGGTCTTTACGACGTTCTTCAGTCAGCGGCGGCAGCGGAACACGGATATCGCTACCCGCAGAACTCGGGTTCAGGCCGAGGTCAGAAGCCATAATCGCTTTCTCAACCGCCGGGCTCATGGAGCGATCGAACACGTTGATTTTCAGCGTGCGGGAGTCTTCTACCGTTACGCTCGCCAGCTGACGCAGCGGAGTCGGCGTGCCGTAATATTCCACGACAATGCCATCCAGCAGGCTGGGAGAAGCACGACCCGTGCGAATTTTGCTGATTTGGTTTTTAAACGCTTCAACGCATTTTTCCATGCGTACTTCAGCATCTTTTCTGATATCGCTAATCACGTTACGAATCCTTGAAAACTAGTCTCAGTCGACCAGACAATCACACAATACACTTCATCCTTCAGGCTGCCTCTGCGTTGGCTGCGAACGTTCTTCCCTGTCACGTACCAGTGTACGGGCCTCGGGATTCATGCTCTTGCCGCCGTGATGCAGCATGAATGATTTCGTGTATACAGAGTATGCTCAGTATAGTCTCGTTTAATTCATGCCACAGGATATATAAATCCTGCCGGGTAAAGGCGAATCTTACCCGGAATTGGCCATCACGGGAATTATTCCGTGATTAAAGTCCCTTCTTTTTCGCCCATCACGACGCGACGCAGCGCGCCCGGCTTGTTCATATTGAAAACACGAATTGGCAATTTGTGGTCACGAGCCAGCGTGAACGCGGCCAGATCCATCACTTTCAGCTCTTTATCCAGCACTTCGCCGTAGGTGAGTTGCTCATACATCGTGGCGGACGGATCTTTGGCCGGGTCCGCAGTAAATACGCCATCGACTTTCGTGGCTTTCAGCACCACATCCGCTTCAATTTCGATACCGCGCAGGCAAGCCGCAGAGTCGGTGGTGAAGAAGGGGTTGCCGGTGCCCGCAGACAGGATAACCACACGGTTATTACGCAGCAGACTAATGGCTTCTGCCCAGCTGTAGTTGTCACACACGCCATTCAGCGGAATAGCGGACATCAGGCGGGCGTTCACATAGGCGCGGTGGAGCGCATCGCGCATCGCCAGACCGTTCATCACGGTGGCCAGCATGCCCATGTGGTCGCCCACAACGCGGTTCATACCCGCTTTCGCCAGACCAGCACCACGGAACAGGTTACCGCCACCAATCACCACACCAACCTGAATGCCCAGTTCCACCAGTTCTTTGATTTCCTGAGCCATACGATCCAGTATGCTTGCATCAATACCGAAGCCTTCCGAACCCTGCAGAGCTTCGCCACTCAATTTAAGCAGAATACGTTTATAGACGGGTTTTGCATTGGTAGCCATGTTTCTTTCCTGAGACTGTCAACGATTGAGATGAGTTAATTCCGGCGACATTGTATGTCGCTTTTCAGCGCAGCCACTATAGGGGTTGGCTGAATTTACAAGATGGACGCAAAAAGAAGCCGCCCTCAGGCGGCTCCTTTTCGACAATTAAGACTGCTTGGACATCGCAGCAACTTCTGCTGCAAAGTCAGTCTCAACTTTCTCGATGCCTTCGCCCACTTCAAAGCGGATGAAGCCAGTTACGTCGGCGTTGTGCTCTTTCAGCAGCTGACCAACAGATTTGCTCGGTTCCATAACGAAAGGCTGACCGGTCAGAGAAACTTCGCCGGTGAATTTCTTCATGCGGCCTTCAACCATTTTCTCTGCGATTTCTTTCGGCTTACCAGACTGCATCGCGATATCCAGCTGTACCTGGTATTCTTTCTCTACCACTTCAGCAGACACGTCTTCCGGCTTAACGAACTCAGGCTTGCTTGCAGCAACGTGCATTGCCAGCTGTTTAACCAGCTCTTCGTCAGCGCCTTTAGCCGCAACCAGAACACCGATGCGCGCACCGTGCTGGTAAGAACCCAGAACGTCGCCTTCCAGGGAAGCAACACGGCGAATGTTGATGTTTTCACCGATTTTTGCCACCAGAGCAACGCGCTCTTCTTCAAACTGTGCTTTCAGCACGTCAACGTCAGTGATTTTACCAGCAACAGCGGCGTCCAGCACTTTGTCAGCAAATGCCTGGAAACCAGCATCTTTAGCAACGAAGTCAGTCTGGCAGTTAACTTCCAGAATGATGCCGTAGTTGCCGTCGATTTTGGTTTTGATCACGCCGTCAGCAGCAACGTTGCCTGCTTTTTTCGCTGCTTTGATCGCACCGGATTTACGCATGTTTTCGATTGCCAGCTCGATGTCGCCATTCGCTTCAGTCAGTGCTTTTTTGCAATCCATCATGCCTGCGCCAGTACGCTCACGCAGCTCTTTTACCAGGGATGCGGTAATTTCAGCCATTCTAAAATCCTCGGAAGATTTGATCTGCCCGGCATCAAACCGCACAGATTTAAAAGTGAAAAAGGGGCCTAAAGGGCCCCTAACCAAACGTGATACTACCTGGTTTATAAGGGGGCTCGAACGAGCGTGCCTTATTATTCAGCTTCTACGAAGCTTTCTTCCGCCTGAGAAGCCAGATCCTGAGAACGGCCTTCACGAACGGTTGCAGCTACAGCGCCCAGGTACAGGCTAACAGCACGGATTGCGTCGTCGTTACCCGGGATAACGAAGTCAACACCGTCCGGATCAGAGTTGGTATCAACGATAGCAAATACCGGGATACCCAGGTTGTTTGCTTCTTTGATAGCAATGTGCTCGTGGTCAGCATCGATAACGAACAGTGCGTCCGGCAGGCCGCCCATGTCTTTGATACCGCCCAGGCTGTTTTCCAGTTTCTCAAGCTCACGAGTGCGCATCAGCGCTTCTTTTTTGGTCAGCTTTTCGAAAGTACCGTCCTGAGACTGAGTTTCCAGGTCTTTCAGACGTTTGATGGACTGACGAACGGTTTTCCAGTTAGTCAGCATACCGCCCAGCCAGCGATGGTTCACGAAGAACTGGTCGCAGCTGTTAGCAGCGTCTTTCACCGCTTCGCTTGCAGCACGTTTAGTACCAACGAAAAGGATTTTACCTTTGCGAGAAGCAATCTTGTTCAGTTCAGCCAGCGCTTCGTTGAACATCGGTACCGTTTTCTCAAGGTTGATGATGTGAACTTTGTTACGCGCACCGAAGATGAACGGCTTCATTTTCGGGTTCCAGTAACGGGTCTGGTGACCGAAGTGAACACCAGCCTTGAGCATGTCGCGCATGGAAACAGTTGCCATGATTAAAACCTCTATATATAAAAGTTGGGGTTATGCCTCCACGTATCCCATATTACCGACCCCAAAGGGCACCCCGGAATATGTGCCGATACGTGTGTGTTGTTACACAAAGTGAGATTTGTCGCTTCAGTCCATCTTGTGTAGTCTTCGAATGGAACGGAAGTCCGGCGCGCTTTATACCACAAATACGCAGCAGACACCAATAATTGTTGGCTCGATGTGCTGTTAATGATTCTCAATTTGGCAGGCTACGCTTTGGACTGATACCATTGACAGCACTTACACAATTATTGTCGAAATAATCGACACCGATGGACAGAATTCATGGCTATCTCAATCAAGACCCCTGAAGAAATCGAAAAAATGCGCGTCGCTGGCCGCCTGGCCGCTGAAGTGCTGGAGATGATCGAACCGTATATCAAACCGGGCGTCAGCACCGGGGAACTGGATCGCATCTGCAACGACTACATCGTCAATGAACAACACGCGATCTCCGCTTGCCTCGGCTACCACGGTTATCCGAAATCCGTTTGCATCTCCATTAATGAAGTGGTGTGCCACGGTATCCCGGACGACGGCAAATTGCTGAAAGACGGCGATATCGTCAATATCGACGTAACCGTAATTAAAGATGAATACCACGGCGATACGTCGAAAATGTTTATCGTCGGCAAACCGACGATTCTGGGCGAGCGCTTGTGCCGTGTAACCCAGGAAAGCCTGTATCTGGCGCTGCGAATGGTCAAACCGGGCATCCGTCTGCGCACGCTGGGCGCGGCCATTCAGAAATACGCGGAAGGCGAAGGCTTCTCTGTCGTTCGCGAATATTGCGGTCACGGGATTGGTCGCGGCTTCCATGAAGAACCGCAGGTTCTGCACTACGATGCGGACGACGGCGGCGTGGTTCTGCAACCGGGAATGACGTTCACCGTTGAACCGATGCTGAACGCCGGTGATTACCGCATCCGCACCATGAAAGACGGCTGGACGGTAAAAACCAAAGACAGAAGCTTGTCTGCGCAGTACGAGCATACTATTGTGGTAACCGAAAACGGCTGTGAAATTCTGACGTTACGCAAGGATGACACCATCCCGGCGATTATCACGCACGACGCATAAACTTTTGCCTGATGGCGCTACCGCTTATCAGGCCTACAATCAGCGTTTACCCGTAGGCCGAATAAGGCGTTAACGCCGCATCCGGCTTTTTAATGGGTGGCGCATAATGAATACTCTTCCTGAACAGCACGCGAATACGGCTCTCCCCACCCTACCCGGCCAACCGCAAAATCCGGGAGCCTGGTCGCGTGACGAGCTTACCGTCAGCGGAATTAAAGCCCACATTGATATTTTCCAGCAGTGGCTGGGAGACGCTTTTGACAGCGGGATTTCCGCAGAGCAATTGATTGAAGCCCGCACCGAATTTATCGACCAGTTGCTGCAACGACTGTGGATCGACGCCGGATTCGGGCAAATTGCCGATCTGGCCCTGGTGGCCGTCGGCGGCTATGGACGGGGCGAGCTGCATCCGCTTTCCGACATTGACCTGCTCATCCTGAGCCGTAAAAAGCTGCCCGACGCTCAGGCGCAAAAAGTCGGGGAACTGCTGACCTTGCTGTGGGATGTGAAGCTGGAAGTAGGGCATAGCGTGCGCACACTGGAAGAGTGTCTGCTGGAAGGGCTGTCGGACTTAACCGTCGCCACCAATCTGATTGAAACACGTCTGCTGATCGGCGACGTGGCGCTTTTTCTGGAACTGCAAAAGCATATTTTCAGTGAAGGCTTCTGGCCGTCGGAGAAATTTTTCGCCGCCAAAGTCGAAGAGCAAAACCAGCGCCACCAGCGCTATCACGGCACCAGCTATAACCTTGAACCCGATATTAAAAGCAGCCCCGGCGGCCTGCGTGATATCCACACCCTGCAATGGGTGGCCCGCCGTCACTTCGGCGCAACGTCTCTCAATGAGATGGTCGGCTTCGGCTTCTTAACCCAGGCAGAACGCGCCGAGCTAAACGAGTGCCTGCATATTTTGTGGCGCATTCGCTTCGCGCTGCACCTGGTGGTCAGCCGTTACGACAACCGCCTGCTGTTCGACAGGCAGCTCAGCGTTGCCCAGCGGCTCAACTACACTGGCGAAGGCAACGAGCCGGTTGAGCACATGATGAAAGACTATTTCCGGGTCACGCGTCGGGTGAGCGAACTGAACCAGATGCTATTACAGCTGTTTGATGAAGCAATCCTCGCCCTGCCCGCCGATGAAAAACCGCGCCCGATTGATGACGATTTTCAACTGCGCGGCACGCTGATCGACCTGCGCGATGACGATCTGTTTATCCGTTCGCCGGAAGCGATCCTGCGGATGTTTTATATGATGGTGCGCAATAGCACCATCACTGGCATCTATTCCACCACGCTGCGCCATCTGCGCCATGCCCGCCGCCACCTGACCCAGCCGCTGTGCTACATCCCGGAAGCGCGCTCTCTGTTTCTCAGTATGCTGCGTCATCCGGGCGCCGTCAGCCGCGGTTTGCTGCCAATGCATCGCCACAGCGTGCTTTGGGCTTACATGCCGCAATGGTCGCATATCGTCGGCCAAATGCAGTTCGACCTGTTCCATGCCTATACGGTGGATGAGCACACCATTCGCGTAATGCTGAAGCTGGAAAGTTTCGCCAAAGAAGAGACCCGCCAGCGCCATCCGCTGTGCGTCGATCTCTGGCCGCGCCTGCGGCAACCGGAACTGATCCTGATCGCGGCGCTGTTCCATGATATCGCCAAAGGGCGCGGCGGCGACCACTCGGTACTCGGCGCGCAGGACGTGCTCAAATTTGCCGAACTGCACGGCCTGAACTCACGCGAAACGCAACTGGTCGCCTGGCTGGTACGCCAGCACCTGCTGATGTCGGTTACCGCCCAGCGGCGCGATATCCAGGACCCTGAGGTCATCAAACAGTTCGCCGAAGAGGTGCAAACGGAACACCGCCTGCGTTTCCTGGTATGCCTGACGGTCGCTGACATTTGCGCCACTAACGAAACGCTGTGGAACAGCTGGAAGCAAAGCCTGTTGCGCGAACTGTACTTCGCCACCGAAAAACAGCTACGTCGCGGCATGCAAAACACGCCGGATATGCGCGAACGCGTGCGCCATCATCAGCTTCAGGCGCTGGCACTGCTGCGAATGGACAATATAAACGAAGAGGCGCTGCATCAAATCTGGACACGCTGCCGCGCTAACTATTTCGTGCGCCATAGCCCGAATCAGCTGGCCTGGCATGCGCGTCATCTGTTACAGCACGATCTGACCCGACCGCTGATTCTGGTCAGCCCGCAGGCCACGCGCGGCGGAACGGAGATCTTCATCTGGAGTCCTGACCGCCCTTATCTGTTTGCCGCCGTTTGCGCAGAACTGGACAGGCGCAATCTGAGCGTTCATGACGCGCAAATCTTCACCACCCGCGACGGCATGGCGATGGATACCTTTATTGTGCTGGAGCCGGACGGCAGCCCTCTCTCCGCCGATCGTCACGAAGCCATCCGTTTTGGACTGGAGCAGGCAATTACCCAGAGCAGCTGGCAGCCTCCGCAGCCGCGTCGCCAGCCGGCCAAACTGCGCCACTTTACCGTCGATACCGAGGTCACTTTTCTGCCTACTCACACCGACAGAAAATCGTTCCTTGAACTTATCGCTCTCGATCAGCCGGGCCTGCTGGCGCGGGTCGGGCAAATTTTTGCCGATCTGGGAATTTCGCTTCATGGCGCCCGAATTACAACCATTGGCGAGCGAGTAGAAGATTTATTCATAATCGCGACAGCCGACCGGCGTGCCCTTAATAATGAGCTACAGCAGGAAGTGCATCAACGGTTGACAGCGGCCCTCAATCCAAACGATAAAGGGTAGTGTGTTTATTCATATGGAAAGAGTTTAACAATGCAGCAGTTACAGAACGTTATTGAGTCCGCTTTCGAGCGCCGTGCCGACATCACTCCGGCGAATGTAGATACCGTGACCCGCGAAGCGGTTAACCAGGTCATTTCTCTGCTGGATTCCGGTGCGCTGCGTGTGGCAGAAAAGATTGATGGCCAGTGGGTGACTCACCAGTGGCTGAAGAAAGCGGTTCTGCTCTCTTTCCGTATTAACGATAACCAGGTTATCGACGGTGCGGAAAGCCGCTACTTCGATAAAGTACCGATGAAATTCGCCGACTATGACGAAGCGCGCTTCCAGAAAGAAGGCTTCCGCGTAGTGCCGCCTGCCGCTGTGCGTCAGGGCGCGTTTATCGCACGCAACACCGTACTGATGCCATCCTACGTAAACATCGGCGCATTCGTTGATGAAGGCACGATGGTAGATACCTGGGCAACCGTAGGTTCCTGCGCGCAGATTGGTAAAAACGTACACCTGTCCGGCGGCGTCGGCATCGGCGGCGTACTGGAACCGCTACAGGCGAACCCGACAATCATCGAAGATAACTGCTTCATCGGCGCGCGTTCTGAAGTGGTTGAAGGGGTGATCGTTGAGGAAGGTTCCGTCATCTCTATGGGCGTGTACATCGGTCAAAGCACCCGTATTTACGATCGCGAAACGGGCGAAATCCATTATGGCCGCGTACCGGCAGGCTCCGTTGTGGTTTCCGGCAACCTGCCGTCGAAAGACGGCAAATACAGCCTGTACTGTGCGGTCATCGTGAAAAAAGTCGACGCGAAGACGCGCGGCAAAGTCGGGATCAACGAGCTGTTACGTACCATCGACTAACAATGATTTGAAAAAGCGGGCTGAGCCCGCTTTTTTTACATCTGTGGCTGGCGGAAAGAGAACTTTTCGTTAATTATTCATAGGTTATGTTGAGATGAAGGGTACCGCTATGTATGACAATCTGAAAAGTCTGGGCATTACCAATCCTGAAGAAATCGATCGTTACAGCCTGCGGCAAGAAGCCAACAACGATATCCTGAAAATCTATTTCCAGAAGGATAGAGGCGAGTTCTTTGCCAAAAGCGTAAAGTTCAAATATCCCCGCCAGCGTAAAACCGTCGTCGCCGATGGTATCGGACAAGGTTACAAAGAGGTGCAGGAGATCAGTCCTAACCTGCGCTATGTGATCGATGAGCTGGATCAGATCTGCCAGCGCGATCGCACGGAAGTCGATCTCAAACGTAAGATCCTGGATGATTTACGTCATCTGGAAAGCGTGGTCGCCAACAAGATCAACGAAATTGAAGCCGATCTGGAAAAACTAACGCGTAAGTAAGCTGTGTGTTGCCGGATGGCGGCGTGTTACGCCTTATCCGGCCTACAGGTAACTCCCGGTAGGCCTGATAAGCGTCGCGCCATCAGGCAATCAATGCTGCTCGTCCAGTTGCAGTGCGACATACAGCAACAGCCGATCGTCAAAATTGCCCAAATCCAGCCCCGTCAACTCAGAGATGCGGTTCAGACGGTATTCCAGCGTATTACGGTGAATAAAGAGCGCCTTCGACGTTGCCAGCGGCTGCACGTTATGGCGAAACCACGCGGCCAGCGTCCGGCGTAACAGCCCGTTATTATCCATCGCCTTCAGCTTTGAGAGCGGGCGCGCCAGCTCATTGGCCTGCCAGCCACCACGCAGGCTGTCCAGCAGCACTGGCAACATCAAATCCTGGTAAAAGTAGCTACGTTGCTCCGGCATACGCTGCTTGCCCACCATCATGGTAGTACGCGCAGTGCGCCAGGAACGGGCGATACTGCCCGGGCCGGTAAAATAGTTCCCCAGTGCGACCCGAAAGCGCAATTGCCCGTTCTCTTTCATCCGGGCAATCAACTGCTCAATACGCTTGCGATGGTCGTCCGCATCCCAGCGCCCAAACTGATTCAGCGCCGGTTTCAGCACAACCATTTCCGTCAAAGAAACGATAGCAATCAAATTGTTGCGTTCAGGCGTCGTTAACGCATTTTGCAGCTGCTGCAACTCCTCCATCGCGCTGTCAACGCCAAGCTGCCCACTGTCCACTTCAACCACGGCAGCCACACGCGGTTGGTTCAGGTCGATACCCAGCCGCTGCGCCCACTCCGTCAACGCTGGCGTATTTTCCTCAGCCTGAATCAGGTTCATCACCAGTTCTTCACGCAGACGGCTGTCCTGGGCCAGCAGATGCATCAGCCGCGACTGCTCCAGCATCATTTCGGCCGTCATACAGACCAGCTCACCGTATTTTCGCAGGTGTTGCGGCTCACCGGTTAAACCAATAACGCCGACGATCTCCCCTTCCAGGCGCAACGGCAGGTTGATCCCCTGGCGCACGCCGTGGAGATGCCGCGCCACCGCATCATCAATATCGACCACGCGCCCCTGCGACAGCACCAACAGCGCGCCTTCGTGCAATTCACCAATGCGCTCCCGATCGCCGCTACCGATAATACGCCCACGGGCATCCATTACGTTGATATTGGTATCGATGATGCGCATTGTGCGCGCCACAATATCCTGTGCCATTTTGGTATCAAGATGCCAGCCAGCCATAATCCCCTCCTGTGAGCAGAGCTCAAGCATAGGGAAGATGCTAACCTGCATCATTGTGCATCTGCACAAACTAAAGCAGAGAAGTATGGAGTTGTGGGGGGCCTCACAGAATGTGAGAAATGCCCTTTTCCCGGACAGGAAAAGGGCAAGAGAGGAAATTACTGCATCAGCAGATAGATGGTACTATCGCCGCGCTGAATATTCAGCGCCAGAACAGAAGGTTTGCTGTCGAGGATTTTACGCAGCTCAGCGATGTTCTTAATCGCCTGCTGGTTGGCCCCCACAATCACATCCCCTTTCTTCAGGCCAATCTGCGCAGCCGGCGTATTCGGCTTCACGTTGCTGACAACAACGCCTTTATCCTGGCCTTTGTTGCTCATTTCCGCGCCTTCAATACCATTGAAGATGGAGCTGGAATCAACCTGATTCTGGCTGCTCTGTTGCAGTTCCAGGTTGACAGTCACCGGCTTGCCATCACGCAGCAGACCAAGGCTGATTTTGCTGCCTACCGGCATCGTACCCACCTGGGCGCGCAGCGCGGCAAAGCTGCTGATCGGCTTACCATTCAGGGACGTGATCACATCCCCGGCTTTAATACCGGCTTTCGCCGCAGAAGAGTTCGCCATCACCTGGCTGACAAACGCGCCGCGCTGGGCATCGACTTTCATCGCCTTCGCCAGTTCCGAGTTTAGCTCCGTCCCCATGATACCCAGCTCACCGCGTTTAACCTGGCCATACTCCACCATCTGGGAGGTCAGGTTTTTCACCATATTGCTGGGGATAGCAAAACCAATACCGATGTTGCCGCCGTCCGGCGCAAGAATCGCGGTGTTAATCCCGATCAGTTCGCCGTTCAGGTTCACCAGCGCGCCACCGGAGTTACCACGGTTGATGGCGGCATCCGTCTGGATAAAGTTTTCGTAGTTTTCCGCGTTCAGACCGCTACGGCCCAGTGCGGAGACGATACCGGAAGTCACCGTTTCGCCCAGACCAAACGGGTTGCCGATAGCGACGGTATAATCCCCCACGCGCAGCGCATCGGAATCCGCCAGCTTAATGGCCGTCAGATTTTTCGGGTCCTGAATTTGAACCAGCGCGATATCAGAGCGCGGATCTTTACCGACGACCTTAGCGTCAAATTTACGGCCATCGCTCAGTTGAACTTTGATGACCGTCGCGTTATCCACCACATGGTTGTTGGTGACGACATAACCTTTTGCGGCATCAATAATGACGCCGGAGCCCAGCGCCATAAATTTCTGTTGCTGACCGCCGCCCTGACCCCCGCCCTGGCAGAACGGAGAACTCTGGAACGGCGAACCGTCCTGGCAGAATGGCGAATCATCGCCAAAGAACTGCTGGAAATTACGCGGCATACGCGGCGTGTTGACGGTTGTGCTACCTTCCACGTTGATACTCACCACCGATGGCATCACTTTTTCGAGCATCGGTGCCAGACTTGGCATCTGCTGGGCAGTCGTTGCCGAAGACGCCGTCTCAGCCGCCGTTGCAGACAGGGGAGACAGCGCCAAACCTAAACTCAGAGCCAGTGCACTCATTGCTAATGTGGTTTTTTTCATGTGTTTCAATCTCGATTAACAGATAACGCAAAATTGCTGTGTACGTCAGATTCGTTTTATAGCGCGAAGTTCCAGAATAAAGTTTCTGGAAAAAGTAAAAATTTATTGTCCATCTTTACAAAAGCGTATTTATTATTCAACCGCCATCAGACGCCGGTATTCATCCCAGGCGTACAGATCCGTCATCCCGCTGATATAATCCTGGATCAAACGGCAGCGATAATAATATTCCAGCGTGGGGTACTCCGGCGCCTCCGGCGATAATTTACTGACGGCCTCCACGTAAGCCAGGCGATGGCGCGTAGAGAGCTTCTGGAATAAACGAGATTCTATTGGAAAACGCTTCACCCGCTCTTTTTCAACCAGTTCCCTGAAATCGACCAGGGACATACGTAATAACGGTTGATAAATTTCTAATAACCCGCTGATGACGCGGTAGCCCTGTAATTCCAGTTGTTCAACATCCGGGTGGCTAAACACATGTTTTATCGCCACATTTTTATATAACTCAAGCAACTGGCTGAAGCTGCTGGCGTCTTCCAGCAGCGCATGATTGAAACTGCCGTCAAAGATTTGCGGCAAGTTATCAATAAAACGCTGAGCCGCGTAGGGCACCAGTTTATTTAGCGTATTCACGCGTAAATACATAAAGAACTGATCTTCCGTACTGCGACTTAGCGAATTTGAGCGAGACTTTTCCCAGGCATTCTCAACAACCTGAGTAAACAGCGATCCTTTTTCATGGTGGCCCCATGCTTCGTAAAGATGGTGATATAACTGCTCAACGCTGAAGATTCTTTTCTCGACGGCATCTTCCAGATCGGCCACGCAATAAGAGATATCATCGGCGGCCTCCATAATCCATGTTAATGGGAAACGGCTGTAAGGCGCTAACGCAAGTTCTTTACGTAACCTCTCAATATACGGCGCTTCAGAGAGATAATACCCCGGCTTTTTCATTAAATAACGGTGCGTCGCGGGCGTTTCTCCTCGCCACCATGCCGGGCGAGTGTATTTTAAAATGCCGCCCACCTGCGCCCAGGTCAGATTCATGCGCATTAATGTATGCACCAGGCGGATGCCCTGCGCGTTGCCCTCGAAATGACATAAATCCTGGCGCACCTTGCGACGAATATCATTCAAAGACTCCTCGCCTTCACGCAGACGCAGCGCCGCCACCGCGCAGCGGTCGTCGCTAAGCGGCTGGCTTTCCGCATCCGCCGGGTGCAGGCGCTGGCGAAACCAGTCATTGATCGCCGCCTCGCCGAAATGACCAAACGGCGGATTGCCAATGTCATGCATCAGGCAGGACATTTCCACAATGCTCTCAAAGGGGCCGGTCAGTTCATCCAGACCGTATTGTTCCAGCAGCTTTAACTCTTTTAACCGGCTCAGGATCTCTTTCGCGATATAACGCCCGACCTGCTGCACCTCCATAGAATGCGTCAACCGCGTCCGAACGGCGGCGTTACGCTCCAGTGGAAAGACCTGCGTTTTTTGCTGAAGCCGACGGATCGCCGGGGAATTGATGATGCGTCCACGATCGCTTTCAAAGATCCGCAGGATCTCATGTTCGGTCTTCACCCCCTGCGGTGAACGATAACGACGATGCCAGTTAATTTTATTTCGGAAATCGATCTGTGCCATGTCCTCTCCCGCCTGAGAAATGCGCTTCCCCTTAAGCGCATGATAGACTATGCCCTCAAATCTGGCTTATCGCGAGTAAATCTATGAAAATCGGCATCATTGGTGCAATGGAAGAAGAAGTTACGCTGCTGCGTGACAAAATCGAAAACCGTCAGACGATCACCCTGGGCGGTTGTGAAATTTACACCGGCCAACTGAACGGGACCGAGATTGCGCTGCTGAAATCCGGCATCGGTAAAGTCGCGGCGGCGCTGGGCGCAACGTTGCTGCTGGAACGTTGCAAGCCGGATGTCATTATTAATACCGGTTCCGCTGGCGGTCTGGCCCCGACGCTGACAGTCGGCGATATCGTCGTTTCCGATGAAGCGCGTTATCACGACGCCGACGTTACCGCGTTTGGTTATGAATTTGGTCAGCTTCCTGGCTGCCCGGCAGGTTTTAAAGCCGACGACGCGCTGATCGCGGCGGCGGAATCCTGCATCGCAAAACTCAACCTGAATGCGGTTCGCGGACTGATCGTCAGCGGCGACGCTTTCATTAACGGCTCCGTGGGCCTGGCGAAAATCCGCCACAATTTCCCGCAGGCGATTGCCGTGGAAATGGAAGCGACCGCGATCGCGCATGTCTGCCATAACTTCAACGTGCCTTTCGTGGTGGTTCGCGCCATCTCTGATGTGGCCGATCAGCAATCCCACCTCAGCTTTGACGAATTCCTGGCCGTAGCCGCGAAGCAGTCCAGCCTGATGGTTGAAACGCTGGTGCAGAAACTGGCGCATGGCTAAATTATTCTCCAGGGCGCTGGCCGCCCTGCTTTTAGCCCTTCCGCTGTGGCTTTGCGCCGTACCGCGCGTCGTTTCCCTCTCCCCTTCCAACACCGAACTTGCCTTTGCCGCAGGGATCACGCCCGTTGGCGTCAGCAGTTATTCCGACTATCCCCCGCAAGCAAAAAACATCGAAGAAGTCTCCACCTGGCAAGGGATGAATCTGGAACGTATTGTGGCGCTCAAACCCGACCTGGTCATCGCCTGGCGAGGGGGCAATGCTGAACGGCAGGTTAACCAGCTGGCGTCCCTGGGCATTAAAATCATGTGGGTGGATGCCGTAACCATTGAGCAGGTCGCCGACGCACTGCGCCAGCTTGCCGCATGGAGTCCTGAGCCAGAAAAAGCCAGACGCGCGGCGCAAACGCTGCTGGACGAGTATGCCGCGCTAAAGTCGCAGTACGCTGATAAACCGAAAAAACGCGTTTTTCTCCAGTTTGGCGCGAATCCGTTATTCACCAGCGGAAAAGGCTCCATCCAGCACCAGGTTCTTGAGGTCTGCGGCGGAGAAAATATTTTTGCGGGCAGTCGCGTCCCCTGGCCGCAGGTCAGCCGTGAGCAGGTGCTGGCCCGACATCCGCAGGCGATTGTCGTTACCGGCGATGCGGGCGAAATTCCTAAAATCGAACAATACTGGCAAAACCAGCTAAAAATCCCGGTTATACCGCTGAATGGTGACTGGTTTGAACGCGCGAGCCCGCGTATCATCCTCGCCGCAAAACAACTCTGTAATGCGCTTTCACAAGTAGAATAGAACCTGCGCAGTCAGGTTCTCAGTGGGGATTCGATAATGCTCGTCTATTGGCTGGATATTGTAGGCACAGCTGTCTTTGCTATCTCTGGCGTATTGCTGGCCGGAAAGTTGCGTATGGACCCGTTTGGCGTACTGGTATTGGGCGTCGTGACCGCAGTGGGCGGCGGGACGATCCGCGATATGGCGCTGGATAACGGGCCCGTCTTTTGGGTCAAAGATCCGACCGACCTGGTAGTGGCGATGGTCACCAGCATGCTCACCATTTTGCTGGTGCGCCAACCGAGACGATTGCCTAAATGGATGCTTCCCGTGCTGGATGCCGTCGGCCTCGCGGTGTTCGTCGGTATCGGCGTCAATAAGGCGTTCCTTGCTGAAACAGGCCCGCTGGTCGCCATCTGTATGGGCGTGATTACCGGCGTCGGCGGCGGGATTATCCGCGACGTGCTGGCGCGTGAAGTGCCGATGATCTTGCGCACGGAGATTTATGCCACGGCCTGTATTATCGGCGGCATCGTGCATGCGACGGCGTTTTATACCTTTTCCGTGCCGCTGGAAAGCGCCAGTATGATGGGGATGGTTGTGACGTTAATGATTCGTCTGGCCGCAATTCGTTGGCATTTAAAATTACCGACGTTTGCTCTGGATGAGAACGGGCGTTGATTTCACTGCCCGATGGCGCTGACGCTTATCGGGCCTACATTCAGGAACGCAGCAACACGCACCGTAGGCCGGATAAGACGCCCTGCGTCGCCATCCGGCAATACATCAGATACTAAAGGACGAACCACACCCGCAGGTGCTTTTCGCATTCGGGTTGGTGACCACAAAGCGGGAACCTTCCAGACCTTCGGTGTAATCGACAGCGCCGCCTACCAGATATTGCAGGCTCATCGGGTCAACCACCAGGCCAACACCCTGCTTCTCGATGGTCATATCACCTTCGTTCACCTGATCATCAAAGGTAAAACCGTACTGGAAACCGCTGCAACCACCGCCGGTGATATACACGCGCAGTTTCAGATTCGGGTTATCTTCGTCAGCGATCAGGCTTTTTACTTTCTTGGCTGCTGCTTCAGTAAATTGCAGTGGCAGCGCTACGTCATCACTCATTTTTTGCTCCAAACGACATTGGCAATTGGGCAAATTATAACCCAATCGTTATGGCATTATCTAATACCCTGGTATTTCATTCAAGTATTCTCACCAGCGGCCGACCGCTGGCTTTTTGCCGCCTGCTCCGCATCCTGTTTCGCCAGCGTGCGCGCAAGGATGGTGGAGTATAGCGGTTTTCCGCCCATAAATTGTGCTAATAGTGTTGCGCCAAGACAGGTAATAATCATTGGCAAAATGAGCTGATAGTTATCGGTCATCTCCAGCACTAACACGATTCCCGTTAAAGGCGCACGCACCGACGCCGCCAGCAACGCGCCCATTCCGGCAATCGCGAATGTTCCGGCCTCCAGATGGTACTGCGGAAAACACGCCGCAGCCGCCATACCAAATGCGGTGCCGAGCAACGTCCCCAGCGCCAGCATTGGCGCAAAAATTCCGCCGGGCGCACCGGATGAGAAACAAAGCAGCGTGGTAAGGACGCGGGCGATAAAAATAAACAGCAGCAGGCCTACGCTGTAATTCCCCGCCGCAGCAATGGGGATCAAATTAAACCCACCGCCCGCCGCTTCCGGCTCAATTAAGCCGAGAATACCGCACAGGCCACCGATCGCGCCGCCCATCAGAACCCACTTTTTGATTTCGCCGCCGTGAAAACGCTGGAACATATCCTGAGTGCGCAATACCAGGTGATTGAACAGCGGCCCGACGCAGCCAAAAATCATACCGAGGATTAAATATAACCATAGCGTATTAACCGGTGCGTTTGAGAGCTTCCCGACCTCAATAATCGGCGCTTCACCGTTAAAAATACGAAACACAATGCTCGACATGATCACGCCCGTAAACACGGCTTTGATCGAAATTAAATTGTAGCGAAACTGCGGGCGCATCTCTTCGATGATAAATAAGATCCCCGCCAGCGGCGCGTTAAAGGCTGCCGATAACCCTGCGGCCGCGCCGGTTGCCAGTAAGGTGTGACGCGCCTCGGCGCTACGCATACGGAAGAGGTCCAGCACCATTCGCCCGATATTGCCCCCGATTTGTACCGTCGGCCCTTCCCGCCCCAGCACCATGCCAGCGCCCAGCGTTCCCATACCGCCCACAAATTTCACCGGCAGCACGCGCCACCAGCGAACAGGACGCAACTCTTCCAGCGCGCCTTCTATTTCCGGGATGCCCGACCCACCGGCTTCCGGCGCAAACTTACGCACCAGAAAATAACCGACCATCGCCAGCAGCGCAGAGAGGATAAAGGCCAGCGGCCAGACCAGAATCGCGTAATCGGCCGTCTGAACGAGCGCGCCGATACGTAAGTTCTGCACCCAGGTCACGGCTTTCTCAAACGCAACGCCAATAAGACCCGTGACGGTGCCGACCACCGCCGCCGTGAATAAGATGGCCAGCGGCGTTTTATCCCGCTGAAGTAGTCTGCGGATCAGATCCCCGCGCCGTAAGCGCACAACTTGCTGTGCTTCGAAAGTGGGAGTGTCTGTGTTCATCAGATGATCATTAATTGGTAATACAAATACAGAAGCGGCATTGTACCCGCCTGTTTCGGGAAAATCCCCTGTAAATCGTCATGTTTCAAATGCGCAAAATGTTCATAACCTTCTGTGAATAACTTAGAATAAAGGGCATTCACTTTTTCTACGAACCAGGAACCCCATCCATGAGCAAGTCTGAAAACCTCTACAGCGCAGCGCGCGAGCTTATCCCCGGCGGCGTCAACTCCCCTGTTCGCGCCTTCACTGGCGTGGGCGGCACCCCGCTGTTTATCGAAAAAGCAGACGGCGCGTATCTGTATGATGTCGATGGCAAAGCGTACATCGATTACGTCGGCTCCTGGGGTCCGATGGTGCTGGGCCATAACCACCCCGCCATCCGTAATGCAGTGATTGAAGCCGCTGCGCGCGGGCTGAGCTTCGGCGCGCCGACCGAGATGGAAGTTAAAATGGCGGAGCTGGTCACCGAACTGGTGCCGACTATGGACATGGTGCGGATGGTGAACTCCGGCACCGAAGCCACAATGAGTGCGATTCGCCTGGCGCGCGGCTTCACCGGTCGCGACAAGATCATCAAATTTGAAGGCTGCTACCACGGCCACGCCGACTGCCTGCTGGTGAAAGCGGGTTCCGGCGCACTGACGCTGGGCCAGCCGAACTCACCGGGCGTTCCGGCTGATTTCGCCAGACATACCCTGACCTGCACCTATAACGATCTGGCCTCTGTACGCGCGGCGTTCGAGCAATATCCGCAAGAGATTGCCTGTATTATCGTCGAGCCGGTGGCGGGCAATATGAACTGCATCCCTCCGCTGCCGGAATTCCTGCCGGGCCTGCGCGCCCTGTGCGACGAATTCGGCGCGCTGCTGATCATCGACGAAGTGATGACCGGTTTCCGCGTGGCGCTGGCGGGCGCACAGGATTATTACGGCGTAGTGCCGGATCTGACCTGTCTGGGAAAAATCATCGGCGGCGGTATGCCGGTAGGCGCATTTGGCGGACGCCGCGATGTGATGGACGCACTGGCGCCGACTGGCCCGGTTTACCAGGCGGGAACGCTTTCCGGCAACCCGATTGCCATGGCGGCGGGTTTCGCCTGCCTGACCGAAGTCGCCCAGCCGGGGATTCACGAGACGCTGGACGAACTGACGACCCGACTGGCAGAAGGCCTGCTGGATGCCGCGCAGGAAGCCAATATTCCACTGGTGGTGAATCACGTCGGCGGTATGTTCGGCATCTTCTTTACCGATGCGGAATCCGTAAACTGCTATCAGGATGTAATGGCATGCGACGTTGAGCGCTTCAAACGTTTCTTCCACATGATGCTGGATGAAGGCGTTTACCTGGCGCCGTCCGCCTTCGAGGCAGGTTTTATGTCCGTGGCGCACAGCATGGACGATATCAACAACACCATCGATGCCGCGCGTCGGGTATTTGCGAAGCTGTAAATCGTCATTGCCGGGTGGCGCTTACGCTTACCCGGCCTACATATGGCGCCGTAGGCCGGGTAAGGCACCATTACCGGCTCTGCTTGCGTAACAAATAAATAAAATACGGCGCGCCGATAAACGTCGAGAGCAATCCCGCCGGGATCTGATACGGGAACAACACCATTCTGCCGCACCAGTCGGCGAAAACCAGCAGTATTCCCCCCGCCAGCGCCGACATAATCATATGCGGCATCGTGCGGCGAAAACCGAGCATCCGCGCGATATGCGGCGCCATCAGCCCGACGAAGCTCAGCGGCCCAATGGTCATCGTCGCGGTCGCCGTCAGACAGGCCGCCAGCAACAACAGCCCAACACGCGATGGCGTCAACGCGATACCCACCGCCCGCGCCGTCTCGCCGCCCAGCGGTAAAATGGTTAACCAGCGACGACACAGCGGCGTAATCGCCAGCAGAATCACCATCACAATGCCGGTGCGTACCACCTGTTCTTCCGACGCGTTGTAGGTCGAACCGGAAATCCAGGTCAGCACTCCCGCCATGCGCGGATCGCCGCTCGCCTGTAACATCATCAACAGCATCGTAAACGCCGTACTGAGCGCCATCCCCGCCAGCAGCATACGGTGCGGAGAAAAGCCCCCGCGTCCTGCCGCGACCATGATGATCAGCAACGTCGCCGCCGCGCCGATGCTCCCGGCAGGCAGCAGCCAGCCAAAAGCGTTACCCGGCACCAGGAACAGCATCAGCACCACGCCGAACGCCGCGCCGGAGCTGATCCCCAGCACTTCCGGGCTGGCCATCGGGTTTCCGGTCAGGCGTTGAATAATGCACCCCGCCACCGCCAGCATCACGCCCGCAATCAATGCCGCCAGAATACGCGGCCAGCGCCAGGGCATCAGTTCATCCAGCAGCGCGCCGCTCGCCCAGTTCCAGCCGTGCGCGTCACGGCCAAAAGAGAGCGCCACGAACACCGCCAGCAGCAGCACGACACCGCCTGCCAGCGCAAAACTCAGCACATGCTGGCGTTCCGCCGCTACGCGGTCATTGGCGTTCATTGCCGGCGCGCTCATGCTGCGCAGACGCGGCAGCAGCCACAGCAACAGCGGCGCGCCAATCAGCGCCGTCACGGAACCCGTGGAGACCTCCATCCAGACGCGGGTCAGCCACAAAATGGTCTGATCGGAAAGCCAGAGGATCAGCGCGCCAATCAGCGGCGCCAGCATCAGGCGCGCCAGTAAGCGACGCGCCCCAAGCATTTTCGCCAGCAGCGGGGCGAACAGGCCGATAAAGCCGATAATCCCAACGGCGTTAACCAGCATCGCGCTGAGCACGATCGCCAGCGATAAAGCCGCCAGACGCGCCAGCGACAAGGCCAGCCCCAGATTGCGCGCCACGCCGTCATCCAGCCCCATCAGGGTCATCGGACGCAGCAATAGCAAGGTGAGCATCACGCCGCCCAGCAGCTGCGGCCACAGCCTCTGCACCCCGCTCCAGTCGGTTTGCGTCAGCGTTCCGGTGCTCCACAGGAACATGCTTTGCAACTGGTCGTGGTGGAAAATCACCATCAGTTGGTTAATCGCCCCGCAATACAGGCTCACCACCAGACCGGCGAGAATCAGCGTAACCGGTGACAGGCGTTTTCCCCAGGCGACGCCAAACACCAGCGCGCCTACCACGCACGCGCCTGCCAGCGCCGCAAATTGCGTGGCCATCGCGCCGGGAATCGCCCACAGCGTCGTTAGCGTAATCCCGAGCTGCGCCCCCGTCGCCACGCCGAGCGTCGTTGGCTCCGCCAGCGGGTTACGCAGCACCTGCTGGAACAATACGCCCACCAGCCCAAGCCCGGCCCCGACCAGCAAGGCGATCGCCAGACGCGGCAATAGGCTATAGTGGAAAATCATTTGCTCAATGCTGTCGATATCCGGCGACCAGAACGCTTGCTGCCACTGGCTGCGCGGCAATGCGATGGAGAAGTTAAACCAGGTCAGCCAGGCGGCGGCGATAAATAACACCGCCAGCAGCAACGCCGGAAATAGCGCAATACGTCGGCTCACGCTTTACCTCCCAGCGCATTATCCAGAATGCGCACGAAACGCATGCTCGACAGCGTCGCGCCATAAAACCAGACGGCAGGCACGCGCTGAAAACGTCCGGCGCGCACAAACGGCATCGCCTGCCACAGCGGCGTCGCCATCAGCGCAGCCATATCCGGGTTATTGCCGTGATCAAAACAGAGGACGTCAGCGTCTTTATAGGCCGCCAGCCGGTCGATACCAACCGCAGTGCTGCCCCAGAAATTGGTTTCCCCCTGCCAGGCATTGCGAATGCCGAACGCGTCCAGCGTCTCCTGGAATAAGCAGTTCGGGCCGAAAACCAGCATATGGCGCGGATCGAGCAACGTCATTAGCAGCAGAGGCCGGTCGCCACGCCGGGCAAAGCGCGGTTTCTGGCTGTCGATAAAGCTATCGTATTCCGCCAGATGGCGGCTGGCCGCAGACTCAAGATTAAGCAGTTGCGCCATTTCAATTAACGACTGACGCGCTACCGCTAACGGCTTTTTGCCGTCGCTGAAGCTAAAGCCGCGCCCCGGCGCGATACGCGCCAGCTTTTCAGGCGAAGGGCCATAGCCTGCCGACCAGACCATAAATGAGGGCTTCATTTCGGTCAGCAGTTCCAGATTAGGTTCGGTACGCAGCCCAACGTCAATGACCGACTCCGGCAATGCCGGCTCGTTAACCCACAGGCGATAATTGGGAATATCCGCCACGCCGTAAGGCATGATGCCGAGCGCTAACAGCAGCTCTACCGGCAACCACTCCAGGGCGACAATACGATGAGGATCGACGGTTGCGGCCCGGGCTTGCCCCATTTGCCAGAGCAGAGGAGAAAGCGCCATCGCCGTTAACAATCGACGTCGGGTAATAGAATGTAAACCGCTCATTAATAGACAAAACTCACGGGTGCGGCACCAGCCGGATGCGGCAAAATTCCCATCGGGATGCCATAAATCAGCTCCAGCGTTTCACCACGCATCAACTCTGCTGGCGTACCCTGGGCAATCATTTCGCCACCGCGCAGCGCCACCAGATAATCACAGTAGCGGGCCGCCATGTTGATGTCGTGCAAAACGGCAATCACCGTCAACCCACGCTGCTGGCTTAAGCGGTGCACCAGCGCCAGCACATCAACCTGATGCGCGATATCCAGCGCGGAGGTGGGTTCGTCGAGTAGCAAACAGCGGCTATCCTGGGCCACCAGCATAGCGATCCACGCCCGCTGACGTTCCCCGCCGGAGAGGCTGTCCACCAGACGGTGCGCCAGTGGTTTTAGTCCCACCAGCGTAATCGCCTCTTCCACTTTTTCTCTGTCGGTTACGCCAAAACGACCCAGCGCGCCGTGCCACGGATAACGCCCAATCGCCACCAGCTCGCGCACCGTCATCCCTTCCGCCTGCGGAAGCTGCTGCGGCAGATAGGCGACCTTGCGGGCAAACGCTTTACTGTTCCAGCTGTTCAACGGCTGATCGTCGAGCAACACGTCGCCTTCCGACGGCGGTTGATGCCGCCCCAGCATTTTCAGTAAGGTTGATTTACCTGAACCGTTGTGACCAATAAGCCCGGTAACTTTACCCACCGGAAAGGTCAGCGAAAGAGGATGCAGAAGCGTGCGGCCAGGCACACGAAAGGAGACATTACGTAGGGCGAAAGTCGTGTCGGGACGGGTTATGTTTTCCTGCATAGCGGCCAACTTGTAAAGCGGGCACGGCGAACCGTGCCCAAATAGAAATTAGAAACGGAAGGTTGCGGTTGCAACGACCTGACGCTCCGCGCCCCAGAAGCAGCCATAGGTGTTAAAGCAGCTTGCGACGTACTCACGGTCAAACAAGTTGTTCACATGCAGCGCCACGTTAGACCCAGCCATACCAACGCGCGCCAGATCGTAACGTACTAACGCATCCACCAGCGTATAGCTCCCCACTTTGAAGGAGTTTGCCGGGTCGCCATAGCTGGAGCCAGTATAACGAACACCCGTACCCAACGTCAGCCCGGAAAGCGCGCCGTCATAGAGGGTGTAATCACCCCACAATGATGCCATATGTTTAGGCACCTGAGCAGGCGTGTTGCCTTTGTAGCTGGTGTCGGTAGTGTATTCCGCATCGGTATAGGTATAAGAACCAACCACGTTGACGCTTGCAGACAGCGCGGCTTTCGCTTCAATTTCCACACCACGTGAACGAATTTCACCGCCTTCGACTGACCAGGACGATCCATTCGGGTCGGGCATCAGATTGTTGGTTTTGGTGAGCTGATACACTGCACCGGTAATCACGATCGGACGATCGCTCGGCACGTATTTCACGCCAGCTTCGTACTGCTTACCTTTGGATGGAGCAAAGATATTACCGCTTTCCCCCGTCTGCGAAGCCGGTTCAAACGACTCGCTATAGCTGAAATACGGGGTTACGCCATTGTCGAACAGGTAGTTAACACCGCCACGCCAGGTGAACTGTTTGTCATCGCGCTTATCGGTAGTACCGTAAACACGGTTGAAGGACTCCTGGTCAGCCCAGTCATAACGACCACCCAGGGTAACCAGCACCTTATCCCATTGCATCTGATCCTGCACGTACAAGCCAGTCTGCTTCTGCTTGTTCAGCACTTTGTAAGGGCCTGAAGGGCCAGGGTGTGAGCCAAAATCGAAGTCACTGCGATCAAGGTTATAGATGTCGGACGGCGTTACAGAACCAGCATAGCCAAACCAGGAGTCAATATCGTTACGCATACGCATAAAGTCAACGCCGGTCAGCAGCGTGTGATCCACATCGGCCGTTGCAAACTTGCTTTGCAGTTGGGTATCGACAGCGAAGTTCTGCAATTTCTCATTATCGATAACGTACTGACGAGTCAGCGTATGACCCCAATCTGACTGAGGAACGCTGGCGCAAGGACTATTAGCCGGATCCTTTGTATAGAGAGGATCGGAGCACATACCGTAGCCATACACGCTGTTCTGCGAGACTTTATTTTGCGCGTAACGCAGGTTCTGACGCACGGTAAAGGTGTCGTTAAATTCGTGGTCGAAGCTGTAGCCCACCATCTTCTCGTTACGAGAATAGGTATTGTTGTTCGCACCTTCGTTGAAATCGGTAGAGAGACGCTTACCGTTCGGTAACTTAGTCACTGTCCCTTCTTTCGGCAACCAGCCGTAATAACCTGTTTCCGGTTCATTCTGGAAATAAGATAAGAAGGTAAAGTTGGTTTTATCATTCGGACGCCAGCTGAAAGATGGCGCAATGGCATAACGCTGTTCTTCCGCACCTTGCTGCTGGGCATTCGCAGAACGCGCAAGGCCGGTTAAGCGATAAGAGTAAACACCATCGTCATCCAGAGCATCACTAAAGTCAAAACCGGTCTGGAACAGGCTGTCGGTGCCCATCTTGAACTGAACTTCTTTCAGCGGTTCCGTGGTTGGACGCTTGCTGACCATATTCAACAAACCACCAGGGTTGCTTTTTCCGTAGAGAACGGAAACCGGGCCGCGCATGACTTCAGCGCGCTCCAGCATATAAGGGTCAATCACCGCATCATTGTAAAAGTTACCCTGCATCTTCAGGCCATTCAGATAGTTGTTCTGACTTTGGCCGTCAGCGGCGAAACCGCGGATGATCAGGTAATCATAAGTGTTAGACGCGCCACGGGTGCCCACGGCAACACCAGGAGTGTAGCTGAGCGCCTCTTTCACAGATTTAGGCTGATGCAGCGCCATCTCCTCGGCAGTTACCACAGAAATAGACTGTGGCACCTTTTGAATGGGGGTATCCGTTTTGGTCGCTGTGGCGGATTGTCTGGCCGCGATGGTCGCCGCCGGCCCCCAGGCACTTTCCTGCTGGGCAGGTGCAGCGGTTACGGTGATAGTTTCTTCTTTCGGTTCAACCGCCGCCTGTGCATAGACAGACATGCCGCTAACCGCTGTGGCTACTACGACTGCGATTTTACGCAGCGAAGAGTTTGGCTGAGCAGTTTTAAGACGCGCCATTGGTATATCTCTAATGAAAAGTGAATGATAACGTAAACGAGAATTATTCTTATGACCGCAGCATAATATTCGAAACGTTGGCGCGATAGCAAGCAATACGCGCCCCTATCAAAACTAAGGGGTTAAGAAATAACCAGATGAAAAGGAAGGGTTAATGATTTAGGCTGGAATGTTATTCTGCGGAAATTTGCCGGATGGCGACGCTGACGCGCCTTATCCGGCCTACGGTTCGCGCCTGTTTTTGCCATCTTGCCGGATGGCGACGCTGGCGCGTCTTATCCGGCCTACAAGATCCAATGCGTTTATTGGTTCTGTAGGCCTGATAAGCACAGCGCCATCAGGCGCAACGGTTAGTTACTACCAAACATATCCTTGATCCACCCCGCCACGCCGTCGCTGTCTTTCTTCTCCTGCTGCGCCGGTTGCTGCTGTTGAGGCTGCTGTTGCTGCGAAGAAGACTGATCGAACGGATTCCCGGTCGGCTGCTGCTGTTGCATCATTTCGCCCTGCTGGCACAGCGCGTCCGGGTCGGTCGTCCAGACCGGCAGCGCTCGCATTCCACCGCTACAGACGAAATTACCGTCGTAATCGACGCCCATATCCACCACATCTTCCGGCGGCGTCAGCGTCAGCGGCGTTGGCGTTTGGTTCGCCAGATAACGCTGATAAATCGACATCGCGCCGCTGGCGCCGTACAGTTTCGTCGGCTGGTTATTATCGCGACCCACCCAGGTAATCGTCACCTGGCTGCCATCAATCCCTGCAAACCAGGTATCGACGTTGTTGTTGGTGGTTCCGGTTTTACCTGCCAGATGCAGACCCGGATACTTCGCGCCCAGCTGACGCCCGGTGCCGCGCTGCACAACCTGCTGCATCGTCCACAACGTCATATACGCCGCCTGCGCCGGAACCGCGCGCTCAGCCTGCGGGAAGCTCTGATACAGCACCGTACCGTCTTCCGCAATCACCGAACGCAATGCTGACAACGGCGCCCGGTTGCCGCCGCTGGCGATGGTCTGGAACGCTTGCGCCACTTCGATTGGCGTCAGGTTCAGCGCCCCCAGCAGCATGGCCGGAACCGGATGCAGCTGATCTTTCGGCACGCCCAGCTTCATCCAGGTATCGGTGACGGCAGGAAGCCCCAGCGCCATCCCCAGATTCACCGTCGGCACGTTCATGGAGCGCGTCAGCGCGTCCACCAGCATCACTTTGCCACTTTCGCTGTAACGACGGTCATCGTTCTGCGGAGACCAGACCTGCCCGTTCGGCTGACGAAGCGCGATCGGCGCGTCGGCAATCCAGGTGTTCAGACGATACAGCTTCGGCTGGCTTAACGCCGTCAGATAGGTCGCCGGTTTTGCCAGAGAGCCGATAGAACGGCGCGCCTGCATCGCACGGTTGTACCCGGCGAACTGCGGCTCCGCCCCGCCGACCATCGCACGCACCTCGCCGCTGAAGCGGTCTACCACCACAATCGCGGTTTCCAGATCGCTCAGATTGCGCTGTTTCTTCAGCGCCGGAATGCCCTCAACGGCCGCTTTTTCAGCCGCATCCTGCGCCACGGAATCAAAAGTGGTGAAGATCTTCACGCCAGAAAGGTCTTTCACTTTGTCGCCGAGCTTCGCCTGCAACTCCTGACGCACCATCTGCATAAAGGCTGGCTGTGGCGAGATCACCCCGCCGCGCGGCTGCACGCCCAGCGGACGCGCGCTCAGCATGTCGTACAGCTCCTGGTCGATCACCTGCTGTTGTTGCAGCAGACGTAGCACCAGATTACGACGCTCCAGCGCCAGTTTCGGGTTACGCCACGGGTTGTAGATTGACGCCCCTTTCACCATTCCCACCAGCAGCGCCTGCTGATCGAGGCTCAACTCTTCGACCGGGCGGCCAAAGTAGTACAGGCTCGCCAGCGGGAAGCCGCGAATCTCGTTATCGCCGCTCTGGCCGAGATAGACTTCGTTCATGTACAGCTCAAGGATCCTGTCCTTGCTGTAGCGCGCATCCATCAGCAGCGCCATGTAAGCTTCGTTCGCTTTACGCCAGTAGGAGCGTTCGCTGGTGAGGAACAGGTTTTTCACCAGCTGTTGCGTCAGCGTACTCGCCCCCTGAACCGTGCGCCCGGCGGTAAGGTTCGCCAGCACCGCACGACCGATGGAATACAGGCTAACGCCATCGTGCTCATAGAAATGACGGTCTTCCGTCGCCAGCAGCGTATCCACCAGCAGATCCGGGAAACCGTTGCGCGGCACGAACAGGCGCTGTTCGCCGTTCGGCGAAGAGAGCATGGTGATCAGGCGCGGATCGAGACGGAAGAAACCAAACTGACGGTTGTTATCCATATTCACGATCGTATCCAGATGGCCGCCGTCAAAGGTCAGACGCGCACGCACCTGCCCTTCTTTGCTGTCCGGGAAGTCAAACGGACGGCGGATCATCTCGATGCTGTTCGCCTGCACGGTAAACTCGCCGGGACGCGTCATTTTCGTCACCTGACGGTACTGGGTGGCCTCCAGCAATTTCACCATTTCATTCTTGCTGACGGGCATTTCCGGCTCAAGGTTAACCATCCGGCCATATACCGCCGCAGGAAGCTGCCAGACTTTGCCATCAATACGGCTACGGATTTTTTGATCCAGATAGACGCCGTAGATCGCAATCAGCACGACAAAAACAATCGACAGTTTTAGCAGTAGCCAGAGCCAGCCACGCTTGCCACGAGGCTTACGCCCTTTGCCCTTACCGTTACGCGGCATCGGTTCTTCATCCTCATAGTCATCATCATAATCGTCGTCGTACTCTTCATCTCTGAGTCGACGACGGCTTACCTTTTGTTTCACCGGACGCGGTGGTTTCCCTTTGCGTCCAATTGGCTCGCGGTCATTCCCGGCCATGCTTTTTCTCCGCAACATACAGGCGCAAAGGCCCGATTCTCTGTTCTTCCGTCAGTCGACAGAAGAAGAAATCTCTCAATTTTCTGCCATGTTTATGCCGGATGGCGGCTTCGCCTTATCCGGCCTACATTTGAGCGAGCAGGCCTGATAAGCACAGCGCCATCCGGCAGTCATGAATACTTCTTCGTGCGCCGCGTTGGCGCGGTATTCGCCGGATCGTCCGGCCAGACATGTTTGGGATAACGCCCTTTCATCTCTTTTTGTACCTCGCGGTACGCTCCCTGCCAGAACGCGCTTAAATCGCGCGTAATCTGTAGCGGGCGTTGAGCCGGTGAGAGCAACTCCAGCACCAGCGGCACGCGCCCCTGCGCGATAGCAGGCGTATTCGCTTCGCCAAACATCTCCTGCATTCTGACCGCCAGCGCTGGCGGGTTATCTTCGTGATAACGAATGGCTATCCGGCTTCCCGTCGGCACAGTGTAATGCGCGGGCAGCTCACTATCCAGACGTTGCAGCATAGACCAGTCCAGCAGGCCGCGTAACGCCTGGGTAATATTCAGGGCTTTCAGGGCGCGCAGCGTATGAACGCCCGTCATATGCGGCAGCAGCCAGCTTTCCAGCGTCGCCAGAAGAGAAGCGTCATCAACGGCGGGCCAGTCGTACTCCGGCAACCATTGCGCCGCGCGCAGCAGACGCAGGCGGAACTGTTCAGCCTCCGGCGTCCAGTTGAGCACACTTAGCCCTTTATCGCGAATGCCATTGAGCATCGCCTGGTGCAGTTCCTCTTCCGAAGGCTTAGCCAGCGGCTGAACTTTTACCGTCAGTTGCCCGATACGCATTCGGCGCAGCGCCTTTAACGTTCCCTGCGCGTCGTCCCACTCTACCGTGTCGGACTGCTGCAACAGCGCCGGACATGCCTGAATAAGCGCCTCAATATCCAGCGGTAAAGCCAGCAGAATACGGGCATCCGGCGACGCGCTCCCCTGCAACAGCAACGGTGCGATAAGCCACTCATGGCGACCCAGCGCGTCATCGGCGTCGAGCACCGCGCCCATGCCATTCGCCAGTTGATAGCGCCCTTCCTGACCGCGTCGACGCGCGATACGATCGGCAAACGCCTGCGCAAGCAGCGGCGCCAGCATCGTGCCGTCCACCTCGCCGCCTCGCCCGTTGAGCCGTTTCAGGAGCTGCTGGCTACGCTGCTGCCAGCCCGGTTGCTGGCGCGAAAACGCCACGCTGAGGTCGGTATTGCCCGCGCGCGGCGGCTCCTCCAGAATCGCCGCCAGTTTCGCCGCCGTCGCCTTTTCACTGTCATTGCCGGCGCTGACCAGCATCGCCGCCAGACGGGGGTCGTTGCCAAGCCGCGCCATTTTCTGCCCCGTCGCGCTCAGCCGCTCACCATCCAGCGCATTCAGCATCTGCAACAGCCGCCGGGCTGCCTGCACGTTGGCGGCCGGGGGAAGGTCCAGCCAGTTGAGTTGCGCGGGATCGCTGCATCCCCATTGCAACAGCTCCAGCAATAAACCGGACAGATCGCTTTGTAAAATCTCCGGCTCGCTTTGCGCCGCCGCCCTTTCCGCCTGCTCTTTCGCCAGCAGGTGAACACACACGCCCGGTTCCAGACGCCCGGCGCGTCCGGCTCGCTGCGTCATGGAGGCCTGACTGACGCGCTGGGTAATCAGCCGCGTCAGGCCGGTTCGCACGTCATAGCGCGCCACGCGCTCCTGCGCGCTGTCCACCACCAGACGGATACCCTCGATGGTTAAACTGGTTTCGGCAATATTGGTCGCCAGCACGACTTTGCGCATCCCGCGCGGCGCAGGCAGTATCGCTTTACGCTGCGCCTCCAGAGACAACGCGCCATACAGCGGGCATAACAGCACATCATCCGCTACGCGCGCGGCCAGGTGTTCCTGTACGCGCAGAATTTCCCCAACGCCCGGTAAAAACAGCAGCAGAGAGCCGGTTTCGTGACGCAGCAAATCTGCCGTGGCGATGGCCACCGCCTCATCAAAACGCAGTTGGGCCGGAAGTGACTGGTAGCGACGCTCAACGGGCCAGGCACGCCCCTCAGACACCACCTGCGGCGCATCAGGAAGGCGCTGTTGCAGCTTCCCGTTGTCCAGCGTCGCAGACATGATCAGCAGTTTCAGATCGTCACGCAGCCCTTGCTGCACGTCCAGCAGCAGGGCCAGCGCCAGATCCGCCTGCAAACTGCGCTCATGAAATTCATCAAGGATCACCAGCGCGACGCCGTTCAGCTCGGGATCGCGCTGGATCATTCTTGTCAGCACCCCTTCCGTCACCACTTCAAGCCGCGTCTGCGGGCCAACACAGCTTTGCGCGCGCATCCGATAACCGACCGTTTCGCCGGGCTTCTCGTTCAGGAGTTCCGCCAGCCGCTGCGCCACATTGCGTGCCGCCAGGCGGCGCGGCTCCAGCAGGATAATTCGCCCCTGAATGCCTTTATGCGTCAGAAACTGCAACGGCAGCCAGGTCGATTTCCCCGCGCCGGTTGGGGCGGTGAGCAAAACCTGGGGCGCGCTTTCAAGCGCGGCAAGTAATTCGGGCAGTACGGCGGCAACGGGCAACGACGTCACAAATGGCTCCAGAGGGTTAACATTCTTCGCGCTGCATTGTAGCATCGCGTTAATTCATAACCGAGTACCCATCATGTCTGAGCCGAAAAGGCTGTTCTTTGCCATTGAATTGCCCGACGAGGTTCGTGAGCAGATCATCGCCTGGCGCGCCGGTCATTTTTCCCCGGACGACGGCAGGCCGGTCGCCGCAGCGAATTTGCACCTGACGCTGGCGTTTTTAGGCGAGGTGAGCGCGAGCAAGCAACAGGCGTTATCACAGCTTGCCGGACGTATCCGTCAGCCGGGCTTTACGCTCAGGCTGGATGACGCGGGCCAGTGGCTACGTTCGCGGGTCGTCTGGCTGGGGATGCGACAGCCGCCGCGCGGGCTGCTGCAACTGGCGAACATGTTACGCGCCCAGGCGGCGCGCAGCGGTTGTTATCAAAGCCCCCAGCCTTTTCATCCGCATATTACGCTGCTGCGTGACGCCAGCCATGCGGTCGCCATTCCAGCGCCGGGTTTTTGCTGGTCGTTTCCGGTCAATGAATTTGCGCTTTATGCCTCGTCGTTCGAACGCGGCCGCACACGTTACACACAACTACAGCGCTGGACGCTTGCCGAATAAAATAGTCTGCAAAAGCAGGCTTTAAGGAAATCACATGCAGTTCTCTCCGCCATTACAGCGCGCCACCTTAATTCAGCGCTACAAACGTTTTTTAGCCGATGTCATTACGCCGGACGGCACGGAATTAACGTTACACTGCCCAAATACCGGTGCTATGACCGGATGCGCCACGCCGGGCGATACCGTCTGGTATTCGACATCAGAAAATACTAAACGCAAATATCCGCACACCTGGGAATTAACGCAAACCCGGACAGGCGCACTTATCTGCGTTAACACCCTGTGGGCAAACAGATTAACGAAGGAAGCGATTCAGAATGAGCAGCTTTCAGAACTTTCAGGCTACAGCCTGTTAAAAAGCGAAGTAAAATACGGCGCGGAACGCAGCCGTATTGATTTCATGTTACAGGCAGATTCCCGACCCGACTGCTATATTGAAGTGAAATCGGTCACATTAGCGGAACAAGAGTATGGTTATTTTCCCGATGCCGTCACCTTACGGGGACAAAAACACCTTCGGGAACTGATGAGCGTAGCGGCTGAAGGCCATCGCGCCGTGGTGTTATTCGCGGTGCTGCATTCAGCCATTACACGGTTTTCACCCGCGCGGCATATCGATGCAAAATATGCGCAACTATTGATTGAAGCACAGCTAAAGGGGGTAGAAATTCTGGTTTATAAAGCCGAACTTTCTGCCGAAGGTATGACTCTAAAAGAACCGTTACCCATGACTTTATAATGGCGTAAACAATCGGTTAATTAGTATTCTGGTCGCGTACGCAAATACGCTTTTCCTCACAGGGTTGTCAAGTGTTACGTTTAGATAATTGCTATCCTGAAAAGCATCTGCTATTTATAGCGACCTGATTTTTCCCCCGACAATGGGGATCGATAGTGCGTGTTAAGGAGAAGCAACATGCAAGAAGGGCAAAACCGTAAAACATCGTCCCTGAGTATTCTCGCCATCGCTGGGGTGGAGCCGTACCAGGAGAAACCGGGCGAAGAGTATATGAACGAAGCCCAGCTGTCGCACTTCAAGCGTATTCTTGAAGCATGGCGTAATCAACTCAGGGATGAAGTCGATCGCACTGTGACTCATATGCAGGACGAAGCGGCTAACTTCCCTGATCCGGTTGACCGTGCCGCGCAGGAAGAAGAATTTAGCCTTGAGCTGCGTAACCGCGACCGTGAGCGCAAACTGATCAAAAAGATCGAGAAAACGCTGAAGAAAGTGGAAGACGAAGATTTTGGCTACTGCGAATCCTGCGGTGTCGAAATTGGTATTCGCCGTCTGGAAGCGCGTCCAACAGCCGATCTGTGCATCGACTGCAAAACGCTGGCTGAGATCCGCGAAAAACAAATGGCGGGCTAATCCCGTCAGACCGTAGAACGCCGGATGGCGCTACGCTTATCCTGCCTGGCAACAATTCATAGGCCGGATGAAGGGTTTGCGCCGCCATCCGGCAAAATCCGGGCGGGGTTATCTCCCGCCTTATTCTTTTATATTGTCCGCCGGTATGACCAACGCACACTATATTGGCCGCTTCGCCCCGTCCCCCTCTGGCGAGCTGCACTTTGGTTCACTGATCGCCGCCCTCGGTAGTTACCTGCGAGCCCGCTCTCAGCATGGGATCTGGCGAGTACGCATTGAAGATATCGATCCCCCTCGTGAAGTTCCCGGTGCCGCAGAGACAATTCTGCGTCAGCTGGAACATTACGGCCTGCACTGGGATGGCGATATATTGTGGCAGTCCCAACGCCATGACGCCTACCGCGACGCGCTCGCCTGGCTGCGCCAGCAGAATTTAAGCTACTACTGCACCTGCCCGCGCGCGCGTATTCAACGCATCGGCGGCGTTTACGACGGCCATTGCCGAACCTTGCAGCATGGGCCGGAAAATGCCGCCGTGCGGATTAAACAGTTCAGCCCGGTGATGCAATTTCATGACGTGCTGCGCGGCGATATCCAGGCCGACCCGCTGCTGGCGCGCGAGGATTTTATTATTCATCGCCGCGATGGTCTGTTCGCCTATAACCTGGCGGTGGTCGTGGACGATCATTTTCAGGGCGTCACGGAAATCGTGCGCGGCGCGGATTTAATCGAACCCACGGTACGGCAAATTTCGTTGTACCAGCAGTTCGGCTGGCGCGCGCCGGACTATATTCATCTGCCGTTGGCGCTCAACGAACAAGGCGCTAAACTTTCCAAACAGAATCATGCCCCAGCCTTGCCGGAGGGCGATCCACGCCCCGTACTCATTGCCGCGCTGCGCTTTCTGGGCCAGAACGCCACGGCGCAATGGCAGGATATGCATACCGACGAATTATTGCAGTATGCGGTGGATAACTGGACGCTTACGACGGTGCCGGAATCGGCAAGTGTAAATCCAGCATTCTCAAATGCGTCTTGCTGAGCTATGATTAGCCGCTATTTTTACGCAGTAACTTGTCCTGATTGATGTTTGACACTACCGAGGTGCACTATTTTTACCCGAGTCGCTAATTTTTGCCGCAAGGTGCTAAACCGCGAGGAGAGCGAGGCTGAGCTTGCCGTCGCCCGTCCACATATGACGGTAATCCCGCGTGAGCAGCACGCTATTTCCCGCAAAGATATCAGTGAAAATGCTCTGAAAGTAATGTACAGGCTCAATAAAGCGGGATATGAGGCCTGGCTGGTTGGCGGCGGCGTGCGCGATCTTCTGCTCGGCAAAAAACCGAAAGATTTCGATGTCACCACCAACGCAACGCCGGATCAGGTGCGGAAGTTGTTCCGTAACTGTCGTCTGGTGGGTCGCCGTTTCCGTCTGGCGCACGTCATGTTCGGCCCGGAGATTATCGAAGTGGCGACATTCCGTGGTCACCATGAAGGCAACGACAGCGACCGCGCCACCTCCCAGCGCGGGCAAAACGGCATGCTGTTGCGCGATAACATCTTCGGCTCCATTGAAGAAGACGCCCAGCGTCGCGACTTCACCATTAACAGCCTCTATTACAGCGTGGCGGATTTCACCGTGCGCGACTATGTCGGCGGTATGCAGGATCTGAAAGATGGCGTGATTCGCCTGATCGGCAACCCTGAAACGCGTTACCGCGAAGATCCGGTGCGAATGCTGCGTGCAGTCCGTTTCGCCGCAAAACTCGATATGCGCATCAGCCCGGAAACCGCAGAGCCGATTCCGCGCCTGGCGACCTTACTCAACGATATTCCGCCCGCGCGTCTGTTTGAAGAGTCCCTGAAACTTCTGCAAGCGGGATATGGTTTCGAAACCTACAAAAAGCTGCGGGAATACAGCCTGTTCCAGCCCCTGTTCCCCACCATTACGCGTTATTTCACCGAAAACGGCGACAGCGCGATGGAGCGCATCATTGCGCAGGTGCTGAAAAATACCGATAACCGCATCCATAACGACATGCGCGTTAACCCGGCGTTCTTGTTTGCCGCCATGTTCTGGTATCCGTTGCTGGAAATGGCGCAGAAAATCGCTCAGGAGAGCGGCCTGGCCTATTACGACGCCTTTGCGCTGGCCATGAACGAGGTGCTGGACGAAGCGTGCCGTTCGCTGGCGATCCCGAAACGCCTCACAACGTTAACCCGTGATATCTGGCAACTCCAGTTGCGGATGTCCCGCCGCCAGGGCAAACGCGCCTGGAAGCTGCTGGAGCACCCGAAATTCCGCGCCGCATACGATCTGCTGGCGTTGCGCGCCGAGGTGGAAAACAACGCTGAACTGCAACGTCTGGCGCAGTGGTGGGGCGAGTTCCAGGTTTCAGCGCCGCCCGATCAGAAAGGCATGCTGAATGAGCTGGATGAAGACCCCGCGCCGCGCCGCCGCCATCGTCGTCCGCGTAAACGCGCGCCACGCCGCGAGGGAACCGCGTGACGGTTGCCTATATCGCGCTCGGCAGCAACTTAGCCTCTCCGCTGGAGCAGGTTAATGCTGCCGTGAAGGCTATCGGCGACATCCCGGACAGCCGCATTGTTGCCGTTTCCTCGTTTTACCGCACTCCCCCGCTAGGCCCGCAGGATCAGCCCGACTACCTGAACGCCGCCGTTGCGCTGGAAACTCAACTGGCGCCGGAAGAACTGCTCAACCACACGCAGCGTATTGAGTTACAACAGGGCCGCGTTCGCAAAGCCGAACGCTGGGGACCGCGCACGCTCGATCTCGACATCATGCTGTTTGGTGATGACGTAATAAACACGCCCCGCCTGACGATACCGCACTACGACATGAAAAATCGCGGTTTTATGCTGTGGCCGCTCTTTGAAATCGCCCCCAACCTGGTGTTCCCAAACGGCGTCACGCTGCATCATTACCTCACGCGTCTCGCAGCAGAAAAACCTGCCTACTGGTAAATTGCCCGCCCCTCTTTAGCGTTTACTGCTTTCGGGTTAATCGATTGCTTAAATCCATTGCCCCCATCAATGCTGCTGTTAAAATGCCGGTTAATATGACCTCCACCATCAGGAAACGTTATGAAACCGACGACTATCGCCTTGCTGCAAAAATGTAAGCAAGAGAAAAAGCGCTTCGCGACTATCACCGCCTACGATTACAGCTTCGCCAGACTCTTCGCTGACGAGGGTATCAACGTGATGCTGGTAGGCGACTCGCTGGGCATGACGGTTCAGGGACACGATTCCACCCTGCCTGTTACCGTAGAAGATATCGCTTACCACACGCGTGCGGTGCGCCGTGGCGCGCCTAACTGTCTCCTGCTCTCCGACCTGCCGTTTATGGCCTATGCCACCCCGGAGCAGGCGTTTGAAAACGCCGCCGTGGTGATGCGCGCGGGGGCGAATATGGTCAAAATCGAAGGCGGCGCCTGGCTGGTCGATACGGTAAAAATGCTCACCGAACGCGCGGTGCCAGTGTGCGGCCATCTGGGCCTGACGCCGCAATCCGTCAACATCTTTGGCGGCTATAAGATCCAGGGGCGCGGCGATGCGGGGCAGATACTGCTGGATGATGCGCTGGCGCTGGAAGCGGCAGGCGCGCAGTTGCTGGTGCTGGAATGCGTACCGGTTGAGCTTGCTAAACGCGTCACCGAAGCGCTCTCCATTCCAGTCATCGGCATTGGCGCAGGCAACGTAACCGACGGTCAGATCCTGGTGATGCACGACGCCTTCGGCATTACCGGCGGCCACATTCCGAAATTTGCTAAAAATTTCCTGGCGGAAGCAGGCGACATGCGCGCCGCCGTGCGGCAGTATATTGCCGAGGTTGAGTCCAGCGTCTATCCGGGCGAAGAACACAGCTTCCATTAATGGGGTGCTTGTAGGCCGGATAAAACGCCCTGCGTCGCCATCCGGCAAAATGCCTGATGGCGCTACGCTTATCAGGCCTACAAACCACGGTCCATCAGGCAACTTAAGGAGTCTTGTTGTGCTAATTATTGAAACCCTGCCGCTGCTGCGACAGCATATTCGCCGCCTGCGCCAGGACGGTAAACGCATTGCGCTGGTGCCAACGATGGGCAACCTGCACGATGGTCATATGAAACTGGTTGAGGAAGCGAAAGCGCGCGCTGACGTCGTGGTGGTCAGTATTTTCGTGAACCCAATGCAGTTTGACCGCCCGGACGATCTGGTACGCTACCCACGAACGTTGCAGGAAGATTGCGAAAAGCTGAACAAACGCAAAGTGGATTTCGTGTTCGCGCCGGCGCCCGCGGAAATTTACCCGCAAGGCACTGACGGCCAGACTTACGTTGATGTTCCTGGGCTGTCCACCATGCTGGAAGGCGCCAGCCGTCCGGGCCATTTCCGTGGTGTTTCCACCATCGTCAGCAAACTCTTCAATCTCGTCCAGCCGGACATCGCCTGCTTTGGCGAAAAGGACTTCCAGCAACTGGCTTTAATCCGCAAGATGGTGGCCGATATGGGCTACGACATCGAGATCGTCGGCGTACCGATTATTCGCGCCAAAGATGGTTTAGCGCTGAGCTCGCGTAACGGTTACCTGACCGCCGAACAGCGCAAAATTGCTCCCGGCTTAAATAAGGTGATGAACAGCGTCGCCGAGAAATTGCTGGCGGGTAATCGCGATCTGGAAGAGATGATCGCCGTCGCCGAGCAGGAGCTGAATGAAAAAGGCTTCCGCGCCGATGACATTCAGATTCGCGACGCGGACACGCTGCTGGAACTCACCGATAGCAGCAAACGCGCGGTGATCCTGATGGCGGCATGGCTGGGTCAGGCTCGCTTAATCGACAATCAGTCCGTTACATTAACCCAGTAGACAGGGGTTAAAAATCAGGCAATACTGCCTGAGAATTTCCTCAAAGCAGGCGACGCCTGCTTCGTTATCGCTAAGATTTAAAGGTAGAAGTTATGATTCGCACTATGCTGCAGGGCAAACTCCACCGCGTGAAAGTGACTCAGGCGGACCTGCACTACGAAGGTTCCTGCGCCATTGATCAGGATTTTCTGGACGCAGCCGGTATTCTTGAAAACGAAGCCATTGATATCTGGAACGTGACTAACGGCAAGCGCTTCTCAACCTATGCGATTGCCGCCGAGCGTGGTTCCAGAATCATCTCCGTGAACGGCGCAGCGGCGCACTGCGCTGCGGTGGGCGATATCGTGATCATCGCAAGTTTCGTTACCATGTCAGACGAAGAAGCGCGTCGCTGGCAGCCCAACGTCGCCTATTTTGAAGGCGATAATGAAATGAAGCGCACCGCGAAAGCGATCCCGGTACAGGTTGCCTGATATTTCCCAAATATATTATTATATTAATAAAAGGAGCCGAAAAACTTCAGCTCCTTTTATTTTAAATAATTCCGGCCTTTCTTATCAGGACAACTAATAATATTAGTTGAGGCGTTATCAGAAAATTTAAACAAACGTTCAACAATCCATCGTTATATTTATTTATATCATTAAATTCTTTTCCTCACAAATTCATCAGATGAATAACCAAAAATAAAAACACTTACCTTTCAACGAAATAACCATCAGTTAAGTTTACTTAAACACCATTTAAGTAAAGATAATTACAATTATCAATAAATATTTTCCTATACTCCGCAAAGTTAATGTAATTCCCCGGCCGGCCTTTACGCTTAACAGACGAAGTACTTTTTCTAAAAACGTAAAGTACACTTATTATCTAATACGGATGTTTATCAAAATGGCATTGAAAAAATACGCATTAGCTGCGGCAGTTCTGGCAACTATTTCCAGTTCAGCATTCGCAGCAGACGCGGATCGTGGCACCATCACCTTCCACGGCCTGGTCACCCCGAATACCTGTAACATCACGCTGAAAGATGATCCACTGAGCTCCCAGACAACTAAAGACTTCAACGTCACTCTGCCGACCGTGTCAGTAGAAGACTTCACCCCAGGTACTGCTGCCGACGTTAACAGCACCCTGGGCCAGGCTAAGTTCGCGCTGTCTATTTCCTGTGCGGATACTGAGTTGCAGTCTGCTGATGCGCAGTTTGATTCCTGGGGCGGTTCTTCCGCAAACAACGAAGGCGCACTGGTTCCACCAACTGGCCTGCAAGGTTCAGCAACCAACGTAAGCCTGGTTCTGCACAACGATGGCAACACGAAGACCGATCTGATCAAAATCGATCATCCTAACAACACTCAGTCAACCACGCTGACTGATGGCAAAGGCGAACTGAACTACACCGTCGCTTATATGGGTCCGGCTACTGGCGTAACCAGCGGTTCCGTGCAGGCACAGGTTGCCTTCACCATGAACTACCAATAAGCAACAGGACTGTTGTTCTTCATCCTCTGGCTTAAGCCAGAGGATGTTTTCGTTACATCCAACAGGGAGTGGGTAGCATTATGTTCAGCCTGACGTTAAAAACCGGATTAAAAACCCTCACCGCCGCCATGATCGGCATCGCCTCTTTTCAGGCATGCGCCGACGTGGTTATCTCCGGCACACGCATCGTATATCAACAATCCATGAAAGATGTGATTGTGAACCTGGATAACCGAGGCAAAAACCCGCTGTTACTTCAGATCTGGCTGGATGACGGGAGCCCGAACGTTAACCCGCAGGAATTAAAACTGCCTTTTGTCATTACCCCGCCCATTTCACGCATCGATCCAGGGAAAGGCCAGTCTGTGCGTGTGACATATTTACAGCAGCCGCTGCCGCAGGATCGGGAATCCTTATTCTGGTTTAACGTGCTGGAAATTCCCAAAAAAGCAACGGCGAAAGACGGCGAAAGCCAGAACCAACTGCAACTCGCTTTCCGTACCCGTATTAAGCTATTTTTCCGCCCGGACGGCTTAAAAGGCACCCCGGGTGAGGCGATGAAGCAGGTTAAATGGTCGCAAACGCGCCAGGGCAACACCCTGTCTTTAGTTGGCCGTAACGACTCGCCCTATAACGTTTCACTCTCCAGCGCAACGTTTAAGGTCGGCGCCAAAGAGTATGAAATTGACAGTAAGTCGATTAAGCCGTTCTCCAGCGAAACCATGACGGTTAAAGGATTAACGAATAACGCCAGCGGAGAAGTGGTGTATATCGCTATCAATGATTTTGGCGGAACGGAAAAACTCACCGCCAACGTTAATTAATAAATTAAAAATATATTTTTTCTTCTTATATAACGGCAACCCGCTTTAATCGACTGGACTTGTTATGATTTTTCGACGATCTCTATTATGTCTCGCCATTAGTGCGGCATTGCCGTTCTCTGTTCATGCGACGGGAAATACGCCTGCACAGTCCTCTGCTCCCGACTCAGAGGAAATGGTAGAGTTTAACGATCAATTCCTGCTGAATATGGGGAGTGCAGTCGATGTAAGCCGTTATGCTCAGGGTAATCCAATATTACCGGGAACCTACCGGGCGAAAATAAGCCTGAACGGTGAAAATAAATCGACGCAAAACATCGAATTTAAAGATAACGGAACGCCACGCGCCACGCCGTGTATTACCGCATTGTTGCTGAAACAAGCGGGCGTTGATAGTAGCGTGCTGGGGAATACTATTTCCGACGATGATACAACCTGTATTGATATCAAAAAATATTACCCCCACTCGTCGGTGAATTTCGATACCTCAAAACTTACCCTGGAATTGACGATGCCGCAGCTTTACGTTCTCAAACGCCCGGCGGGATATGTCGATCCATCATTATGGGATGCAGGTATTCCGGCGGCGTTGCTGTCGTACAACCTCAACGCCTGGCATAGCGAAAGCGATGGCAATAATTCCGACACGGCTTACGCCGGTCTGCAATATGGGCTGAATTTGGGCGCATGGCGGCTGCGCTCCCGCGGCACCTACAACTGGGATAAAGACAACGGTTCGGATTACTCCAGCCAGGACATTTACCTCCAGCGCGACATTCCGGCGTTAACCGCGCAGGTTGTGGCGGGCGAAACCTACACCAACGGCGACACCTTCGACTCCGTCAGCCTGCGCGGGATGCGCCTGTACAGCGACGATCGCATGCGCCCGGAAGGCCGTACCAACTACTCACCGGTCATTCGTGGCGTCGCCAACAGCAACGCCAAAGTCACCGTCATGCAAAGCGGCAGCAAAATTTATGAAACCACCGTACCGCCAGGCCCGTTTGAACTGAGCGATCTCAGCACCACCGGCTACGGTAACGATCTACAGGTGACTGTAGAAGAGTCTGACGGCAGCAAGAGAACCTTCACGGTTCCTTTTTCCTCGGTTACGCAGATGATGCGTCCGGGAACCTCACGCTGGGAGTTTGGCGCGGGCGAACTGAACGACGATTCGCTGCATGACAGACCGAACATTGGTTACGCCACCTGGTATTACGGTCTCAACAACACCTTTACCGGCTACGCGGGCGTGCAGTACAGCGACATGGATTTTTACGCCGGTTTGCTTGGCGTGGCGATGAACACCGCGATCGGCGCCTTCGCGTTAGACGTCACGCAGTCACATGCACAAATTGACGAGCTGGGGACGCTGACCGGCCAAAGCTATCGCCTGACGTACAGCAAGGTCATCGAAACCACCGACACCTCATTCAATGTGGCGGCATACCGTTTCTCGACGGAAGACTACCTCAGCTTGCGGGACGCCGCCGCGCTACAGGACGACGTGAAATACGGCAGCTATAAGAATCAGTCATATGAGTCCAGCGACGAACTCTATTCTGACTATCAGCGTATGAAAAACCAGTTTCAGATTAGCGTCAGTCAACCGCTGGCGTTCAATGGTGAAAACTACGGCTCGCTCTATGTCACCGGCACCTGGGAAGACTACTGGAATGAGAGTGGCTCCACCTCAAACTACAGCGCAGGTTACAGCAATGACTTCCGCTATGGCAGCTACAGCATCTCGCTCCAGCGTACCTATGATGAAGATGGCGAAAAAGATGACAGCGTTTATCTCAACGTCAGCATTCCGTTAAGCACGTTCTCCAGTGAACGTAAAAATATTGCCGGTTTTAACAACGTCAATATGAGCGCGCGTACGGATATGGAAGGCAGCGCCAACTTTAACAACACCGCCAGCGGTAATACTGAAGACGGTAAGATTAACTACTCCATCAGTACGGCAAGCAATACCGGTGATTATGGCGATTTGAATCAGATCAGCGGTTACGGCTCGTGGAGCAGTCCGTATGGCCCCCTGTCAGTCTCTACCTCTTTTAGCGATGACAGCAGCAAACAATATTCCGCCAACTATAGCGGCGGCATGGTGGTTCACACTGGCGGCCTGACGATGGCGCCAGGAACGTTAAGTGACACCGGCCCCATTATTCTGGTTCATGCCAGCGGCGCAAAAGGCGCGCAGCTCGGTTACGGCAAAGGTGAAATAGGTCGTTCAGGATACGCGATTATGCCGTATGCCTCAGCTTACCGTGAGAACCGCGTTGGGCTGAATATCAGTTCTCTGGACGCCGACGTCGAGGTCAAAAACACCAGTGAAACCATCGTCCCGCGTGATGGCGCCGTGGTGCTGGTCAACTTCGAAACCGACGAAGGTCGTTCTCTCATCCTTGAACTTCTACGCAACGATAAAGGCTTTATTCCACTCGGCGCAGACGTCCTGACCGATAAAGGCGAGCTGGTCGGCGCCGTCGGTCAGGCCGGGCAGGCTTATGTGCGCGGCGTAGAAGATCAGGGCACCCTGCGAGTTGTCTGGGGTAAAGAAGCAGGTAGCGCCTGTACGGTGAATTATCACATTACCGACAGCGCACAAAAGGCAGGATTAACCACAATCCTGAACAATCAACTCTGTCATATGCAATAAGTTATTTTTCTACAGGGAGTTCCCTTAATGACTTTAAAAAGTAATAAATATCTCCGCAGTTTACCTGTCGCTATGTTAGCGCTGGCGGTGTGTTCATCCGTTCATGCAGACAACGGCGACAGCATCGACATTACCTTCCGAGCCAATATCCGGGACACAACCTGTGATATGACGATTAATGACTCGGACAGTAGCTCCACCATCATCATCGGCGCCGACGGCAAAGTGTCGCTGGGCGATATCATTAAATACCAGACCAGCGAGGCAGCGTCAGGGCCAACGATGGCGCAATTCGCCCTGAAAATTAAAAACTGCCCGGAATCCGTAACCGGAATTAAAGCCTCCATCAGCGGCACGACCTCCGGTTACGACAGTACGCCGAAAACCATCCTCCTCCCCGGTACGGGTGAGACAGGCCCCACCGGGATTGGCCTGAAATTCTCTCGTGTCAGTGCGCCAACCAGCTATTTTACTGTTTTTGCCAACGAAACGGAGACCTCAGATAACGATGCCGAGGTGATTAAATGGAGTCCTGCTGAAATAGACAGCAAACAGGTCGACCTTGTGGCGCGTCTGGTGACGACAAGGATCTCCGGTACAACCCCGGCGGTTGGCGCCTTCCAGGCAACAGCAACCTTTAACTTTAGCTATGAATAATTCCTGCGATATAACGGAGCATCATAATGAAATCTAATTCTCTTTTTCTCGCGCTGGCAGTAGCTGGTGGATTATTCAGCGGCCTGACCCACGCCGCCCCGGTGACAGGCACCAATCAGTTGCAGGCTATCTTTACCACTGAGATCCTCCCCGGCACCTGTAACACCCAGGTGACGGATGCAGATGGCCCGACCAGCACGATTGACTTCGGCGATCTGTATAAGAACGAAGTCGGTACGCGTACCGAATCCTTTAATATCGCACTGACCGAATGCGCGGGCGTGTTAACCACAACCGTGGCGGCTCAGCCAGGGGCGGGCAATACCTGTTCCGGCGACTCCTACGCGACAACAGGCGCCACGAATACCGCCGTTGAGATCTGGGAAACCGCCGCAGACTCAGGCACCCAGTTAGCCTGCCAGACGGGCAACCCTTCGAATGTACTGACGCATTCGTTTGGTTCGAAGAATATGAACCAAAGCTACACCTATCCTCTGGTGGCTCGCTGGGTCGTTGCGAATGGTAAAACAGCCGCTGATATCACAACAGGTGAAGCGACGTCGCTTATCACCTTTTTAGTCACCTACCAGTAATGTAGCCAGCGGGCAACTATGCGACAGACACTATTTTTTATGCGATTTACTTTCGCCCTGCTGGTGGGCCTGGCAGGACTGTGGCCTGTCGTCAGTCAGGCTGACGACAGCGGAATGGACGTCAATTTTAAGGCGAAGATTCTGGCCAATACCTGCCAAGTAAGCCTGGAAAATGGCGGTAATGTCGAGTTGCCAACCGTCACGCGCAGTTGGTTTTACAATACGGACAACAGCGATCGCCTGCGGCCGGAAACGGACGCTGGCGGTACAACGTTTACCATTCAGGTTGTCAACTGCGACGTGCCGCCAGCAGGAAGCGAAGGAAGCCAGCAGCTTCATTTTCGATTTGAACCGCAATTCGGTATAAACCCCGACAACAGCCAGGTATTTATCAATAACGCGGTCAGCGATCAGGCCAGAAATGTCGGTGTGGTTGTTTTTTCCGCCACACACCACACGAACGTATTGAATAGCGATGGCAGTTCCGACGTAGCGTATGACCTTAGCGAGCAAGCGGCACCGCTCTTTCCAGCAGATTATGTGTTTTACGCCCGCTACCAGAACACGGGCGATGTCGGCAACGGACTGGTGACCAGCAATGTGGTGGTCAATGTAACCTATCAGTAAAGGGATTTATGATGAAATTACGCTATTTACTGCCGCTATTATTTTGCGTGCTCTCCATTTTCGCCAGGCAAGCGTTAGCAGACACCGCATGTCATTTTACGACACAGCAGGCCAGTATACCTGCTTTCTGGACTGCCAGAACGCTCATCGGCCCCATCGGAGGCATCGATACGCCGCTCATCATTATGAACCCTCAGTCTATGGAGGGTGATTTCCCTTTATTCCAGGGAGCGGCGCCCATCACATGCGGAGGTAGTGGGAGCAATGCCGTAACGTTGACCGGCCCTACCGACGCCAATTTGTGGGATCAATATACCACTCAGGGGTCAGATGGCCCTACCGGGCTGCTCAAAACCTCGATTCCCGGCATTGTTTACACCTATTCCGTGAGGTGTATCGGGAACTGCCACAACGGCAACAACACTAACGATCTGGATTTAAACCTACCGCTGCCCGGAGGAACGTCAACCTTCCCAAGCCATGGCGATGCCCCCTGGACGGGGCCTAGCGCAACACGCAACTGGGATATCTTCGTCACGATGTATCAGACGCCAGACTACCACCCCCGAAATGGTCAGACGGACGGGAACGCGCTGCCAGGGAAAATCGGTACTCTGCACATAGGAGATGCCGGGCAAAACGATCTCGACCTTATGATGAGTGGAGCATCGATGGCGTTTTCCGTCATGGAGCCGACCTGCCAGGGAATGGGGATAAATAATGACGAATACGATCGGGACGTGGATTTTGGCGACTTTTACCGTTCCGATTTCGAAAAAACGGGCGAGTCGGTAGAAAAGCCGTTTACGTTTAACTTATTCCGCTGCTCATTGACGACCGTTACCGTCACCCTGACCGGCAATCATGGCGCAGACAATACGATTCTCACCAACTCTTCAGGGAGCGCAGAGGGTGTGGGCGTAAAAATTCGTTCCATTATCAATAACAACACACAAACAATGAAGGTAGACGGTTCGGAGCGTGTCGGTATCACCTACAGCGGAAATCGTGAGTGGTATCATGAATCTATTGGTCTGGATTTCACCGGGCAGTTAATCAAAATCGGTACAATTAAAGCCGGCACTTTTGAAACCGTCGGTACTTTCACCCTCAGCTACGAATAACGTTCCCTGCGGCTGACTGCCTGTCAGCCGCATCATCGCCTCCACGAATTGACCGTCAGTACGCGTACAAATCATGCTTCAGCACAAAAGGCGGATTTTTTTGCTGTTGATGCCAGAGACTGGTGACATCGGGCGCGCCGAGAGAAACAATGGTGTCACGGAACGCCGCGCTGCTCATGGATTCCCGCGCGGCAAGCATTTCTTCAAGCAATGAATACGTCACACCGGCAATCACTTCGCAGCCGGAATGTTTATGGCTCATCAGCGACGCCACACGATAAGGCGCGGCGCCGGACGTGTCCGTTAAAAAGATCACCCCATCGCCGGAATCCGCCTGGTGTAATGCTTCGCACATCATACGGCTGAGCATATTGGTACTCAGGCCGCGCCAGAAGTTCACCGCCCGGCACTGCGCCAGCGGGCCATGTTTTTCTTCCAGACGATCCTGTAGCTCCTGCGCGCGATCGTCATGACAGGTAATCACCCAACCCAACATAGCCTACCTCCTTAGCAAGCAAGTAGTTTATCAGTGTGATAAATGAGTAAGGGTGATAAACGTCAAAGTCTGCCTCTCCCCCCGGCGGAGGAGAGGAAAAACATTACGTGCGCAAGCCGCGTCCGCGCTGGATTAAGTACCAGCACAGCAGGTAAAACGCCAGGATAAACACGGCCAGCACGCCGAACGTAGTGACCAGCGGTACGTCGTGAATGCCCAGGAAACCATAGCGGAAGCCGCTGATCATGTAGACAATCGGGTTCAGATGCGACAATCCTTGCCAGAACGGCGGTAGCAGCGTCAGGGAATAAAACACCCCACCCAGGTAGGTGAGCGGCGTCAGCACGAACGTCGGGATCAGGCTGATATCATCAAAGGTTTTCGCAAAGACCGAGTTCAGCAGCCCCGCCAGCGAAAACAGCACCGCCGTCAGCACCAGCGTTAACGCCACGAACACCCAGGAGTGTACCTGGAACGGCACAAAGAACAGCGAAATCACCGTAACCAGAACCCCTACGCACAGCCCGCGTGCCACGCCGCCGCCAATATATCCGACGATAATGACGTGCGTCGGGACAGGCGCCACCAGCAGTTCTTCAATGTTGCGCTGGAATTTGGCGCTAAAGAAGGATGAGGCCACATTGGCATACGCGTTGGTGATCACCGCCATCATGATTAAGCCCGGCACGATAAACTGCATATAGCTAAAACCGTGCATCTCGCCAATGCGTGAGCCAATCAGATTACCGAAGATAATAAAATAGAGCGTCATGGTGATGACCGGCGGCACCAGCGTCTGCACCCAGATACGCATAAAGCGGTTAATCTCTTTCGCCCAGATGCTTTTCAGCGCGACCCAATACAGCTGCATCATCCGCGATCTCCTTTTTTATCATGCACCAGAGAGACAAACAGTTCTTCCAGGCGGTTTGCCTTGTTACGCATACTGAGAACCTGAACGCCCTGGCTGCTCAGTTGCGAAAAGACGCTATTGATGCCCTGTTCCCGCAATACTTCGACCTCCAGCGTCGAGGTATCCACCAGACGGTACTGATAGCCTTCCAGCCTCGGCAGCGGGCTTTTCGCCGCCAGATCGAGAATAAACGTCTCGGATTTCAGCTTAGAGAGCAGATTTTTCATCGAGGTGTTTTCCACCAGCGCGCCGTGCTGAATGATACCGATGTTGCGACACAGCATTTCCGCTTCTTCAAGATAGTGCGTCGTCAGGATAATCGTGGTGCCTTTGTCGTTTAAATCCTTCAAAAAGCCCCACATTGAGCGGCGAAGTTCAATATCCACCCCTGCGGTGGGTTCATCCAGAATCAACAGTTTCGGCTCATGCATCAGCGCCCGGGCGATCATCAAACGACGCTTCATCCCGCCGGAGAGCATACGCGCGCGTTCGTTACGTTTTTCCCACAGATCGAGTTGTCTCAGGTACTTTTCGCTGCGCGCAACGGCTTCTTTACGCTCAACGCCGTAGTACCCCGCCTGATTGACGACGATCTGCTGGACGGTTTCAAACGGGTTGAAGTTAAATTCCTGCGGCACCAGGCCAAGCTGGCGTTTGGCGTTGACCACATCTTTTTCAAGGTCGTAACCAAAGACGCAGACGCGCCCGGAGGTTTTGTTAACCAGCGAGCTGATAATGCCAATGGTGGTTGATTTCCCCGCCCCGTTTGGCCCCAGAAGCGCATAAAAATCACCCGCCTCAACCTGCAAATCGATCCCACGGAGCGCCTGAACGCCGCCCGGATACGTTTTTTTAAGTTGCTGAAGTTCCAGTGCAATGGTCATGAATTTTTACTTACCTTACGTTCTTACACTTTATTTACACTCTAAATAATTCGAGTTGCAGGAAGGCGGCAACGCAGTGAATCCCCGGAAGCTTACACCAGTAAGTGACCGGGGTGAGCGAGGAAGCCAACGCACCTGCAACGTGAAGAATGACGAGTATATGGTTTAAATAATCCCGGAGTTGCCCTATATTAGCCCAACGCACTTATTTGGTTACAGGTCGTTAACCTCCATGAAAGACATAGATACACTCATCAGCAACAATGCACTATGGTCAAAAATGCTGGTGGAAGAGGATCCCGGATTTTTTGAGAAACTGGCGCAAGCGCAGAAACCGCGCTTTCTATGGATTGGATGTTCCGACAGCCGCGTTCCCGCAGAACGTTTAACCGGCCTTGAGCCGGGCGAATTATTTGTTCACCGCAATGTTGCCAACCTGGTCATTCACACCGATCTCAACTGCCTCTCCGTGGTGCAGTATGCCGTCGATGTACTGGAAGTTGAACACATTATTATTTGTGGTCACTACGGTTGTGGCGGCGTCCAGGCGGCTGTTGAAAACCCGGAACTGGGGTTAATTAACAACTGGTTGCTGCACATTCGCGATATCTGGTTCAAACATAGCTCATTACTCGGAGAAATGCCGCAGGAGCGTCGAATCGATACCCTGTGCGAGCTGAACGTGATGGAACAGGTATATAACCTGGGCCACTCAACCATCATGCAGTCCGCGTGGAAACGCGGTCAGAAAGTGACGATTCACGGCTGGGCCTACGGTATTCACGACGGCCTGCTGCGCGATCTGGAAGTCACGGCGACCAACCGTGAAACGCTGGAACAGCGCTATCGTCGGGGGGTTTCAAACCTCAGCAAAAAGCATATTAACCACAAGTAAACGTGTATTGCCGGGTGGCGGCTACGCCTTACCCGGCCTACATTTCTACGGACATAGTACCTGTAGCGCCATCCGGCACAACGTTCTTACTCGTCCAGCAGCACCACTTTACCAACATACGGCAGATGGCGATAACGCTGAGCATAGTCGATGCCGTAACCCACAACGAACTCATCCGGGATCGAGAAACCGATAAACTCAACCGGGACGTCAACCTCACGGCGAGACGGCTTATCCAGCAGCGTACAAATCGCCAGGGACTTTGGCTCACGCAGGCTCAGGATTTCCCGCACTTTCGACAGCGTATTCCCGGAATCGATAATATCTTCGACAATCAGCACATCCTTGCCACGGATATCTTCATCCAGGTCCTTGAGAATTTTCACATCGCGAGTGGTGGACATGCCGCTACCGTAGCTGGAGGCGGTCATAAAATCGACTTCATGAGACACCTGTACCTCGCGGCACAGATCCGCCATAAACATAAATGAGCCACGCAGCAGACCTACCAGCACCATGTCACTGCCGCTGTCTTTATAACGTTCAGTAATCTGACGACCCAGTTCGGCAATGCGCGCTTTGATCTCCGCTTCGGGGATCATTACTTCTACAGTATGTTTCATATCTCTAACCATATGATTTAAAAACAAATCACTTCATGCCTGCTCTTGATAAGACAGCATCGAAGCGCAAGGCACGCAGTATACCAGCAAAAGTATTTATTCGCGGCATCTGTTAATAAAGCTCATTTTGTGATGACGATCACACTTGTTAAATCCTATAATTAATTGCTACTAAAAAATTAACAAATTGAGATGGTATCTTTTTATGGCAAATAACAACGCAAAAGCGCCACGGCTTCTCGTGACGCTGACAGCCCTCTTCGCTGCACTCTGCGGGCTGTATCTGCTGATCGGCGGCGGCTGGCTGGTCGCCATAGGCGGCTCCTGGTACTACCCGATTGCGGGCATCGTCATGCTTGGCGTCGCCGGGCTATTATGGCGCAGCAAGCGTTCCGCGCTGTGGCTGTATGCCGCCCTGCTCCTCGCCACCATGATTTGGGGCGTGTGGGAAGTCGGCTTCGACTTCTGGGCGCTGACCCCGCGTAGCGACATTCTGGTCTTCTTCGGCATCTGGCTGATTTTACCGTTTGTCTGGCATCGCCTGAGCGTCCCTTCCAGCGGCGCTGTCAGCGCGCTGGTGGTTGCCCTGCTGATAAGCGGCGGCATCCTCACCTGGGCTGGCTTCAACGACCCGCAAGAGATCAACGGTACGCTAAGCGCGGACGCGGTGCCTGCCGAACCGATCTCTCCGGTAGCGGACCAGGACTGGCCTGCCTATGGCCGCAATCAGGAAGGGCAGCGCTACTCCCCGCTGAAGCAGATCACGGCTGATAACGTCCACAACCTGAAAGAGGCGTGGGTGTTCCGTACCGGCGATCTGAAGCAGCCGAACGATCCGGGTGAAATCACCAACGAAGTGACCCCGATTAAAGTCGGCGATACGCTGTATCTGTGTACCGCCCACCAGCGTCTGTTTGCGCTGGACGCGGCGAGCGGGAAAGAGAAGTGGCATTTCGACCCGCAGCTCAATACCGATCCCAGCTTCCAGCATGTTACCTGCCGTGGCGTCTCCTATCATGAAGCCACGGCCGATAACGCCTCGCCGGATGTCGTTTCAGACTGCCCGCGCCGCATTATTCTGCCGGTGAACGATGGCCGTATTTTCGCCCTCAACGCAGACAACGGCAAGCTGTGCGAATCCTTTGCCAACAACGGCATTCTGAACCTGCAAACCAATATGCCGGTCACTACGCCGGGCATGTATGAACCCACATCACCGCCGGTCGTGACCGACAAGGTGATCGTCATTGCAGGCGCCGTCACCGATAACTTCTCTACCCGCGAGCCGTCCGGGGTTATTCGCGGCTTTGACGTGAACAGCGGTAAACTGCTGTGGGCATTCGATCCCGGTGCGAAAGACCCGAACGCGATCCCGTCGGATGAGCACCACTTCACGCCAAACTCGCCAAACTCCTGGGCGCCAGCCGCGTATGACGCGAAGCTGGATCTGGTCTATCTGCCGATGGGCGTCACCACCCCGGATATCTGGGGCGGCAACCGTACGCCAGAGCAGGAGCGCTATGCCAGCTCGATCCTGGCGCTCAATGCAACGACCGGTAAACTGGCCTGGAGCTATCAGACCGTTCATCACGATCTGTGGGATATGGATATGCCGTCCCAGCCGACGCTGGCGGATATCACCGTGAAAGGGCAAACCGTTCCGGTCATCTACGCCCCGGCAAAAACCGGTAATATTTTCGTGCTGGACCGTCGCAATGGTCAGCTTGTGGTGCCTGCCCCGGAAAAACCGGTGCCGCAGGGCGCGGCCAAAGGGGATTACGTCACCAAAACGCAGCCGTTCTCTGATTTGAGCTTCCGTCCGACGAAAGACCTGACCGGTGCGGATATGTGGGGCGCCACCATGTTCGATCAACTGGTGTGCCGCGTGATGTTCCATCAGATGCGTTATGAAGGGATCTTTACCCCGCCATCAGAAAAAGGCACGCTGGTCTTCCCGGGCAACCTCGGTATGTTCGAATGGGGCGGCATTTCCGTCGATCCGAACCGTCAGGTGGCGATTGCCAACCCGATGGCGCTGCCGTTTGTCTCTAAACTGATCCCACGCGGCCCGGGTAATCCGATGGAGCCGCCGGAAGATGCCAAAGGCACCGGTTCGGAATCGGGTATTCAGCCGCAGTATGGCGTACCGTATGGCGTGACGCTGAACCCGTTCCTGTCGCCGTTTGGTCTGCCGTGTAAACAGCCTGCCTGGGGTTACATCTCCGCGCTAGATCTGAAAACCAACGAAGTTGTCTGGAAAAAACGTATTGGTACGCCGCAGGACAGCATGCCGTTCCCGATGCCGTTTAAAGTGCCGTTCAATATGGGGATGCCAATGCTGGGCGGCCCAATCTCTACCGCTGGCAACGTGCTGTTTATTGCCGCGACCGCAGATAACTACCTGCGCGCTTACAACATGAGCAATGGTGAAAAACTGTGGGAAGGCCGTCTGCCCGCAGGCGGTCAGGCAACGCCGATGACGTATGAAGTCAACGGTAAGCAGTACGTCGTGATTTCCGCCGGGGGTCACGGTTCGTTCGGGACGAAGATGGGCGACTATATTGTCGCGTACGCTCTGCCTGACGACGCGCAGTAACGTTTATGCCGGATGGCGGCTTCGCCTTATCCGGCCTACAGGATGCTCATTTTACTGTAGACCGGATAAGCGTCAGCGCCAACCGGCATGTTTATACCGTAAAACCGAGACTGTAGGCCGGATAAGCGCTAGCGCCATCCGGCATATTTATACCGTAAAGCCAAGCATCATGCCTGTATCTTCATGCTCCAGCAGATGGCAGTGCGCCATGTAAGCATGTTCTTGCGATGCCTCGTGATCAAACTTCACCAGCACCTCGCTGATCCCGCCTTCAACCCGCACCGTATCCTTCCAGCCTGCGCGATGCGCCGCCGGAGCGCTGCCGTTTTCCGACAGGATGCGGAACTGCGTACCATGAATATGGAACGGATGCAGCATCATGTCGCCTTCGCCGGAAATAACCCAACGCTCATACTGCCCTTTGGCGGCGGCAAACATCGGTGTCGTCATATCAAACGCCTGGCCGTTGATCTTATTGGCATTGTGGAAATCGAACTTCCCGCCGTGGTTCATATGCCCACCACTACCGTGATTCATATGCCCCATCATCTGCCCATGATCCATTCCCGCCATCGCCCGGTCGCCATACTTTTGCATCAGCATCTGCATACCCATCATGTCGAGCATCGGGTCCATCGACAGTTGCAGTTTTCGCTGCTTCAGGCCATCAAGAGAAGGCAATGCAGGCATCGTGGTCAGCGTATCCGGCAAAGTGCCGGAGGCCGTGACCGCCAGCGGCTGGATATGCATAACCGGGTGCGGTTTATCAAACGGCGCGATCGTCATCCCCATCTGGCTGACGGGCAACGTCATCAACTCAAACGCTTTGCCGTCGCTGATGTCGATAAGCACTTCGAAACGCTCCCCCATTAACATGGGCAGTGCGTTTACCTTCACCGGCTCCGCCAGCAGGCCGCCATCGCTGGCGATAACATACAGCGGGCGGTTGTCGCTGGTAGCGATGTTCAATGAACGCGCGTTGCAGCCATTCAGCAGGCGCAGACGCAGCCAGCCTTTTGGCGCAGCATGCTGCGGATAAATCGCCCCGTTGGTCAGCAGCGTGTCGCCAAACCACCCGACGGCGGCGGTCATCATATCCAGCTGATAATTGATTTGTCCGTCAGGAGAAAACTGTTTGTCCTGAATAATCACCGGCACATCGTCTATCCCCCACTGTTTCGGCAGGAGCAGTTTGCCAATGTCTTCATCTTCAATCAGTACCAGGCCCGCCAGTCCCATCGCCACCTGACGACCGGTTTTCCCATGCTGATGAGGGTGGAACCAGCAGGTTGCCGCACGCTGTTCAGGCGTGAAGGTGACGGAGCGCTTGCCGCCCGCCGCAATCACCCCCTGCGGGCCGCCGTCCACCTCGCCGGGGACTTCCAGCCCATGCCAGTGCAGCGTCGTCTCCTCGGCAAGCTGGTTATGAATATCCACGGTAATACGCTGACCTTTGCGCAGTTTTAGCGCCGGCCCGAGTAGCGTGCCGTTGTAACCCCAGGTCGTTGCCGTTTTACCCGCGAAGGTCGACTGTCCGGCTTTGACAATCAGCGAAATGTGATTGCGCGCGTCGGCGGTTAAAAGATCGGGAATGGGTAACGCGGGACGTTCCGCAGCAAACGCGGCGCGGCTCCACAACGGCAGTGCCGATGCGACCCCAAGCGCCACAGAATATTTTAAGAAATCACGACGTTGCATAATCACTTCCTTATTTTCAACCGGCGGGACGCAGTCTGACCTTTGAGCATAGACCCTCCCCTTACGGGAAGGTCAAGTCACAGACGCCCGTCGGATACAATAATAAATGTCGTCGCCTCGCCCGCAGTGTGCTAACGTTTAATTTCCGTGATGCAGTGGTAGAAGCAATGAAGACGTTTTTCAGAACAGTGTTGTTCGGCAGCCTGATGGCCGTATGCGCAAACAGCTATGCGCTCAGTGAATCCGAAGCCGAAGATATGGCAGATTTAACGGCGGTGTTCGTCTTTCTGAAAAATGACTGCGGCTACCAGAATCTCCCGAACGGTCAGATTCGTCGCGCACTGGTCTTTTTTGCCCAGCAAAACCAGTGGGACCTCAGCAATTACGACTCCTTCGACATGAAATCCCTCGGTGAAGACAGCTACCGCGATCTGAGCGGCATCGGTATTCCCGTCGCCAAAAAATGCAAAGCGCTGGCGCGCGATTCCCTGAGTTTGCTGGCCTACGTAAAATAACTCGCGTTATACCCAACGGATACCTTATTGCTGAAATAATGACCGTGCATCATCGGTCATTGTTAGCTATTATGTTGCGCCCATTTTTTACGGGTGTTAACAATGGAGGTATCAGCCAATGGCCGAAAATACGAAGTGGCATGAAACGCTACACGACCAGTTTGGTCAGTACTTTGCCGTGGACAACGTGCTGTATCACGAGAAAACCGATCACCAGGATCTGATTATTTTCGAGAACGCCGCGTTTGGCCGCGTAATGGCGCTGGACGGCGTGGTGCAAACCACCGAGCGCGATGAGTTTATCTATCACGAGATGATGACCCACGTTCCGCTGCTGGCACACGGCCACGCGAAACATGTGCTGATCATCGGCGGCGGCGACGGCGCAATGCTGCGTGAAGTGACACGGCATAAAAATGTCGAAACCATCACGATGGTGGAGATCGACGCAGGCGTGGTCTCTTTCTGCCGTCAGTATCTGCCGAATCACAACGCAGGCAGCTATGACGATCCGCGTTTTAATCTGGTGATCGACGATGGCGTTAACTTCGTGAATCAGACCAGCCAGACCTTTGATGTGATCATCTCCGACTGTACCGATCCGATCGGCCCCGGCGAGAGTCTGTTCACCTCAACCTTCTATGAAGGTTGCAAGCGCTGTCTGAATCCTGGCGGGATCTTTGTCGCACAGAACGGCGTCTGCTTCCTGCAACAGGATGAAGCCATTGACAGCCACCGCAAGCTCAGCCATTACTTTGGCGATGTCAGCTTCTACCAGGCAGCCATTCCGACCTACTACGGCGGCATTATGACCTTCGCGTGGGCGACGGACAATGACGCGCTGCGCCACCTGTCAACCGAGATTATTCAGGCGCGTTTCCATACCTCCGGCCTGAAATGCCGTTACTACAATCCGTCTGTTCACACGGCAGCTTTTGCCTTACCTCAGTATTTGCAAGACGCGCTCGCAACACCGTCGTCCTAAGGAGAAGATAAGAAATTGAAAAAACTGAAACTGCATGGCTTTAATAATCTGACCAAAAGTCTGAGTTTTTGTATTTACGATATCTGCTACGCCAAAACCGCAGAAGAGCGCGATGGTTACATTGCCTATATCGATGAACTCTATAACGCCAATCGCCTGACGGAAATTCTGTCAGAGACGTGCTCCATCATCGGCGCGAATATCCTGAATATCGCCCGCCAGGATTATGAACCCCAGGGCGCCAGCGTCACTATTCTGGTAAGCGAAGAGCCGGTCGACCCACAGCTTATCGACAAAACAGAGCATCCCGGCCCGCTGCCCGAGGCCGTCGTCGCCCATCTGGATAAGAGCCATATCTGCGTGCATACCTACCCGGAAAGCCACCCGGAAGGCGGATTGTGCACCTTCCGCGCCGACATTGAAGTTTCGACCTGCGGCGTGATTTCCCCGCTGAAGGCGCTGAATTACCTGATCCACCAGTTAGAGTCCGATATCGTCACCATCGACTACCGCGTGCGTGGGTTTACCCGCGACGTCAACGGCATGAAACACTTTATCGATCATGAGATTAATTCCATTCAGAACTTTATGTCCGACGACATGAAGTCGCTGTATGACATGGTGGATGTGAACGTGTATCAGGAAAATATCTTCCATACCAAGATGCTGCTTAAAGAGTTCGATCTTAAGCACTACATGTTCCACACTAAACCGGAAGATCTGACGGAAACCGAGCGCAAAGAGATTACCGCTGCGCTGTGGAAAGAGATGCGCGAGATTTACTACGGCCGCAATATCCCTGCGGTATAAGCGTAACGGCGGAGCACGGAGGCTCCACCGTATTTAGCGTTGTTGAATGAAATGACGGTAAGCCGCAACAACCTGAAGAAAGTCCTCCACGCCGCAGAGCGATAAGCTCTCTTCGTCGTAGTAGTTCATCCCCTCTTCCATTTCGTCGCCGGTAAACTCCAGTTGATTAGCGCGAACCATCACCTCTTCGCCATCCATCCAGAGCGTATATTCATGTCCCGCCCGTTGCCAGGAACGCTCACTGCCCTTTAGCGCACGCGCCGCTTGTTCCACTTCATCAAGCAAGGCCAGGTTCTCTTTCACTTCTTCGTTAAACCAGTGCCCCACCACCTCGTGGCCCATGGACATTCGCACTTTTACCACTCCGGTAATATCGCGCAGAAATTCGTAATCCATAATGTGTTCCTCTGCTCCCGGCAATGCGCCATTACCGCATTGCGCCCATGCTGTAATTATCGCAGCACAACGGAAGAAAAAAAGCGGAACGGGCGGAAGGAATAGAAATAAAAATGCCCGGTGACGCAAGGTTCACCGGGCATTGATGCGTTTTTACGCAGAACAGGTCGGAGCCGTTACACCGCGGTCTGGAAAATCACGCCGTCGGCTTTCTCGGTGTACTGGGAAAGCTGATCGAAGTTCAGATAACGGTAGGTATCCACGGCGGTTTTATCCACCTGCGCAACGTAGGTCTGGTACTCTTCCGGCGTCGGCAGTTTGCCGATCAGCGCCGCAACCGCCGCCAGTTCCGCAGAAGCCAGATAGACGTTCGCCCCGGTTCCCAGACGGTTCGGGAAGTTACGGGTTGAGGTAGAAACAACCGTCGCCCCGTCAGCCACACGCGCCTGGTTCCCCATGCACAGTGAACAGCCTGGAATTTCAATCCGCGCGCCGCTCTTACCAAAGACGCTATAGTAGCCCTCTTCGGTCAACTGCGCGGCATCCATACGGGTTGGCGGCGCCACCCACAGGCGGGTCGGCAACTGGCCTTTGTGCGCATCCAGCAGTTTACCTGCCGCACGGAAGTGACCGATGTTGGTCATACAGGAACCGATAAAGACTTCGTCAATCTTCTCGCCCTGCACATCAGACAGCAGACGCGCATCGTCAGGATCGTTCGGCGCGCAGAGGATCGGCTCTTTGATATCAGCCAGATCGATCTCGATCACCGCCGCATAATCGGCATCCGCGTCCGCTTCCAGCAACTGCGGGTCCGCCAGCCATTTTTCCATGCCCTGAATACGGCGCTCCAGGGTGCGGCGATCGCCGTAACCTTCCGCAATCATCCACTTCAGCAGAACGATGTTGGAGTTCAGGTACTCGATAATCGGCTCTTTGTTGAGCTTAATGGTACAGCCTGCCGCAGAACGCTCCGCAGAGGCATCGGTCAGCTCAAACGCCTGTTCCACTTTCAGGTCCGGCAGCCCTTCGATTTCCAGAATACGGCCAGAGAAGATGTTTTTCTTACCCTTCTTCTCAACGGTCAGCAGACCCTGTTTGATCGCGTACAGCGGGATCGCGTGTACCAGATCGCGCAGGGTGATACCCGGCTGCATTTTGCCTTTGAAGCGCACCAGCACTGATTCCGGCATATCCAGCGGCATGACGCCAGTCGCCGCCGCAAATGCCACCAGGCCAGAACCCGCCGGGAAGGAGATGCCAATCGGGAAACGGGTATGGGAGTCGCCGCCCGTACCAACGGTATCCGGCAGCAGCATACGGTTCAGCCAGGAGTGGATTACGCCATCGCCCGGACGCAGAGAGACGCCGCCACGGTTCATGATGAAATCCGGCAGCGTGTGGTGCGTAGTTACGTCAACCGGCTTCGGATACGCCGCAGTATGGCAGAAAGACTGCATCACCAGGTCAGACGAGAAGCCCAGGCACGCCAGGTCTTTCAGTTCGTCACGGGTCATTGGGCCAGTGGTATCCTGAGAGCCTACGGAGGTCATTTTCGGTTCGCAGTAAGCGCCCGGACGGATACCGGCAACGCCGCAGGCGCGGCCCACCATCTTCTGCGCCAGCGAGTAGCCGCGAGCGCTTTCCGCCACGTCTTTCGCCTGACGGAACACATCGCTGTGCGGCAGACCCAGCGCTTCACGCGCTTTGGTGGTCAGGCCGCGACCGATGATCAACGGAATACGACCGCCCGCGCGCACTTCGTCGATCAGCACGTCGGTTTTCAGTTCAAAGCTCGCCAGCAGTTCGCCGGTTTCGTGATGGCGGACTTCACCTTTGTACGGGTAAACGTCAATCACATCGCCCATGTTCAGGTTATTCACGTCCACTTCAATGGGCAGCGCGCCCGCATCTTCCATCGTGTTAAAGAAGATAGGCGCAATTTTGCCGCCAAGACACAGACCGCCGCCGCGTTTGTTCGGCACATTCGGGATGTCATCGCCCATGAACCACAACACGGAGTTGGTGGCAGATTTACGCGAAGAACCGGTGCCGACAACGTCGCCCACGTAGGCTAACGGATAGCCTTTTTGCTGCAACGCTTCGATCTGTTTGATCGGCCCCACCACGCCAGGCTGATCCGGCTCAATGCCTTCACGGGCGTTTTTCAGCATCGCCAGCGCGTGCAGCGGAATGTCCGGGCGGGACCAGGCATCTGGCGCCGGAGAGAGGTCGTCGGTGTTGGTTTCACCGGTCACTTTAAAGACGGTAACAGTGATTTTTTCAGCCAGAGCAGGACGGTTCAGGAACCATTCGGCATCGGCCCAGGACTGCATCACCTGCTTCGCATATTCGTTGCCCGCTTTGGCTTTTTCTTCTACATCGTAGAAGTTGTCGAACATCAGCAGGGTATGGGACAGCGCTTTGGCGGCAATCGGCGCCAGTTTGGCATCGTCCAGCGCGTCGATCAGTGGATGAATGTTGTAACCACCCTGCATGGTGCCCAGCAGTTCAATGGCTTTTTCTGGAGTAACCAGCGGGGAGGTGGTGTCGCCTTTCGCGACGGCAGCGAGAAAGCCCGCTTTTACATAGGCGGCTTCATCGACGCCAGGGGGAACACGGTTGATTAACAGGTCTAACAGGAATTCTTCTTCGCCCACAGGCGGGGTCTTCAGCAGCTCGACAAGTGCGGCCATTTGGGTTGCATCTAAGGGTTTGGGCACAATCCCAAGGGCGGCACGCTCAGCTACGTGCTTACGGTATTCTTCTAGCACGACGGTTCTCCTCGCTCTCATTGTCATAGTGCGGCGCTTTTGTATATGGGCGATTCTCTTCACGCTCCTGTGAGACAGCAGTTTGTAGGGTAAATGCCCGATACCGCAACGGGCAGAATAGCAGGATTTTAGTGGGGTGTTAATCTGTTTACAAAAAAGCAACATAAAAAAGTGGCTGAATCGTTACGCATGGTCTATTGCCCTTCACCTTTTCAGGAAAGAGACATTTTCCCCTGTAACGTTTGCTCACATTATTTCGAACGCTAATCATCACCTGACGGTAGCGATCCCAATATTAGTCAAAAATTAAACTCCCGCCGCCCTATACTCACGCAACACCGCACCCGCTGGCGGCAGGCATAATGACCATGACGATTCTTCAGGAATCGGGAGAGATAAAATGACGTTGCCCTTTAAGCCCCATGTAATTGCGCTGGTATGCAGCGCAGGGTTATTTGCCGCTTCGGGTGTGTTGTATGTAAAAAGCCGCACGCCCGAAGCCCCGCTTCAACCCGCGCCCGTTGCCGTGCAGCCGCAGCCGACCGCCGCCGCGGAACCTGAAACAAAAGCCGCGTTTACCGCAGCGCAAATCGATCAATGGGTCGCCCCGATAGCGCTCTACCCTGACTCGCTGCTTTCTCAGGTGCTGATGGCCGCCACCTATCCGGCGAACGTGGTTCAGGCGGTGCAGTGGTCGCATGACAACCCAACCCTGCAAGGCGACGCGGCGATACAGGCCGTCTCCGGTCAGCCCTGGGACCCGAGCGTGAAATCACTGGTGGCGTTTCCCCAGTTGATGGCGCTGATGGGCGAAAACCCAACGTGGGTGCAAAACCTTGGCGACGCTTTTCTGGCCCAGCCGCAGGACGTCATGGACGCGGTGCAACGGTTGCGTTTACTGGCGCAGCAAACCGGCTCGCTGAAATCCACGCCGCAGCAAACGGTCAGCAGCACGCCGAAGCAGAACGCCGCCGCTAACGTACAGAGCACGACGCCGACGGTGATCAAAATTGAGCCCGCCGATCCACAGGTCGTCTATGTTCCCAACTATAATCCCGCGACCGTTTACGGCGCCTGGCCGAACACCGCTTACCCGCCCGTGTATCTGCCGCCGCCTCCCGGACAGCAATTCGCCGACAGTTTCGTGAAAGGCTTTGGTTATAGCCTCGGCGTCGCCACCACCTACGCGTTGTTCAGCAGCATCGACTGGGACGACGATCATCATCACCACGACGATGACCATCACCACCACGATGATAACGACCATCACGGCGGCAATGGCTACCAGCACAACGGGGATAACATCAATATCAATGTGAATAACTTCAATCACATTACCGGGCAAAATCTCAAAGGGCAGACAATGGCCTGGCAGCACAACCCGGCGTATCGCAACGGCGTGCCCTATCAGAACAACGCGGTGTCCCAACGTTTTCATCAAACCGATGTCAGCGGCGGGTTAAGCGCCACTCAACAGACGCCAGCCTCCCGCGACAGCCAGCGTCAGGCGGCGATGGCGCAATTCCAGCAGCACAGCCACGCGTCTCCCGCCACGCGAACCCAACCGCCTGCCACGACGTCCCGCGATGCCCAGCGCAAAGCGGCCTCGCAGCAGCTAAACCAGATTGCCCAGCGGAATAACTATCGCGGCTACGACACCCGGCAAGACAGCGTTCACAGGGAGTCGGTTCAGTCACATTCACTGTCACAGCAGCAACGGGAGACCGTTCACCAGCGCGTCGCATCCGCCACGCCGCAGCAGCGTCAGACCTTCCGGCAGAACCATGCCAATGTGTTCAGCGGTAACGACAGCCGTTCGCCCTCCTGGCAATCTCAGCAGCAGCGCGGCCAGCAGAGTCGTCACGTCGGCAATCTCAATACTGAACAGCGTGCCGCTGCGCGTGAACACCTTTCCGAGCGCCATGAATTTCGCCGTCGTTAACCGGAGTCGATGATGAAAAAAATCCTGTTAAGCACCCTGCTGCTGTCGCTGCCGTTGTTGAGCTACGCGCAACAACGCTTCCCTTCGCCTGGCGACGCGGCAACGGCGTTCGCGACCGCAGTCGCCACGCAAAACGAGGCGCAGTTGACGGCGCTATTGGGCGATAACTGGCGACAGTTTCTGCCGCAGGAAGGCGCCGACCCCGAAGCCGTTGCTCGCTTTAACCGCGACTGGAAAATCAGCCACCGTATCGTGCAGCAAGGCGATACCGCGCACCTGAACGTCGGGCGCGACGAGTGGCAACTGCCTGTACCGATGATGAAAGATGCTGATGGCTGGCATTTTGATATGGCAGCCGCTCAGGACGAGATCCTCACCCGCGCCATCGGCCGCAATGAACTGTCGGCGATAGAAGCGATGCGCGCCTATGTGGATGCCCAATACGATTACTGGCAACGCAAACAGAGGTTCGCGACAAAACTCATCAGTAGCAAAGGTCAGCAGGATGGACTGTACTGGCCGGTACAACCCGGCGAGATGCCCAGCCCGTTAGGCCCGGCATTCAGTCCTTCGGCACCCGGTGAGGGTTATCACGGCTACCATTTCCGCATTATTCCCGATAGCGAAAAGGACGGTTTCGCCCTGCTGGCCTGGCCGGTAATTTGGGGGAAGACGGGCGTCATGAGCTTTATGGTGAATCAGGACGATAAGGTGTATCAGGCGAACCTGGGAAGAGAGACGGAGAAGAACGTCGCGAAAATCAATAAATTCAATGCCGATGCCCACTGGCAGACCGTTGAGTAAAAGCGGTTATCAAAGATTACAGGCCGGATAAGGCGTTGATGCCGCCATCCGGTAAAACCCGGGTCAGGATTTACCCCAATAAAAAAGCGGCCGCTAAGCCGCTTTTTCTTTATCCACTCAGAAGATTATTTCTTCTTCGCTTTCGGGTTCGGCAGGTCGGTGATGCTGCCTTCGAACACTTCGGCTGCCAGGCCAACGGACTCGTGCAGAGTCGGGTGAGCGTGGATAGTCAGCGCGATGTCTTCAGCATCACAGCCCATCTCGATCGCCAGACCGATTTCGCCCAGCAGCTCGCCGCCGTTGGTGCCGACAATCGCACCACCGATAACACGGTGAGACTCTTTGTCGAAAATCAGCTTGGTCATACCGTCTGCGCAGTCAGAAGCGATAGCACGGCCAGATGCAGCCCACGGGAAGGTGGCGGTTTCGTAGCTGATGCCTTTCTCTTTCGCTTCTTTCTCCGTCAGACCTACCCATGCAACTTCTGGCTCAGTGTAGGCGATGGACGGAATAACTTTCGGATCGAAGTAGTGTTTCTTACCGGCGATAACCTCAGCGGCAACGTGACCTTCGTGAACACCTTTGTGCGCCAGCATCGGCTGACCGACGATATCGCCGATAGCAAAGATGTGCGGTACGTTAGTGCGCAGCTGTTTGTCTACGCGGATGAAGCCACGGTCGTCAACTTCTACGCCAGCCTTGCCAGCATCGAGGTTTTTACCGTTCGGCACACGGCCGATAGCCACCAGCACCGCATCGTAACGCTGTGCTTCTGCTGGTGCTTTTTTGCCTTCCATGGAAACGTAAATACCGTCTTCTTTCGCTTCAACGGCGGTCACTTTGGTTTCCAGCATCAGGTTGAATTTCTTGCCGATGCGTTTGGTGAAGACTTTAACGATGTCTTTGTCAGCCGCCGGGATAACCTGGTCGAACATTTCAACCACGTCGATCTCTGAACCCAGCGCATGGTACACCGTACCCATTTCCAGACCGATGATACCGCCGCCCATAACCAGCAGACGTTTCGGTACGGATTTCAGTTCCAGTGCGTCGGTGGAGTCCCAGACGCGCGGATCTTCGTGCGGAATAAACGGCAGTTGGATCGGACGGGAACCTGCTGCAATAATCGCGTTGTCGAAGTTGATCACGGTTTTGCCGTTCTCGCCTTCCACTTCCAGGGTGTTGGCCCCGGTGAATTTACCCAGACCGTTTACCACTTTCACTTTACGGCCTTTCGCCATACCAGCCAGACCGCCGGTCAGCTGAGTGATAACTTTCTCTTTCCAGGTACGAATTTTGTCGATATCGGTTTTCGGCTCGCCAAAAACGATACCGTGTTCAGCCAGTGCTTTGGCTTCTTCGATAACTTTTGCTACGTGCAGAAGAGCTTTAGAAGGGATACAGCCGACGTTCAGACAAACACCGCCGAGGGTGTTGTAACGTTCTACGATTACGGTTTCCAGACCTAAATCAGCGCAACGGAAGGCAGCAGAGTAACCTGCCGGGCCTGCCCCAAGTACCACGACCTGAGTTTTGATTTCAGTACTCATCATGACCTCTTAATTTATTCCCGGCGATCCCTGGTCTTGTCGCCCATCATCCACCGGGTCGTTCTATCCGCCCGTATTTTACAAAATTGTTAACAATTTTGAAACAACAAACGGCAACCGATTTGTCTTTCGCACGATAACCTCACTCACTTCATGAGATTACCAGAAAAAAGCCGGCCGTCAGGCCGACTTTTTTGCTTGCTTACATCACCAGACGGCGAATGTCAGACAGCGTGTTGTTGATGATGGTGATAAAGCGAGCACCATCAGCACCGTCAATCACGCGGTGGTCGAAGGAGAGAGAAATCGGCATCATCAGACGCGGAGTAAACTCTTTACCATTCCACACCGGTTCCATTGCGGACTTAGAAACGCCGAGGATAGCCACTTCCGGCGCGTTCACAATCGGCGCGAAGTGGGTGGTGCCCAGGCCGCCGATGCTGGAGATAGTGAAGCAACCGCCCTGCATTTCGCCAGCGGTCAGCTTACCATCACGCGCTTTCTTAGAGATGGTCGTCAGTTCACGGGACAGCTCAGTAATGCTCTTCTTGTTCACATCTTTGAACACCGGAACAACCAGACCGTTCGGCGTGTCAACCGCAACACCAATGTTGATGTACTTCTTCAACGTCAGGCGCTGACCGTCTTCAGACAGAGAGCTGTTGAAGCGCGGCATCTGTTCCAGAGCAGCGGCAACGGCTTTCATGATGAAGACCACTGGCGTGAATTTCACGTCCAGCTTACGTTTTTCAGCTTCCGCATTCTGCTGCTTACGGAACGCTTCCAGATCGGTGATATCCGTTTTGTCGAAGTGCGTAACGTGCGGGATCATCACCCAGTTACGGCTCAGGTTAGCACCAGAGATTTTCTGGATGCGGCCCAGTTCAACTTCTTCCACTTCACCAAACTTGCTGAAGTCCACTTTCGGCCACGGCAGCAGACCTGGCAGAGAACCGCCGGTTGCGCCCGCTGGCGCGGATTCAGCGCGCTTGATAGCGTCTTTCACGTAAGCCTGAACGTCTTCGCGCAGGATACGACCTTTACGGCCAGTGCCCTTCACTTTCGCCAGGTTAACGCCGAACTCGCGCGCCAGGCGGCGAATCAGCGGGGTCGCGTGAACGTAAGCGTCGTTTTCAGCAAACTCAGATTTGCCTTCCGCTTTTGCCGCAGGCGCAGCAGCCGGTTTAGCGGCCTGAGCAGGTGCAGCGGCAGGTGCCGGAGCAGCAGCCGGAGCCGCGGCAGGGGCAGCGCCTTCCACTTCGAAGACCATAATCAGAGAGCCGGTAGACACTTTGTCGCCAACGTTAACTTTCAGCTCTTTAACCACGCCCGCGAACGGCGCCGGCACTTCCATAGAGGCTTTGTCGCCTTCTACGGTGATCAGCGACTGTTCAGCTTCAACTTTATCGCCGACTTTAACCATCACTTCGGTGACTTCAACTTCGTCGCCGCCGATGTCCGGTACGTTAACGTCTTTCGCGCCAGCCGCTGCTGCCGGAGCCGCCGCTGCTGGTGCTGCCGCCTGAGCTGGCGCAGCAGCAGGCGCAGCGCCCGCTACTTCGAATACCATGATCAGAGAGCCGGTAGACACTTTATCGCCAGCGTTGACTTTGATCTCTTTAACCGTACCCGCGAACGGCGCCGGCACTTCCATAGAGGCCTTGTCGCCTTCTACGGTGATCAGCGACTGCTCAGCCGCAACGGTGTCGCCCACTTTCACCAGGATCTCGGTGACTTCAACTTCGTCGCCGCCGATATCCGGTACGTGTACGTCTTTCGCTGCCGCAGCAGCAGGAGCGGCTTCTTTCTTCTCTTCTGCCGGAGCAGGCGCAGCGTCAGCTGCACCGTCGGCGGAATCGAAAATCATGATAAGTGCGCCCGTCGCGGTTTTGTCGCCAACAGAGACTTTAATCTCTTTAACGACGCCCGCCTGCGGCGATGGAACTTCCATAGAAGCCTTGTCGCCTTCTACGGTGATCAGCGACTGTTCAGCTTCAACTTTGTCGCCCACTTTGACCAGGATCTCGGTGATTTCAACTTCATCAGCCCCGATGTCCGGTACGTTGATTTCGATAGCCATTATTCTTTTACCTCTTACGCCAGACGCGGGTTAACTTTATCTGCATCGATGTTGAATTTGGTGATGGCTTCCGCTACCACTTTCTTATCGATTTCGCCACGTTTAGCCAGCTCGCCCAGAGCCGCAACAACCACATAAGATGCATCCACTTCGAAGTGGTGACGCAGGTTCTCACGGCTGTCAGAGCGGCCGAAACCGTCAGTACCCAGTACGCGGTAATCATCAGCCGGTACATAAGTACGAACCTGCTCGGCGAACAGTTTCATATAGTCAGTCGATGCCACTGCCGGCGCGTCGTTCATTACCTGAGCAATGTACGGAACGCGTGGAGTTTCCAGCGGGTGCAGCATGTTCCAGCGCTCACAATCCTGGCCATCACGCGCCAGTTCAGTGAAGGAGGTGACGCTGTAAACGTCAGAACCTACGCCGTAGTCTTTCGCCAGGATCTCTGCTGCTTCACGAACGTGACGCAGGATAGAACCGGAGCCCAGCAGCTGAACTTTACCTTTCTTACCTTCGAGGGTTTCGAGTTTGTAGATACCTTTACGGATACCTTCCTCAGCACCTTCCGGCATGGCTGGCATGTGGTAGTTTTCGTTCAGCGTGGTGATGTAGTAGTAAACGTTCTCTTGTTTCTCACCGTACATACGCTCCAGACCATCGTGCATGATGACCGCAACTTCGTACGCGTAAGACGGATCGTAAGAGATACAGTTCGGGATAGTCAGAGACTGAATGTGGCTGTGGCCATCTTCGTGCTGCAAACCTTCGCCGTTCAGCGTCGTACGACCGGAAGTACCACCGATCAGGAAGCCGCGCGCCTGTTGGTCACCTGCTGCCCAGCACAGGTCGCCGATACGCTGGAACCCGAACATGGAGTAGTAGATGTAGAACGGGATCATCGGCAGGTTGTTGGTGCTGTAAGAGGTCGCAGCGGCCAGCCAGGAAGAACCTGCGCCCAGCTCGTTGATACCTTCCTGCAAAATCTGACCTTTCTCGTCTTCTTTGTAGTAAGCAACCTGCTCACGGTCCTGCGGGGTGTACTGCTGGCCGTTCGGGCTGTAAATACCGATCTGACGGAACAGACCTTCCATACCGAAAGTACGCGCTTCGTCAGCGATGATCGGAACCAGACGATCTTTGATCGACTTGTTCTTCAGCATCACGTTCAGGGCACGAACGAAAGCGATAGTGGTGGAGATTTCTTTGTTCTGCTCTTCCAGCAGCGCGCCGAAGTCTTCCAGGGTCGGCAGCTCCAGCTTCTCAGTGAAGTTCGGCTGGCGGCTCGGCAGGTAGCCGTGCAGTTTCTGACGCTGTGCGTGCAGATAAGTGTGCTCTTCAGAACCTTCCGGGAAGGTAATGTACGGCAGTTTTTCGATGTCAGCATCGGATACCGGCACGTTGAAACGATCGCGGACGTAACGAACGCCGTCCATGTTCATTTTCTTAACCTGGTGCGCGATGTTTTTACCTTCGGCAGTGTCACCCATGCCATAACCTTTGATGGTATGGGCCAGGATTACCGTTGCTTTGCCTTTGGTTTCCTGCGCTTTTTTCAGTGCAGCGTAGACTTTCTTCGGATCGTGACCACCACGGTTCAGTGCCCAGATCTGCTCATCAGTCCAGTCAGCAACCAGGGCTGCGGTTTCTGGATATTTACCGAAGAAGTGCTCACGTACGTAAGCGCCATCTTTGGATTTGAAGGTCTGGTAGTCGCCGTCAACGGTTTCGTTCATCAGCTGGATCAGTTTACCGCTGGTGTCTTTACGCAGCAGCTCATCCCAACGACCGCCCCACATCACTTTGATCACGTTCCAGCCAGCGCCGTCAAAGATGCCTTCCAGTTCGTTAACGATTTTGCCGTTACCGGTTACCGGGCCGTCCAGACGTTGCAGGTTACAGTTGATGATGAAGACCAGGTTGTCCAGTTTCTCACGGGTGGCGATGGTGATAGCCCCTTTGGATTCCGGCTCGTCCATCTCGCCGTCGCCCAGGAAAGCGTAAACGGTCTGTTTGGACGTGTCTTTCAGACCACGGTGTTCCAGATATTTCAGGAATTTAGCCTGGTAGATCGCGCCGATTGGGCCCAGACCCATAGATACGGTCGGGAACTGCCAGAATTCCGGCATCAGTTTCGGGTGCGGGTAGGAAGAGAGGCCTTTGCCATGAACTTCCTGACGGAAGTTGTCCATCTGTTCTTCAGTCAGACGGCCTTCCAGGAATGCGCGTGCATACACGCCCGGGGAGATGTGGCCCTGGAAGTATACCAGGTCGCCGCCATCCTGCTCATTGCGTGCGCGGAAGAAGTGGTTGAAGCAAACATCATAAACGGTTGCGGAAGACTGGAAGGAAGCCATGTGGCCACCCAGTTCGAGGTCTTTTTTAGACGCACGCAGTACGGTCATGATGGCGTTCCAGCGGATAGCTGAACGGATACGACGCTCCAGTTCCAGATTGCCCGGGTATTCCGGTTCATCTTCAACGGCAATAGTGTTTACATAGTTGCTAGCCCCTGCACCTGCCGCTACTTTCACGCCGCCTTTGCGGGCTTCAGAAAGAAGCTGGTCAATCAGATACTGAGCACGCTCAACACCTTCTTCACGGATGACCGATTCGATCGCCTGTAGCCAGTCGCGAGTTTCGATCGGATCCACGTCATTTGGGAAACGTTCTGACATGGGGGTATTCCTTATCTATCTAATACGTTGATTTGTCTGGAACCTGTCCCATTGAGCTTTCGCCAGAAAGCGCAATAAGACAGGTTCTGCGTTTAGTTGCCGCGCGCTATAATTTGCGCTTGATTTACAACATCTTCTGGTTAACGTTCTGCCAGAAAAATCACTAATTCTTTCGTTGCTCCAGACGGCGTAAGGCGCGTTCACGACGGCTTTCCTCACGGCTTCTGTCCAGGAGAATCTCTTCGATAAACGCCAGGTGACGATGCGACGCTTCACGCGCATCGATCGGGTTACCGGCGATGATCGCTTCAAAAATACGGGTGCGATGACTGCTCACCAGCGGAAGCATCTCCCGGCGCGCATACAGCAATTCAAAGTTCTGACGAACGTTTTGCGCCAGCATCGGCTCCATACACCTTAGCAGATGGAGCAGCACCACATTGTGCGCCGCTTCGGTGACAGCGATTTGATACTGGAGAACCGCGTCGGATTCGGCATCCAGATCGCCGGACTGTTGTGCAAGCTCGATGGCATGATGGAGTTCACGAATGCGGGTTTTGTCTTCATCCGTGCTACGCAATGCCGCGTAATAAGCGGCAATGCCTTCCAGCGCATGGCGCGTCTCAAGCAGGTCAAATTGGGATTCAGGATGATCGGAGAGCAGTTCTACCAGTGGGTCGCTAAAGCTCTGCCACAGACTGCTCTGCACAAAAGTTCCGCCGCCCTGGCGACGAAGCAGCAAACCCTTCGCTTCGAGACGTTGGATCGCCTCGCGTAAAGAGGGGCGGGAGACGTCGAACTGTTTAGCCAGTTCACGTTCCGGTGGGAGTTTTTCGCCGGGGCGCAAAGTCCCCTCAAGAATTAAAAACTCCAGCTGCTGCTCAATCACATCGGATAGTTTTGGTTGGCGGATTTTGCTGTAGGCCATGATTTCCTGTCTTAAGCCATTTGCCCGGAGTCAATTGGTCTTACCAATTTCACGTTCGTGACGCTAAAGTAACAAAGTATTCACCTTCTGTCCATACAGGTTTTGATTGAAATCAGTAAACCACGCACATTTTAACAAGATTACAGAAATAACGTTTCAAAGATGTAACTATGCACAAATGTTAAATTTACTCCCCTGGGAGTAGATTTAACGTAATTGAAACGAAGAAAAATTTTATCTGAACCGATTCAACCGCTTATTTAATGATTTTATATTCATAAATAATGAATAAATATTTATCAGCGAAAATTTGAGGTGGGAGAGGTGGTATTTACAAATGGTTTCTTTTTATTCAACTCGTCATCGTCCCTTCATAAAGCAGGTGCATTAACGCCCGCATACCATTATTCTTTAGCCGACGAAAGACTTTCGGTAACAATTAAGATTTCATCAGCGTAAACATATTAATACAACAAATGGAATTGCAAACTTACACACGCGTCACTGCGTAGTTCAAAAATAACCACACACGAGGTTTCATGATGGAAGGTCAACAGCATGGCGAGCAGCTAAAGCGCGGTCTTAAAAACCGCCATATCCAGCTAATCGCCCTGGGGGGCGCAATCGGTACCGGGCTGTTTCTGGGCAGCGCATCCGTTATCCAGTCAGCAGGGCCAGGGATTATTCTGGGTTATGCCATCGCGGGCTTTATCGCTTTTCTGATCATGCGTCAGTTAGGTGAAATGGTGGTTGAAGAGCCGGTTGCCGGTTCGTTCAGCCACTTCGCCTATAAATACTGGGGCGGATTTGCAGGCTTCGCTTCCGGCTGGAACTATTGGGTGCTGTATGTGCTGGTTGCGATGGCGGAACTGACGGCGGTCGGGAAATACATTCAGTTCTGGTGGCCTGAAATCCCCACCTGGGTCTCCGCTGCGGCCTTCTTTGTGCTCATCAACGCCATCAACCTGACCAACGTGAAAGTGTTTGGTGAGATGGAGTTCTGGTTTGCCATCATTAAAGTTATCGCAGTGGTGGCGATGATCCTCTTCGGCGGCTGGCTGCTGTTTAGCGGCAACGGCGGCCCGCAGGCGACCGTGCGTAACCTGTGGGAACAGGGCGGCTTTCTGCCGCATGGTTTCACCGGGCTGGTCATGATGATGGCGATTATCATGTTTTCCTTCGGTGGACTGGAGCTGGTCGGGATCACGGCGGCGGAAGCGGACAACCCGGAGCAAAGCATTCCGAAAGCGACGAACCAGGTTATCTACCGTATTTTGATTTTCTATATTGGTTCGCTGGCGGTGCTGCTTTCTCTGCTGCCGTGGACGCGCGTAACGGCGGATACCAGCCCGTTCGTCCTGATCTTCCACGAACTGGGCGATACCCTCGTAGCCAACGCGCTGAATATCGTGGTACTGACTGCGGCGCTGTCCGTCTATAACAGCTGCGTATACTGCAACAGCCGTATGCTGTTCGGCCTGGCTCAGCAGGGCAACGCGCCGAAAGTGTTTTTAAGCGTGGATAAACGCGGCGTGCCGGTGAACACCATTCTGGTTTCCGCACTGGTTACCGCGCTCTGCGTGCTGATTAACTATATGGCGCCGAACTCGGCATTCGGCTTGCTGATGGCGCTGGTGGTCTCTGCTCTGGTGATCAACTGGGCAATGATCAGCCTCGCGCACATAAAGTTCCGTCGCGCCAAACAGCAGCAGGGAGTGAAAACTCGCTTCCCGGCGCTGTTCTACCCGCTGGGTAACTGGGTCTGCCTGCTGTTTATGGCGGCGGTGCTGGTCATTATGCTGATGACGCCAGGCATGGCCATCTCGGTCTACCTGATTCCGGTGTGGATTGTCATTCTGGGCGTAGGCTATCTGTGTAAACAGAAAACTGCAAAAACCGTTAAAGCGCATTAATCCCCACAGCCCTCACTTGCAAGAGTGAGGGTTGCAACCTGCCTCACATTTTCCTCTGTATAGCCATTTTATCCATATCAGCGGCGTTATCCTGCAACGCAATTACTTCGCTTGCGCAGAATAATTCTCTACATCATCTGATGGGAGACGTTTCAATGGAAAAGGGTAAGCTGTCGATAAAAGAAAAAATCGGCTATGGCATGGGTGACGCCGGATGCAACATCATCTTTGGCGCCATAATGCTGTTTGTTAACTATTTTTATACAGATATTTTTGGGCTGGCTCCCGCTCTGGTCGGCGTATTACTCCTCTCCGTTCGCGTGATTGATGCCGTTACCGACCCGATTATGGGCGCAATCGCCGATCGTACCCAAAGCAAATACGGGCGATTTCGTCCCTGGCTGCTGTGGATTGCCTTCCCTTATGCGCTGTTCAGCATCCTGATGTTCACCACCCCGGAATGGACATATAACAGCAAGGTTATCTATGCGTTTGTCACTTATTTTCTGCTGTCGATTACCTACACCGCCATCAATATTCCCTACTGCTCATTAGGCGGCGTCATCACCAACGATCCGCAAGAGCGCGTGGCCTGCCAGTCATACCGCTTTGTACTTGTCGGGATTGCCACTCTGCTGTTGTCATTAACGCTGCTGCCGATGGTGGAGTGGTTTGGCGGCGACAATAAAGCCAAAGGCTACCAGATGGCGATGACCGTACTGGCGATTATCGGCATGTGCATGTTCCTGTTCTGCTTTGCCACCGTTCGTGAACGCATTCGTCCTGCCGTTCCTACCCATGATGACATGAAGAACGATTTCAAAGACGTATGGAAAAACGATCAATGGGTGCGCATCCTGCTGCTGACGTTGTGCAACGTCTGTCCGGGGTTTATCCGCATGGCGGCAACCATGTATTACGTGACCTGGGTAATGGGGCAAAGCACTCACTTCGCTACCCTTTTCATTAGCCTTGGCGTGGTGGGAATGATGATCGGCAGTATGCTGGCGAAAGTGCTGACCGACCGCTGGTGCAAACTGAAGGTCTTCTTCTGGACCAATATCGCGCTGGCGCTGTTCTCCTGCGCTTTTTACTTCTTCGATCCAAAAGCCACTACGCTTATCGTGGTGCTCTACTTCCTGCTAAACATCCTGCATCAGATCCCTTCCCCGCTGCACTGGTCGCTGATGGCAGACGTCGATGACTACGGCGAATGGAAAACCGGCAAGCGCATCACCGGCATCAGTTTTTCCGGCAACCTGTTCTTCCTGAAACTGGGTCTGGCGATTGCCGGAGCAATGGTCGGTTTCCTGTTATCCTGGTATGGCTACGACGCTGGCGCCAAAGCGCAGAGCGACACGGCAATCGGCGGTATTGTTCTGCTCTTCACGGTGATCCCCGGCGTCGGCTATCTGATCACCGCCGGCGTGGTTCGCCTGCTGAAAGTGGATCGCGAACTGATGAAACAGATTCAGAAGGACCTGGAAAAACGCCGCGCCAGCTACCGCGAGCTCAACGATGACCCGCAATTTAACGTCGCTGAAACAGTAAGGAAAGCCTGATGCAAAACTGGCCCAACCCGTTTATTGAACAACGCGCCGATCCGTTTATCCTTCGCGACGGCAACCATTATTACTTTATCGCCTCGGTACCGGAGTATGACCGGCTGGAAATCCGTCAGGCAAACTCGCTGGAAAACTTACGCACCGCCTCCCCTGTCGTCGTCTGGCGTAAACCTGAAAGCGGCCCGATGTGCGAGCTTATCTGGGCGCCAGAGATTCACCGCATCGACGGCAAGTGGTACATCTATTTCGCCGCCGCGCATACCCAGGCGCTCGACAAACTGGGAATGTTCCAGCACCGCATGTTTGTCCTGGAGTGTACAGATGCCGACCCACTCAGCGGCGTCTGGGAAGAAAAAGGTCAGGTCAAAACACCATTTGATACCTTCGCGCTGGATGCCACGACTTTTAGCCATCAGGGAAAACAGTGGTATTTGTGGGCGCAGAAAGCGCCGGATATCGCCGGAAATTCCAATATCTATCTTGCCGGGCTGGAAAATCCGTGGACGATCAAAGGCGCGCCGGTGATGCTCAGCAAGCCGGAATACGACTGGGAGTGCCGGGGTTTTCGCGTCAATGAAGGGCCTGCGGTTATAACGCACGGCGATAAGCTGTTTATCAGCTATTCCGCCAGCGCCACCGACGAAAACTACTGTATGGGTCTGCTGTGGATTGATATGCATGCCGATCCGCAAAACCCGGCAAACTGGCACAAATCACCGCGTCCGGTCTTTACCACCAGCAATGAAAACTGCCAGTATGGGCCAGGGCACAACAGCTTTACCCAAACGCCGGAAGGCGATGATGTACTGGTCTACCATGCGCGAAATTATACGGAGATTGAAGGCGATCCGCTGTACGATCCGAACCGTCATACCCGCCTGAAGCTGATTCGCTGGGACGAAAACGGAATGCCAGATTTTGGCATCCCGCCTGCGGATACCGTCTGAGCACGTTGCCCGGCGGCGCTGCGCTTACCGGGCCTATAAACCTATAAATGAGTGATGCCGTAGGCCGGATAAGCGCAGCGCCATCCGGCAAAACGACATTACACCAGCGCTCCGTAAATGGTCAGAAATGCGATCGCCACCACCACCGCCAGAGACGTTTTCTTCGCCATTGAAACAGCGGCTTTCGGCGTTTCGACCTTATCCGTGTGCGGCTCGCGGGCCAGCGAGAACTGTGCCAGACGCGTCAACACCTGGTACTGAGACGTGCGCAGATCCGCCAGCGAAACAAACCAGGCGGGCAGCGCCTTCTCGCCATGCCCCAGCAGCGCATAAACCACGCCAGCCAGACGCACCGGAATCCAGTCCAGAACATGAAGAATCGCGTCGATGCCGGACTGCAAACGTTGATGCGGCGTTTGATAACGCGCCAGCCAGGACTGCCAGGCGCGCAGAAACGCATAGCCGACCAGCGTCACCGGCCCCCACGGGCCGCCGACAATAAACCAGAACAGCGGCGCCAGATAGAAGCGGAAATTTATCCAGAGCAGCGCATTTTGCAGCTCGCGCAAAAACTCCCGTTCATTGCAGTCTGGCGGCACGCCGTGGATCAGCGTCAGTTCGTTAGCCATCGCTTCACGGGCATGGGCATCGTTACGGGAAGCCGCGTTCAGGTACGCGTGATAATGCAGACGAACCTTCCCTGCGCCAATACACAACACACCAATCAGTATCCAGACCACCAGCGTGGGAGCGTTAAACAGTAAACCTTCCAGCGCACGCAGCAGCAGGAACGTCACCGCCATCGCAACAATCGTCATCCCCAGCGTACGCACCATCGAAAAATGCGTCGTCCGGCGGAACAGGACCTCCAGTCGGTGGTCGAGGTGCCAGTGCTCACCCAGCTTGAACAGGCGCTCGACAATCAGCACCAGTAATGTCGTAAACAGCGTCATGTCATCTCCTTGTGTGACGAGGCGGTGACCAGCGCGCGAAACTTCGCCCAGTCGAAAGACGGACCGGGATCGGTTTTACGCTCAGGCGCAATATTGCAGTGTCCGGTCATGTTGTCGGCTATCGCCGGGTAAAGCGCAATCAGCGTGCGCGTCACGGCGGCCAGTTGCTGATACTGCGCATCGGTATAAGCCAGCGTGTCCGTTCCCTCCAGCTCGATACCAATGGAAAAATCATTACAGCGCTCACGCCCCTGATAGTTCGACACGCCCGCATGCCAGGCACGTTTATCGAAAGGGACATACTGCACAATTTCGCCATCACGGCGAATCAGACAATGTGCCGAAACGCGCAAATGGGCAATCTCGGCAAAAAAAGGATGGGCAGCGGGATCGAGTGTTCCGGTGAATAGCGCATCAATCCACGGACCGCCAAACTCGCCCGGCGGCAGGCTGATATTGTGCACCACCAGCAAAGAAGGGGTTTCGTCATCCGGGCGGCAGTCAAAATGGGGAGAGGGGACGCGTCGCGCCTCCGCCAGCCAGCCCTTGTCTAACAGCATACAGAACCTCCTTTTATATGGTGCAGTTATCCGGTTCAGAGTAGCATGTTTCTACCTTATGATTCGTTACCAATTTGGAGTTTTATCATGCCGCCTCGCCGCTACAACCCTGACTACCGACGTGACGCGCTGTTGGAACGCATAAATCTGGATATCCCCACCGCTGTCGCCCAGGCGCTGCGTGAAGATTTAGGCGGAGAAGTTGACGCAAATAACGATATTACCGCGCAGCTTTTACCGGAGAACACCCGTTCTCACGCCACGGTGATTACCCGTGAAGATGGCGTATTCTGCGGAAAACGTTGGGTAGAAGAGGTCTTTATTCAACTGGCCGGCGATGATGTCAGCATCACCTGGCGCGTACAGGACGGCGACAGCATTAAAACCAACCAGCCGCTGTTTGAACTGGACGGCCCGTCTCGCATCCTGCTGACCGGCGAGCGCACCGCGTTGAACTTTGTTCAGACGCTTTCCGGCGTCGCAAGCGAAGTCCGTAAATACGTTGATTTGCTGGCGGGGACAAAAACGCAACTGCTGGACACCCGCAAAACCCTGCCGGGTCTGCGAACCGCATTAAAATACGCCGTATTGTGCGGCGGCGGCGCGAATCACCGTCTGGGGCTTTCCGACGCCTTTCTGATTAAAGAGAACCACATCATCGCTTCCGGCTCAGTGCGCCAGGCGGTCGAGAAAGCCTTCTGGCTGCATCCTGATGTGCCGGTTGAAGTTGAAGTTGAGAATCTGGATGAGCTGGACGACGCGCTGAAAGCGGGCGCAGACATCATCATGCTGGATAACTTCGAAACGGATCAGATGCGTGAAGCGGTGAAACGCACCAACGGACAGGCGCGGCTGGAAGTTTCCGGCAATGTCACTGATGAAACCCTGCGCGAATTTGCCGAAACCGGCGTGGATTTTATCTCCGTTGGCGCGCTGACCAAACATGTGAGAGCGCTCGATCTCTCCATGCGTTTTCGCTAACGCCGGATTGTCATGCCCGATGGCGCTTTGCTTATCAGGCCTACAAATGATGAAAATCCCGGCTGATAATGCCCGGTGGCGCTCCGCTTATCGGGCCGACAAACGATGTAAATCCGTAGGCCGGATAAGGCGTTTACGCCGCCATCCGGCACATTTTTTCGAGCGGCCTCGCAAACCTGTTGCCTTGCTATGCAACCCGCTAACAATCTTCTGAATCCTCTTTCCCGTTTCGATTTTTGCCGCTCGCGAATTATCCCCTACGTTTGTCAAAGTAGCGCCTGTTAACTCAAGGAGCAGACAATGGACAAACAACGCGGATTTACGCTTATCGAACTGATGGTGGTGATCGGCATTATCGCCATCCTGAGCGCCATCGGCATTCCGGCCTACCAGAACTACCTGCGCAAAGCCGCACTGACGGATATGTTGCAGACATTCGTTCCTTACCGCACCGCCGTCGAACTCTGCGCGCTGGAACACGGCGGCATTACAACCTGCGACGCCAGCAGCAACGGCATCCCCTCTCCGACCACCACCCGCTATGTCTCTGGCATGAGCATAGAAAAAGGCGTGGTAATGCTCACCGGGCAGGAGAGCCTCAACGGCCTGAGCATCACCATGACGCCCAACTGGGATAACGCCAACGGCATCACCGGCTGGGCACGCAGTTGCAACATCCAGAGCGACAGCGCGCTGCAACAGGCCTGTGAAGATGTTTTCCGCTTTGACGCCAGCTAAGGAGAACGCGATGAACATCACGCAACTTACGGCGCTGTGCCTGCGTCATCAGGGAATATTGCTCGATGCCGATAACGAGGTGGTTCACGTCGCTGTCGTGGATTCGCCGTCCCATGAACTGCTGGACGCCCTGCACTTTGCCACAACAAAGCGGATCGACATTGTCTGCTGGACTCGTCAGCAAATGGAAGGCCATATGCATAAGCCCCGGAAAATGCTCCCGGCCGTCATCGCCGACGATAGCCGCACGGCGGCGGAACTTTTGCAGCAGACGCTGGAATCCGCGCAGGCAAAACGCGCTTCCGACATCCACATTGAACCTGCGGAAAACCACTACCGAATCAGGCTGCGCGTGGATGGCGTACTTCATGCCTTGCCCGGCGTGTCATCCGTCACCGGCGCGGCACTGACGGCAAGGTTAAAGGTACTGGGCAATCTGGATATTGCCGAACATCGACTCCCGCAAGACGGGCAATTTACCGTGACGATTGCGGGTAATGCGGTTTCATTTCGTGTCGCGATCCTCCCCTGCCGGGACGGTGAGAAAGTGGTACTGCGGTTACTTCACCAGGTCGAGCAGGCGCTTGATCTCAACGCGTTAGGCATGCCTGATACGCAACTCGCCCTGCTCATGCAGGCGCTACGGCAACCGCAGGGACTGGTTCTGGTGACAGGCCCTACCGGCAGTGGAAAAACCGTAACGCTCTACAGCGCGCTACAGGCGCGCAACACCCAGGATGTGAATCTCTGTAGCGTAGAGGACCCGGTCGAAATTCCTGTCGAGGGCCTTAATCAGACACAAATTCATCCGCGCGCCGGACTTACCTTTCAGAGCGTATTACGCGCGCTGCTGCGTCAGGACCCCGACATTATAATGGTGGGCGAAATCCGTGATGGCGAAACGGCAGAAATTGCGATTAAAGCCGCGCAAACCGGCCACCTGGTGCTGTCCACGCTGCACACCAACTCCACCAGTGAAACGCTGATACGTTTACAACAGATGGGCGTCGCGCGTTGGATGATCTCATCCGCCCTGACGCTGGTCGTCGCCCAGCGACTGGTCAGAAAATTATGTCCGTACTGCCGTCATCTTGCCGCAGAGTCTGTCTCACTTCCCGCCGCGCTATGGCCTACCACGCTTCCCCGCTGGCAAGCACCCGGTTGCGAACGTTGCTACCACGGATTTTATGGGCGTACCGCACTCTTCGAGGTTTTACCTGTTACGCCCGCATTGCGACAGTTGCTTATCAACAATGCAACCGTTGAGGCGCTGGAGTCCTGCGCCCGACAGGAAGGGATGAGTACGCTTTTTGAGAACGGCTGTCATGCGGTTGAACAAGGATTGACGACCTTTGAAGAACTCCTGCGCGTTCTGGGGCTACCCCATGTCAGCTAAACAGCTTTGGCGCTGGCAAGGGATTAACGCCACGGGCCATTCGGAAGAGGGGGCCTTATGGGCTGACGATCGTGCCGCACTGCTCGTTGCTCTGGAGCATCAGCACATCATGCCGATACGCGCAAAACGCTTGAGCATTAAAGCGGCACACTGGCGCGCAGAGCAAAGCGCGGAGATCGTCCACCAACTGGCGACGCTTCTCAAAGCGGGGCTTACGCTTTCCGAAGGACTGACATTGCTTGCCGGGCAGCATCCCAGTCGACAATGGCAGGCGCTGCTGCAAACGCTGGCCCATAACCTGGAGCAAGGCACCCCGCTTTCTTCCGCGCTGGCGCAATGGCCGCAGGTCTTTCCTCCACTCTATCAGGCGATGATCCGTACCGGGGAGCTTACCGGAAAACTCGATGAATGCTGCCTTGAGCTGGCACGTCAGCAAAATGCCCAAAAACAGCTTGCTGACAAAGTCAAAAAAGCGCTGCGTTATCCCATCATAATTCTGACGATGGCCGTGATGGTTGTTTTCGCCATGCTGCACTTTGTCCTGCCAGAGTTTGCCGCTATTTACCGGACATTCAATACGCCGTTACCGGCACTGACGCAGGGCATCATCACACTGGCGCAGTGGAGTGCTCAATGGGGCTGGCTGATGGCACTGCCCGGTGTCGCAATGGGGGTAATCTACGGTTTAATAATAAAAAAACCGTACTGGCAGATTCAACGCCAGCGTCTTCTGCTGCGCTGTCCCGTTATTGCACGCCTGGTCAGAGGCCAAAAACTCACGCAGATTTTCACCATCCTGGCATTAACGCAACGCGCCGGAATCCCCTTTTCACAAGGGCTGGAAAGTGTCGCAGAAACCCTGAATTGCCCTTACTGGTCTCAGCGTTTAGCTCAGGTTCATCGCGATATTCATGCCGGAAAGCCGGTCTGGCAGGCGCTTAAAAATGCCGGTGAGTTCAGCCCATTGTGCATACAGTTGGTCATGACCGGTGAAACTTCCGGCGCGCTGGATGCAATGTTGCATAACCTTGCCCGGCACCACGGTGAGAATACGCTATCGCTGGCGGATAACCTGGCGGCGCTACTGGAACCCGCCTTGCTTGTTATCACAGGGGTCATTATTGGTACGTTGGTCGTGGCAATGTATTTGCCCGTTTTCCATCTGGGGGATGCAATGAGCGGTATGGGATAATGCTGGCGCATTGTGCTGCGCCAGCGCAGGGGATTACAGGCTATTGAAAACGCGGTTTTCTTGTTCCTGTACCCGAATAAACGTCGTGCGTTTCGTCAGCTCTTTCAGACGGGAGGCGCCAACGTAGGTACAGGCTGAACGCAGGCCGCCGAGGATATCACGCGCGGTGTATTCCACCGGGCCACGCAGCGGCAGCTTAACGGTTTTCCCTTCTGCTGCACGATATTGCGCAACGCCGCCAACGTGACGGGTCATAGCGGATTCAGAACTCATGCCATAGAACAGCATAAATTTCTCGCCATTCTCTTCAACAATTTTACCGCCGCTTTCTTCATGGCCTGCCAGCATACCGCCCAGCATCACGAAATCTGCGCCGCCGCCGAACGCTTTTGCGACATCGCCAGGCATGGTGCAACCGCCATCGCTGACAATCATACCGCCCAGACCATGCGCGGCATCGGCGCATTCAATCACCGCAGAAAGCTGCGGATAGCCCACGCCAGTTTTCACACGCGTGGTACATACGGAGCCAGGACCAATCCCGACTTTTACAATATCCGCGCCGGAGAGAACCAACTCTTCACACATTTCACCGGTCACCACGTTACCGGCACAAATGGTTTTTGTCGGCCATGCTTCACGCGCCTTTGAAACAAACTGCACGAAGTGTTCGGAGTAACCATTTGCCACATCAATACAAACAAAGTTCAGTGCCGGGCTCTGCGCCAGAATCTGTTTGGTTTTTTCGAAATCAGCATCGGAGGTACCTGTTGAAACCATCACATGCCTGAGAACATCCTCAGAGGCGGTACTGGTGAAGGCGTTCCAGTCCTCAACGGAATAGTGCTTATGTACGGCAGTCAGAATGTCGAACGATGCCAGAGCGCTTGCCATCTCGAAAGTCCCGACGGTGTCCATATTGGCCGCGATAATCGGCACGCCGGACCAGGTCTGACCTGAATGTTTAAAGGTGAATTGACGTTCCAGTTCAACATCAGAACGACTTTTGAGGGTAGAGCGTTTAGGGCGGATAAGAACGTCTTTGAAACCTAATTTCAGATCTTCTTCGATACGCATGTGCAGATTCCTGGGGTTAATGGCAAAAAAGCGAAACTCACAACTCCAGTGACGTTATCATACGCACTAATCAGGCTTGCGCAAGACTGCGAAATTCTCTTTTTTTACGCTACAATCCCATAAATTTACCTGGCGAATAGTAGATAATGCCTACAGTAATATCGCCTTCGTGCGCTCAACTTTTAACCATTTGATTATCAAACCTAAATCCCAGGATCTGGACTTATGAGGTATACAGTAGCCTTAACCGGCGGCATTGGCAGTGGTAAAAGCACCGTTGCGAATGCATTCGCTGACCTCGGAATAAACGTTATCGACGCCGATATTATTGCGCGTCAGGTGGTTGAACCCGGTCAACCCGCCCTTATGGCGATCGCTGAACATTTTGGTTCTGCACTTATCGCGCCAGACGGTTCGCTACAACGTCGGATGTTGCGCGAACGTATCTTTGCCAGTCCTGAAGAGAAATCCTGGCTGAATGCCCTGCTCCATCCGTTAATTCAGCAGGAAACCCGGCGTCAGTTTCAGCAGGCAACGTCCCCTTACGTGCTATGGGTTGTGCCCCTGCTCGTCGAAAATGCGCTGTATAAACAAGCCAATCGCGTTCTGGTGATCGACGTGACGCCCGAAACGCAGCTCTTGCGGACCATGCAGCGCGATGATGTGACGCGTGAACATGTTGAACAAATTCTGGCTGCCCAGGCAACGCGTGAAGCACGCCTTGCCGTGGCAGATGATGTTATTGATAATAATGGCGCACCGGACGCTATCGCGTCGGATGTTGCCCGCCTGCACGCGCGCTATTTACAGCTTGCGTCGCAGTTTGTCTCACAGGAAAAACCGTAATGCACACCCAGGTCCTTTTTGAACACCCTCTCAATGAGAAGATGCGTACATGGTTGCGCATTGAGTTTCTGATTCAGCAACTCTCCGTCAATTTGCCCCTTGCAGATCATGCGGACGCTCTGCATTTTTTCCGTAACATCGGGGATTTGCTGGATGTGTTCGAACGTGGTGAAGTGCGGACCGAGTTGCTAAAAGAGCTTGAGCGTCAGCAGCGCAAACTTCAGGCCTGGGTTGAAGTGCCGGGGGTTGACCAGAGTCGAATTGAGGCTCTGCGCCAGCAATTGAAGACGGCGGGCAGCATTCTGATTTCTGCTCCGCGTATCGGGCAGCAGTTACGTGAAGATCGCCTGATTGCTCTGGTTCGTCAGCGCCTGAGTATTCCTGGCGGTTGTTGTAGTTTTGATTTGCCGACCCTGCATATCTGGCTGCATTTGCCGCAGGAACAGCGTGATGCGCAGGTTGAAACCTGGATCGCCAGCCTGAATCCGCTCAATCAGGCATTAACGCTGATCCTGGATTTGATTCGTAATTCCTCGCCGTTCCGTAAGCAAACCAGTCTGAATGGTTTTTATCAGGACAATGGCGATGATGCCGACCTGCTGCGTTTGCAACTGGCGCTTGATTCACAGCTCTATCCGCAAATTTCCGGGCATAAGAGCCGCTTTGCGATTCGCTTTATGCCGCTGGATAGCGAAAATGGCCTGGTGCCTGAGCGCCTCGATTTCGAACTGGCATGTTGTTAAGGAGTAAAGATGTCAGAAACTATCACCGTTAGCTGCCCAACCTGCGGGAAAACCGTTGTCTGGGGCGAAGTGAGTCCGTTCCGTCCATTTTGTTCTAAACGCTGCCAGTTGATCGATCTCGGCGAGTGGGCCGCTGAAGAGAAGCGTATTCCAAGCTCTGGCGACTTGTCAGAAAGCGACGACTGGAGTGAAGAGCAGAAGTAATTCAACTAAAACGTAGGGCGGGCAAGCGCAGCGCCCCCGCCATAATTTGCCGGATGGCGGCGTTGCCTTATCCGGCCTACGAACTACGAACACCATTAGCCAGCAATCAGTTTTTCAATTACTGGCGCATTCGCGGGCGGGAAATCTTCCGCATTCAGAGCATCTTGCGCAATCCACCGCCCCGGTTGCCCCTCTTTTCCCCACGGCTCCCCTTCCCAGTGATCAACTAACCAGAACCACAGTGTGATGTGCCTGTCCGGGAACTGATATTCCAGCTTTTCAAATAGCGTTGCTTCACGCGGGGTGATCCCCACTTCTTCCTGCAACTCCCGGATCAGCGCCTGCTCCGGCGTTTCGCCCGCTTCGATTTTCCCGCCGGGAAACTCCAGTTTATTGGCCATATGAGCATCGGCCGCACGTTGGGTAATAAAAATTTCGTGGTTCGGGTTGCGAATAATCCCGACAGCGATTTGCAGTTTTTTCATACGGTTACATCCATAAAAAAGGCGCAGTCACCTGCGCCTCATTGTCTTTATTCAGACCTTAGCTCAGACGGCCGTGGCACTGTTTGTATTTTTTACCGGAACCGCAAGGGCAAGGATCGTTACGACCCACTTTACGATCGCCCGTTTGCGCTGCCAGAGCAGCCGCCGCTGCGCTGTCGTCATCCTGATGACTAAGCTGCTGCATCTGCGCTAAACGTTCGGCTTCTTCGCGGCGCTGTTGTTCCATCGCCTCCACTTCTTCAGGCATACGAACCTGAACTTTGCTCAGCGTACTGACCACTTCATACTTCAGCGATTCCAGCATTGCTGCAAACATGGAGAAGGACTCGCGTTTGTATTCCTGCTTCGGATCTTTCTGCGCATAGCCACGCAGGTGGATACCCTGACGCAGGTAATCCATCGCCGCCAGGTGCTCTTTCCACAGCGAATCGAGAGTTTGCAGCATGACGCCTTTTTCGAAGTGACGCATCATCTCTGCGCCAACCACTTCTTCTTTACGCTGATACACTTCGATTGAGTGCGCCAGAATACGCTCACGCAGCGTCTCTTCGTGCAGCTCCGGCTCTTTATCCAGCCACTCGGCAATTGGCATATCCAGATCGAAGTCGTTTTTCAGACGTTCCTGCAAACCCGGAATATCCCACATCTCTTCCAGCGACTGCGGCGGAATGTACGCATCGATCGTCACTTTAAAGACGTCTTCACGAATGCTGTTGATGGTTTCGCTGACATCGCTGACATCCAGCAGTTCGTTACGCTGGGTGTAAATGGCGCGACGCTGATCGTTCGCGACATCGTCGTATTCCAGCAGTTGCTTACGAATATCGAAGTTGCGGCTTTCAACTTTACGCTGCGCATTGGCAATCGCTTTAGTCACCCACGGGTGCTCAATGGCTTCACCTGGTTTCATACCCAGTTTACGCATCATGCCCGACACACGGTCAGAGGCAAAAATACGCATCAGCGCATCTTCCATTGACAGATAGAAACGGGAAGAGCCCGCATCGCCCTGACGACCGGAACGACCACGCAACTGGTTGTCGATACGGCGAGATTCGTGACGCTCAGTGCCGATGATGTGCAGACCGCCAGACGCCAGCACCGCTTCATGACGAACCTGCCAGTCCGCTTTGATCTGCGCGATCTGCTCTGGCGTTGGGTTTTCCAGCTCCGCCACTTCAGCCTGCCAGCTACCGCCCAGCACGATGTCCGTACCACGACCGGCCATGTTGGTGGCGATAGTGACCGCAGCCGGGTAGCCCGCCTGCGCGACAATCGCCGCTTCGTTGGCGTGGAATTTGGCGTTCAGAACGTTATGCTTGATGCCCGCTTTGGTCAGCTCATTAGAGACCACTTCAGACTTCTCGATCGAGATCGTACCCACCAGCACCGGCTGGCCGTTCGCGGTACGCTCTTTGATGTCTTCAATGATCGCCTGAATTTTTTCCGCTTCGGTCATGTAGACCAGATCCGGCATATCCTTACGGATCATCGGACGGTTGGTCGGAACCACAACGGTATCCAGCTTATAGATGGAGCTGAATTCGAACGCTTCGGTATCTGCGGTACCGGTCATACCGGCCAGTTTCTCATACAGACGGAAGTAGTTCTGGAAGGTGATGGATGCCAGCGTCTGGTTCTCGTTCTGGATTTCCACGCCTTCTTTCGCTTCCACAGCCTGGTGCAGACCGTCGGACCAGCGGCGACCCTGCATGGTACGACCGGTGTGTTCGTCAACGATGATCACTTCGCCATCTTTAACGATGTAATCCACGTCGCGGGTAAACAGCGCGTGCGCGCGCAGCGCGGCGGTTACGTGATGCATCAGCATGATGTTGCCCGGAGAGTACAGGGACTCGCCTTCATCCATAATGCCTTCTTTCACCAGCAGTTCTTCGATCAGCACCAGACCGCGTTCCGTCAGGTTGACCTGACGCGCTTTCTCATCAACGGAGAAGTGGCCTTCGCCCTGGAAGGTATCAGAGTCTTCTTTCTCCTGGCGAATCAGGTGCGGGATGATCTTGTTTACTTTCTTGTACATTTCCGAGCTGTCTTCAGCCGGGCCGGAAATGATCAGCGGCGTACGCGCTTCATCGATCAGGATGGAGTCGACCTCATCCACCAGCGCATAGTGCAGCTTACGCTGTACGCGCTCTTCCGGGCTGAACGCCATGTTATCGCGCAGGTAGTCAAAGCCGTATTCGTTGTTGGTGCCGTAAGTGATGTCGGCGGCGTAAGCTTCACGTTTTGCTGGGGCAGGCATGCCCGGCAGGTTAATACCGACGCTCATCCCGAGGAATTCAAACAGCGGGCGGTTGTTTTCAGCATCACGTTGCGCCAGATAGTCGTTCACTGTGACGACGTGTACGCCCTTACCGCTTAATGCGTTCAGGTAAGCAGGCAGCGTTGCGGTCAGGGTTTTACCTTCACCGGTACGCATTTCCGCGATACAGCGATCGTTCAGCACCATACCGCCCAGCAACTGGACGTCAAAGTGACGCATGCCGAATACGCGCTTACTCGCTTCACGAACCACAGCGAACGCTTCCGGGATCAGGCTTTCAACGCTTTCGCCTTTCTCCAGACGCGCGCGAAACTCTGCCGTTTTCCCTTTCAGTTCGTCATCAGAGAGTTTTTCCATCTCCGGTTCCATGGCATTGATGATGCCGACCGCTTTACGCATACGACGCAAGGTACGATCGTTACGACTACCGAATACTTTGGTTAACAATTTGATTAGCATAATAAAATCTCAAACGCCCCGCGATGCGGAGTCTCTATAATTAATTGAAGGTTTTTTGTTTTTAGCTGAGGCGTTGAGGGCCAGCGCGGATTCCCTGCGCCTGACTTATCCAGGCGGGAACGCTAAATGAGGCCTGAGGCGTAAAGTGCGCACGGGCGACGCGACGTACAATCGTTGGCGGTGTGCCTTCCTGCGTCAGCATCGCGCTGAGCGTGTTCAGTAACGCAATATGGTGCGCCTGAAGTGGCGAAGACTCTTCAGCAACCGGCAGCGTTTGCGGCGCCATGGCAAAAGAGAGATGGCGGATAACCGTGCGAATCGCATGCTGATGCCAGTAGTCGACGGTAAAATTCGGGCGGCGGTTACTCGCCTCCAGCAGCGCGAGCTGGCTGAAGTTAACCTTAGCGGATTGATCGTGATTACTGGCGGTCGCTTTCGCCGGCGTATTAGGCTCGGCTGCGTTACTGAGAGCGGGCAGACCAAAGCTAGCCGCGACCATCCCCAATAAGAGATGCGGCCAGAAGTACCGTCTACCTAACTGTCGCCAGCGCGTCAGTATTCCACTCACGTCATTGCCACCCTGATATGCCCGGCATGTGGGCTTACGAATTCAAAACGTTTTTTGCGCACAAATCTTACCATTAAAGCGTACGCTCTACAGCAGTAATGACATGGCGCTGAGGATAAAAATGCTTAAGAAAGCAGCGAACGCACTGTATTTCGGTTCAGCGGCAGAGAAAAAGGCGAAGGCAAACGCCGGACGGAAGAGATAAAAAAACGACTGGCTTACCTGGCCGGAGAGGGTGCCAGATTAACCAGTCGAATTTATGCGACAGGTATACACTTCATCCTTCAAGCTGCCTCTTTGTTGGCTGCCTTCTCTCACCCCAGTCACGTACTGGTTGTACGTTCCTGGGAATTCGCTCAGTTGCCGTCTTGATGCAACTTGAATGATTTTGTGTATAGCTATTATGCCAGTACAGTCGAAGGCGCTTTGAAAGCCAACGGCAGTTCTGCGTCGTCCTGGAAGGTCACATATTCCCAGGCTTCCTGTTTCGCCAGGACAGCCTGCAACAGTTTGTTATTCAATGCGTGACCGGACTTATACGCGGTAAACGCACCAATAATGTTGTGACCACACATGAACAAATCACCGATCGCGTCGAGCATTTTGTGACGAACAAATTCGTCTTCAAAACGCAGACCGTCTTCGTTCAGTACGCGATAATCGTCAACAACGATGGCACAATCGAAGCTGCCGCCCAGGCACAGGCCACGGGACTGCAAATATTCGATATCACGCATGAAACCGAAGGTACGCGCACGGCTGATCTGGCGCATGAACGCGTCCGCAGAGAAGTTCATCGCATAGCGCTGGCTGCTGGAATCAATCGCCGGATGGTTAAAGTCGATGGTGAAATCCAACGTAAAACCATTGTACGGCTTAAATTCAGCCCACTTATCGCCATCTTCGACGCGAACCGTCTCTTTGATGCGTACAAATTTTTTGGCGCAGTTCAGCTCATCAATACCCGCATCAAGCAGCAGGTAGACAAACGGAGCAGCACTGCCATCCATGATCGGGATTTCCGGCGCATCGACTTCGATAACGATATTATCGATACCCAGACCCGCCAGAGCAGCGTTAAGGTGCTCTACGGTTGAAATCCGTACATCATGCTCGTTGACCAGACACGTACAGAGCATGGTATCACGCACAGATTTGGCATCGGCCGGGAAATCTACCGGTGGATTCAAGTCGGTGCGACGATAGATGACCCCGGTGTTGGCCGGCGCAGGGCGTAAGGTCAGGGTGACTTTCTTGCCGGTATGTAAACCGACACCTGTCGCCTGAACGATACGTTTAAGTGTCCTTTGTTTGATCATCGTATAATCTCGCCAAATTACCTATCCAACCGAAGTGTACTATACATTCGGTGGGCCAGTTTAGCACAAAGAGCCGTGAATCCCAAATTCCAGCCAATTCTTAATCGGCTTGCTTACGCAGGAACGCAGGGATATCCAGATAATCCGGTTCTTTTGCCGTTTGCGGCGTATTGTCGTTCACCACTTTTGCGACCGGCTTCTGCTCTTGCGTCAGCGGCGCCATGCCGTGCTGCTGGTAACGATCCATCACCGGCTGCTGTACCTGTTTGTTGGTCACCAGGGTGATTTCAGGACGCTTGTCCATACCAATACCGGTTGCCACAACGGTGACGCGCAGTTCGTCGTTCATATCCGGGTCCAGAGAAGTACCGATAACCACGGTCGCGTTATCCGACGCAAAAGCACGGATGGTGTTACCGACGGTTTCGAACTCATCCAGACGCAGGTCGAAGCCCGCAGTGATGTTAACCAGCACGCCGCGCGCGCCAGACAGATCGATATCTTCCAGCAGCGGAGAAGAGATCGCCATTTCTGCCGCTTCTTCCGCACGGTCTTCACCGCTTGCCACGCCGGAGCCCATCATCGCGTAGCCCATTTCGGACATCACGGTGCGCACGTCTGCAAAGTCGACGTTCATCAGACCCGGGCGGGTAATCAGCTCAGCGATACCCTGAACCGCGCCTTTCAGCACGTCGTTCGCCGCGCCAAACGCATCCAGCAGGGAGATACCGCGTCCCAGCACTTTCAGCAGTTTGTCGTTCGGGATGGTGATCAGCGAGTCCACATGTTTGGACAGCTCAGTAATACCCTGCTCCGCAAATGCCATGCGCTTCTTGCCTTCGAAGTTGAAAGGCTTCGTCACCACGGCAACGGTCAGGATACCTAAATCTTTTGCCACTTCCGCAACCACTGGCGCTGCACCGGTACCGGTACCGCCGCCCATGCCTGCTGCGATAAACACCATGTCTGCGCCGTCAAGCGCTGCACGCAGTGCTTCACGATCTTCGTCCGCCGCATTGCGACCGACTTCCGGGTTTGCACCCGCGCCCAGACCTTTGGTGATGCCGCTACCAATCTGAATGGTCTGCCCAACCGCAGTCTTACGCAACGCCTGAGCGTCGGTATTCACCGCGAAGAATTCAACACCTTCGATGCGCTCGCGCACCATGTGTTCAACGGCATTACCGCCGCCGCCACCGACGCCGATGACTTTAATCACCGCGTCGTTGGTCAGTTCCATAGGTTCAAACATAGTTTCTCTCCGTTTTGTGCCTGTCGCCTGAGACCGTTAATAGTCGCCGGTCTCATAAAAATTAAAACTCTTTTCGCAGCCAGCTATTAAGTCGCTTGATCCACGAGCCAACTGATGCCGTAACACGTTTTTCCACTTCCGCTTCGCCACTTAAGTGGGACTCTTTCCCGTAGTGAAGCAGCCCCACCGCCGTTGAGTAGTACGGCTCCTGGGCATAATCCGTCAGTCCGGTAATATTCAGCGGCGCGCCAATACGCACTTGCGTATGGAACACGCGCTGAGCACAGGCAGCAAGACCTTCAATTTGCGCCGCGCCGCCGGTTAATACAATCCCCGCCGCCAGATGATGTTTCACACCCTGCTGGCGAAGCTGTTCCTGTAATTGCAAAATCTCTTCGTTGACCAGGTTGAGCAGCTCGGTGTAACGCGGCTCAATCACCTCCGCAAGCGTCTGACGTTGCAGGCTACGCGGCGGACGACCGCCCACGCTCGGCACTTCAACGCTTTCGTCTTTGCCGACGATAGAGCCCAGCGCGCAGCCGTGACGCACTTTGATGGCTTCAGCATCGCTCGGCGGCGTACCGAAGGCATACGCGATATCGCTGGTCACGACATTCCCTGCGTAAGGGATTACCTTGGTATGGCGCAACGCCCCGCCAGTATAAACGGCGATATCCATTGTACCACCACCGATATCAACCACGCAGACGCCCAGTTCACGTTCATCTTCCGTTAAAACGGAGTAACTGGCCGCTAACCCGGCAAATATGAGTTGGTCAACTTTCAGGCCACAACGTTCCACCGCTTTAACGATGTTTTTCGCCATGTCGTTGTGGCATGTGATCAAGTGCACTTTTGCCTGCATACGCACGCCGGAAAGGCCAACCGGATTCTTAATGCCTTCCTGGTAATCGATCGCATATTCCTGCGGAATGACATGCAGTACACGATGCTCATCACGCACGCGCACCGACTTCGCGGTATGCACGACGTTTTCCACATCTTCCTGCGTCACTTCTTCTTCGGAGATCGGCACCATACCAATTTCATTCTGACAGCTAATGTGCTTGCCAGAAAGCGCCAGATACACCGAGGAGATCTGGCAATCCGCCATCAGCTCCGCCTGGTCAATGGCGCGCTGTACGCACTTCACCACTGACTCGAGGTCGTTCACCCCGCCTTTATCCATACCTCGCGACGGGCAACTGCCCACGCCAATGATATTGACCATACCGTCGGGCAGAACTTCCCCTACTAAAGCGGCAACCTTCGCGGTGCCAATCTCCAGTCCTACTACCAGTTTTCTGTCCGTCGCCTTGATCATTGTTGTTCTGCCTGTGCCTGATTCTGTTGCTGATTAGATTCCTCTGGAGGTAAGGGTGCCCACCCTACTGCCGCCCCCGAGTCATAACGCAAATCAACGTAGCTTATCCGTTTGCCATCGGTTTGCGCCTGCTGCTGTAAAACCGGATAAAGTTCTACAAAGCGAGCCAAACGTTTCATCGTATCGCCCCTGCCGAGGTTGAGCTTAATATCGTTATTCAGCGTCAACTGCCAGGAACGACGCGCGGTCATTGCCGCTTCCTTCAGGGTGAATCTGTCCTTAGCCAGCACCTGCCCCATATCGCGATACCCCTGCAACACTTCACTCGCGCTGCCTTCCGGGCCATACAACATGGGTAATACCTGTTTACTGGTTCGCTCTGCCGGTACGCTGAAGGTATTGCCTTCGGCATCAACCATATGCTGATCATTCCAACGCGCAATCGGCACATATTCAACCAGATGAATCTTCAATTCATCAGGCCATTGCTTTCTGACGCTGGCCTGTTTAATCCACGGTAAACGCTCTATCTGGCTCTGGATAATGTTCACATCCTGAGTCATAAACGTACCCGGCGCGCCCAACGCCAGAATCGACTGGCGGATGTCATCATTGCGCGTGTAATGCCGCTCGCCGGTCAACACCAGTTTCGACAACGGCAAACGCTGCGCGTCTTCCATCCAGCCCAACACAACCCAGCCGCTGACAAACACGGTGCAGAGCACCGTCAGCAGGAACAGTATTCCTGCAAGACGCGTTCCATTATTGCGCCGTGAAGAAGACACCTCTTCATCACTGTTTCGCGTGTTCAGCGCAGCCTGCGACATATCAGTCCGCCAACTCCAGAATTCGTACCACCAACTGCGAGAAGCTCATGCCCGCCTGACGCGCCGCCATCGGCACCAGACTGTGGCTGGTCATACCCGGCGAGGTATTCGCTTCCAGCAGATAAAACTGGCCATCGCTGTCCAGCATGACGTCAATGCGGCCCCATCCTTTGCAACCCAACGCGGTCCACGCTTTCAGGACCAATGTCTGCAAAATAGCCTCTTGTTCCTCTTCCAGACCTGCCGGGCAGAAATATTGTGTCTCATCAGAGAGATACTTCGCCTCATAATCATAGAAGGTTCCGGCGGGTTGGATACGAATTGACGGTAAAATTTCTTCACCGAGTATCGCAACCGTAAATTCCGGGCCACTGAGCCATTTCTCAATCAGTACTTCTTCATCATGCTGAAAAGCCAATGCTAATGCTGCCTGCAAAGCATTTTCTTCTACCACTTTCGACATGCCGACGCTGGAACCTTCACGGCTCGGCTTCACAATCAGCGGCAAACCCAGCGCAGAAATTCGCATTAGCGCGTCGTCGCTAAGCCCTTTTTCAAACTCAGCGCGCGTCAATGCCACCCACGGCGCAACCGGTAATCCGGCGCCCTGCCACAGCAATTTGCTGCGCAGTTTATCCATTGAGATTGCTGAAGCCATCACCCCGCTGCCGGTATAGGGCAGGCCAATCAGATCCAGCATCCCTTGCAGCGTGCCATCTTCGCCGCCGCGACCATGCAACGCAATAAACACCTTCTGAAAACCCATTGATTTCAGCAGGGTGACATCGACCTCTTTCGGATCGATCGGATGCGCATCCACGCCGCCTTCGCGTAACCCGGCCAGCACCGCCGCGCCGGAATTCAGCGAAACATCACGTTCGGCGGAGGTTCCACCCAACAGGACCGCGATTTTATCAGCCATGTTGCTCCTCCTGGGCTTGCGGCTTCAGTTTGATTTCAGCTAAGGTGCGCGCAATTTTGCCGATATTTCCCGCGCCTTGCACCAAAATCAAATCATTACCGGTTAATACCGGCGCCAGCATTTGCGCAACCTGCGCCGGATCGGAGACCAGAATCGGGTCAATTTTACCGCGACCGCGAATCGTACGGCACAGCGAACGGCTGTCCGCTCCCGGAATTGGCGCTTCGCCTGCGGCGTAAACATCCAGCATTAACAGCGCGTCAACCTGCGTCAGCACGTTGGCGAAATCGTCGTACAGATCGCGCGTACGCGTGAAGCGGTGCGGCTGGAAAACCATCACCAGATTTTTATCCGGCCAGCCTGCACGCGCGGCCTTAATGGTGGCGTCAACTTCCGTTGGATGATGGCCGTAATCATCGACCAGCATCGCCGTCCCTGCTTTACCGTTTACCGGCTCAAGCGGGAATTCACCGAGGAAATCGAAGCGACGCCCGGTGCCCTGGAAGCTTTCCAGCGCGCGCAGAATCGCCTCGTCGTCAATCCCTTCTTCGGTCGCCACCGCCACGGCAGCCGCCGCGTTCAGCGCATTGTGGCGGCCCGGCGCATTCAGCGTCACCTGCATTGCAGGTTTATCCTGACGCAGCAGCGTAAAATGCCCCTGCGGCCCAACCTGCTGGTACTCTTCCACACGCACGTCAGCGTCGTCGCTAAAACCATAAGTTGTGGTCTGACGGCCCACGCGCGGCAGCAGCTCGCGGATCACCGGATCGTCAACACACATCACTGCACGACCATAAAACGGCAAATTGTGCAGGAAATTAATAAAGGTCTGCTTCAAATTTTCGAAGTCGCCCTGGTAAGTATCCATATGGTCGGCTTCAATATTGGTGACAATCGCCACCATCGGTTGCAGATGCAGGAACGACGCATCGCTCTCATCCGCTTCCGCAATCAGATAACGGCTGTGGCCTAAACGCGCATGCACACCCGCCGCTTTCACCAGCCCACCGTTGACGAAGGTCGGGTCCAGCCCCGCTTCCGCGTAAATGCTGGAGACCATCGCGGTGGTCGTTGTTTTACCGTGCGTCCCGGCAATGGCGATGCCGTGACGAAAACGCATTAACTCCGCCAGCATCTCCGCGCGACGGATCACCGGAATACGCGCTTCATGCGCCGCGACAATCTCCGGGTTATCCGCAGAGATCGCACTGGAAACCACCACCACGCTCGCATCGCGCACGTTTTCCGGGCGATGATTGAAGAAAATGGTGGCGCCGAGGCTCGCCAGTTGCTGCGTAACCGGATTCGGCGCTAAATCAGAACCACTGATCTGATACCCTTCATTGGCCAGAACTTCGGCAATACCGCCCATACCGGCACCACCGATGCCGACAAAGTGGATGTGCCGAACGCGACGCATTTCGGGCACGATGGAACGCAGTTTTGCCAGTTGTTGTGTATTCATTCTTTACGCCATTCACTTCTCAATTCATGCGGTGCAAAAGGCACCGCCACAATTACGCCCGGGCAGCCCGGCTCACTTCATTTGCAACACGCTCGGTGGCATCTGGAATAGATGCAGCGCGGGCACGTTCTGCCATGGTTAATAACGTTTCTCGCGACCACCCGGCCAGGGTGCTGGCGACGGCATCCACAGTAAACTGCGGCTGCTCAAAAATTTTGGCGGCCCCCGCTTTCTCCAGCGGCAGGGCATTCCAGTACTGCTGCCGGTCTTTATGCTGAAACGGCACAAACAGCGCGGGTAAACCAGCGGCGGCAATTTCACTCACCGTTAACGCGCCAGAGCGGCAAACGACAACATCCGCCCACGCATAGGCTGCGGCCATGTCATCAATAAATTCCGTCACCTTATGCTGCGGTTGCCCCGCCCCGGCATAAGCCTGCTCTACGGTCTGCTGCGCGCCTTTACCGCTTTGATGCCAGATAGTGACCGTATCGCCCAGTTTTGCCGCAACTTGCGGCAGCGTCTGGTTCAATACCCGGGCCCCCTGAGAGCCACCCACCACCAGCACGCGAATCGGCCCTTCACGTCCGGCCAGGCGTTCTTGCGGCAAGGGGAGCGCCAGTACGTCAGTACGTACCGGGTTTCCGACCACGTCCGCTTTCGGAAACGCGCCGGGAAAAGCCTGCATCACCGTCGTGGCGATTTTCGCCAGCCACTTATTGGTCAACCCTGCAATGCCGTTTTGCTCATGCAGCACAACCGGAATACCCAGCGACCACGCCGCCAGACCGCCGGGGCCAGAGACATAGCCGCCCATGCCGAGCACCACATCAGGCTTAAACTGCTTCATGATCGCCCGCGCCTGGCGCCAGGCGTTAAAAATACGCAGCGGTGCCGCCAGCAGCGCTTTCACGCCTTTTCCGCGCAAACCGGAAATGCGAATGAAATCAATCTCAATGCCATGCTTCGGCACTAAATCCGCTTCCATACGATCGGCGGTTCCGAGCCAGCGTACTTGCCAGCCCTGGTCCATTAAATGGTGCGCGACGGCCAGTCCTGGGAACACATGTCCGCCAGTACCGCCCGCCATCACCATTAACCGCTTCGGTTGACCACTCATCGTGAACCTCGTGTAAACGCCTGCGCTTTTTCCAGACGCGTTTCATAATCAATACGTAACAAAAACATGATGGCCGTCGACATGATTAGCAAACTGGAACCACCATAACTGATCAGCGGCAGCGTCAGACCCTTCGTTGGCAGCATGCCTGCCGCCGCGCCGACGTTGACCAGCGCCTGGAAGCTGAACCAGATTCCAATCGAGCAGGCCAGGAATCCTGAAAAACGGTGATCAATCTCCAGCGCCTTACGGCCAATCGACATCGCGCGAAAAGCGACGAAGAATACCATTAAAAGCGCCAGTACCACACCGATATAACCCAGTTCTTCCCCAATAATGGCGAAGATGAAGTCAGTATGCGCTTCCGGCAGATACTCCAGTTTTTGTACCGAGTTCCCCAGCCCCTGCCCCCACATCTCACCACGGCCAAATGCCATCAGGGATTGCGTCAGCTGGTAGCCGCTGCCAAACGGATCCTCCCAGGGGTTCCAGAAAGAGGTCACACGGCGAATACGATACGGTTCGGCGAGGATCAGCAGGATCACCGCCGATATCCCCATGCCGATGATGGCAATGAACTGCCATAACTTCGCCCCAGCGAGAAACAGCATCGCCAGCGTGGTAACGAACAGCACCACCACCGTCCCGAGATCGGGCTGCGCCAGCAGCAAAATCGCCAGCACCAGAATCACGCCCATCGGTTTTAAGAAGCCGCGCAGGTTATTACGCACTTCATCAACTTTGCGCACCAGATAGTTGGCGAGGTAGCAGAACAGCGACAGTTTGGTAAATTCCGCAGGCTGAATACGCAGCGGCCCCAGCGCAATCCAACGCGATGCCCCGTTAACTGAGCTCCCCACCACCAGCACGATCAACAACATGATGATCGACGCGATCAGCATCGTGGTGCTGTACTTTTGCCAGAACTCCATCGGTAAACGCAGCGTGATCATCGCCAGGCAAAACGCCAGGAGTATGTACAGCGCGTCACGCTTGGCAAACAGGAAAGGATCGTTCGCCAGACGTTGTCCGACAGGCATTGACGCCGACGTCACCATGATGAAACCGATCGCCGCCAGGCCAAATGTCAGCCAGAGCAACGTGCGGTCATACATGATCAGGCTATCGTCGTCTTTATCGCGCGACGCCATCACCCAGCCTTTAAGCGCCGTAAAGACCCATACCAGGATTCCAAATCCCGGCAGGCGCGGCATTCTCAGGCGAGGGAGAGATAAACGCATCAACCTAACTCCTTCGCCAGACGGGTAAAGACATCGCCCCGTTGCTCAAAATTCTTAAACTGATCGAGGCTGGCGCAGGCCGGAGACAGCAGGACCATATCGCCCGGTTGCAAACGCGGCGCCAGCAGACGCATCGCCTCTTCCATCGTCTCAGTTTGTTCTGCGATTTCCGGGCGCAGCGCCGCCAGCTGCGCGCCATCACGACCAAAGCAGTACAGGCGAACGCGATCGCCGCCCAGGTAACGGGTGAGCGAAGAGAAATCCGCCGATTTACCATCACCGCCGAGCAGCAGGTGCAGCGTACCGTCTACGTGCAGGCCATTCAGCGCCGCTTCCGTGCTGCCTACGTTGGTGGCTTTGGAGTCGTTAATCCAGCGCACGCCGTTATGCTCCAGCGCCAGCTGGAAGCGATGCGCCAGACCGGTAAAGGTCGTCAACGCTTTCAGGCTGCTGGCGCGCGGTAAACCCGCCGCATCGGCCAGCGCCAGCGCCGCCAGCGCATTGGTGTAGTTGTGCTGGCCGGAAAGCTTCATCTCTTTCACGTTCAACACTTTTTCACCCTTCACCCGCAGCCAGGTCTCGCCCTGCTGGCGATTGAGGTGATAATCCCCCATGTTGACGCCAAAACTGACGCAACGCGCATCCGCGCCGCGTACCGGCATGGTCAGCGCGTCATCAGCATTCACCACGCAAACTTTCGCATTCTCATACACGCGCAGTTTTGCCGCGCGATACTGTTGCAGACCAAACGGATATCGGTCCATATGGTCTTCGGTAACGTTCAGGATGGTTGCGGCAACGGCCTGTAGGCTGGATGTCGTTTCCAGTTGGAAGCTGGAAAGCTCCAGTACGTACAGCTCGCGAGCGGCGTCCAGCAGCATCAACGCAGGCAGACCGATGTTACCGCCAACGCCCACGTTCACGCCCGCCGCTTTCGCCATCTCGCCTACCAGCGTGGTCACGGTGCTTTTACCGTTCGATCCGGTGATCGCCACGATCGGCGCCTGCGCTTCGCGACAGAACAGTTCGATATCGCCGACAATCTCAATACCTGCATCGGCGGCAGCGCTCAGTAAAGGATGCGCCAGAGCAATACCTGGGCTGGCGACAATCAGATCCGCCGCCAGTAGCCAGTCATCATTCAGGCTGCCGACGTGACGCTCTACCGCTTCCGGTAATTTGTCCAGACCCGGCGGCGTCGCACGGGTATCCATTACGCGCGGCGTTACGCCGCGCGCCAGGAAAAAGTCCACGCAGGAAAGCCCGGTCAATCCCAGACCAATAATGACGACTTTTTTACCCTGGTAATCAGCCATGATTAACGTACCTTCAGCGTTGCCAGGCCAATCAGGACCAGCATCAGCGAAATAATCCAGAAGCGCACGATAACGCGCGGTTCCGGCCAGCCTTTCAGTTCATAGTGATGGTGAATCGGCGCCATGCGGAAGATGCGCTGCCCGCGCAATTTAAAGGAACCGACCTGCAAAATGACTGACAGGGTTTCCACGACAAACACGCCGCCCATAATCACCAGCAAAAACTCCTGACGCAGCAGCACCGCGATGATGCCCAGCGCGCCGCCCAGCGCCAGCGACCCGACGTCTCCCATAAAGACCTGCGCCGGATAGGTGTTAAACCACAGGAAGCCCAAGCCCGCGCCGACAATCGCCGTACAGACAATCACCAGTTCACCAGCATGACGTAAGTACGGAATATGCAGGTAGTTGGCGAAGTTCATGTTGCCGGTTGCCCACGCCACCAGCGCAAAACCGGCGGCGACGAATACGGTCGGCATAATCGCCAGGCCATCCAGACCATCGGTCAGGTTAACCGCGTTGCCCGTTCCGACGATCACGAAGTACGCCAGCAGCACGTAGAACAGACCCAGTTGCGGCATCACGTCTTTAAAGAACGGCACCACCAGTTCGGTGGCCGGCGTGTCTTTCCCTGCCAGATACAGCGCGAACGCCACGCCCAGCGCAATCACCGACATCCAGAAATATTTCCAGCGAGCGATCAGCCCTTTGGTGTCTTTACGCACCACTTTGCGGTAATCATCGACAAAACCAATAATGCCGTAGCCCACCAGCACCACCAGCACGCACCAGACGTACGGGTTAGACGGGTAAGCCCACAGCAGGACGGAGACCACAATCGCCGTCAGAATCATAATGCCGCCCATTGTCGGCGTACCGCGCTTGCTAAAGTGCGATTCCGGGCCGTCATTACGCACGACCTGGCCAAAAGACAATTTTTGTAAGCGGGCAATCATACGCGGGCCCATCCACAAGGAGATGAACAGCGCGGTCAGCAGGCTGACGATGGCGCGAAACGTCAGATAGGAAAAGACGTTAAAGCCGGAATAATATTTGACCAAATGTTCGGCCAGCCAAACTAACATGTTCCATTCTCCTGTAATGCGCGTACTACCTCTTCCATGGCGGCACTACGTGAACCCTTCACTAAAATGGTAATAATCTGATGCTCCGCAATCAGCGTGTTAAGACGCGCGACCAGAGCCGATTTATCCGCAAAATGTTCGCCAACGCCGCTGGCATTGCCGATCGCCTGACTCAGTTTTCCTGTACTCAGCACGCTGTCGATACCCGCCGCTTTTGCCGCGTCACCGACCTGAACATGGCATGCTTCGCTTTCCGCGCCCAGCTCCGCCATATCGCCGACCACCAGCACCCGGTAGCCTGGCATTTCAGACAGCACCTGCACAGCGGCGGTCATCGAACCGACGTTGGCGTTATAGGAGTCATCAAGTAACAGCTGGTTGTCATTCAACTGGATGGGGAACAGGCGCCCCGGCACGGCTTTCAGGTTCGCCAGACCGGTTTTAATGGCGTCAAGGGTAGCCCCTACCGCCATCGACAGCGCAGCCGCCGCCAGCGCGTTCGCAATATTGTGACGACCAGGCAGCGGCAGCAGGACGTCAATGTCGCCCGTCGGCGTTTGCAGCGTGAATTCCGTACCGTGCGAGGTCACATGGATATTGGTCGCGGTAAAATCGCTGTTGGCGGCATTCGGTGAAAAACGCCACACTTTGCGATCGCCAATAATGCCCTGCCAGTTCAGCCAGTCGTTGTTATCGGCGTTCATAATGGCGATCCCATTCACCGGCAAGCCGGTATAGATTTCGCCTTTCGCTTTCGCCACGCCCGCCAGCGAACCGAATCCTTCCAGGTGCGCTGCCGCCAGATTATTAACCAGTGCCGCTTCAGGACGCGTCAGGCCGACGGTCCAGGCAATTTCGCCCTGGTGATTGGCGCCTAACTCAATGACGGCATAGTCATAATCGTTGTTTAACCGCAGCAACGTCATCGGTACGCCGATATCGTTATTCAGGTTACCCGCGGTGTATAAGGTGTTGCCACACTGACTCAGAATGGCGGCGGTCATCTCTTTAACGGATGTTTTGCCGGAGGAGCCGGTTAACGCCACGACGCGAGCGGGAACCTGCGCCCGAACCCATGCGGCCAGTTCGCCGAAGGCCAGCCGCGTATCTTTGACGATCAGTTGCGGCAGATCGCAATCCAGCGGGCGACTCACCAGCAGCGCACCGGCGCCGCCCGCTTTCGCGTTATCCGCAAAATCGTGGGCGTCGAAACGCTCGCCTTTCAGCGCCACAAACAGGCAGCCCGGCGTCACCTTACGCGTATCAGTCGTGACCGCGTCAATCGTCAGGTCGGCGCCCTGTAATTCGCAGTGCAGAATACCGGCCAGTTGGCTGAGCGTTACGCTAATCATGCGATCACCCCCAGCAGACGCGCAGCCGTCACGCGGTCGGAGTAATCAAGGCGTTGAGTACCGACAATCTGGTAATCCTCATGCCCTTTACCCGCGACCAGAACCACGTCGTTTTCTTTCGCCTGCATAATGGCGCAGGTCACCGCCTCTGCGCGGCCTTCCATCACTTTCGCGTGCCCGGCATCCAGCATACCCGCCAGAATGTCGTTGATGATCGCGCGCGGCTCTTCGGTGCGTGGGTTATCGTCCGTCACGACCACCACGTCCGCGAACTCTTCGGCAATCGCCCCCATCAGCGGACGTTTACCTTTATCGCGATCGCCGCCGCAGCCAAAGACGCACCACAGTTGACCAGTACAGTGCAACCGCGCAGCCTGCAACGCTTTTTCCAGCGCATCCGGCGTGTGGGCGTAATCGACCACCACCGTGGTTTTGCCCGGCGCGCTGAACACCTCCATCCGCCCGCAAACCGGTTGCAGTCGGGGGGCGGTTTTCAGCAGATCCGCCAGGGGGTAGCCAAGCGCCAGCAACGTTGCCAGCGCCAGCAGCAGGTTGCTGACGTTAAACACGCCCATCAGACGGCTTTCAATCTCGCCTTCGCCCCAACTGGAGTCGAAACGGATCGTCGCGCCGCTATCGTGGTACTTCACCTCAACCGCTTTCAGCCAACGTCCGTGGCAGTTCGGGTTGATATGATCCTCCATAGAGACCGCAACGGCATCCGGCAACCTCACCAGCCATCGGCGTCCGACTTCATCATCGGCATTGATAATAGCCTCGCCGTAATGGTGCGTTGAATAGAGCATCCATTTCGCCGCTTCGTAATGTTCCATGTCACCGTGATAATCAAGGTGATCGCGGCTTAAATTCGTGAAAACAGAGGCGGCAAATTTCAGCGCGGCGACCCGGTGCTGCACCAGGCCGTGAGAAGAGACTTCCATTGCACCGAATGTTGCGCCCTGCTCAACCAGACCGGCCAGCACATGCTGTACGTCAACGGCGGAACCGGTTGTGTTCTCCGTCGGGATCACTTTGCCCAACAGGCCATTACCCACCGTTCCCATTACCGCGCTGGTTTCGCCAAGTAGTTGGCTCCACTGCGCCAGCAGTTGCGTGGTGGTGGTTTTTCCGTTCGTTCCGGTCACGCCGACCAGACGCATATGTTCAGATGGCTCGTGGTAGAAGCGGCCCGCCAGTGCAGATAAACGCTCGTTGAGCTGGCTCAGATAGATAACCGGCACACCGTGCATTTCACGGATTTCCCCGTCGGTCGCCTCATCTTTGGCCTCTGCAATAATGGCAGCCACACCTTGCGCTATCGCCTGCGGGATATATCGACGCCCGTCCGCCTGATGACCCACCACTGCCACAAAGAGATCGCCCGATGCAGCCACACGGCTGTCGAGTGTCATCTCCCGCAGTGCTCGCTCCGGTGCGCCAGGCACCCACGGAGCGAGAAGGTCGCGCAAATTACGATCTGCCACCTGTTCCCTCGCCTTGGTTAATTACAAATTCACTTTTTTCGCCCGTTGCCAGCGCATCCGGTTCGATGTTCATGGTGCGCAGTACGCCGCCCATAATGGCACCGAATACCGGCGCGGAAACGGCGCCGCCGTAGTATTTACCCGCCTGCGGATCGTTGATAACAACCACCAGCGCGAAGCGCGGCTGACTCGCAGGCGCAACGCCTGCGGTATAAGCAATGTATTTGTTGATGTAGCGGCCATCCGGCCCCACTTTTTTCGCCGTACCGGTTTTAATGGCGATGCGATAACCTTTGATCGCCGCCTTCACGCCGCCACCGCCCGGCAGCGCCACGCTTTCCATCATGTGGACGACGGTACGAACGGTCGCTTCCGGGAAGACGCGCTCGCCCGGTACAGGAGGATCAACTTTGGTAATCGACAGCGGACGATAAACGCCGTAGCTGCCAATCGTTGCGTAGACTCGCGCTAACTGTAACGGGGTTACCATTAGCCCATAGCCGAAAGAGAAGGTGGCCCTCTCTATGTCAGACCACCGTTGTTTTTGAGGATATAAGCCACTGCGTTCTCCGACCAACCCCAAATTGGTCGCCTTTCCTAGCCCAAAACGTGAGTAAGTATCTACTAACGCTGAGGACGGCATCGCTAACGCCAGCTTAGAAACGCCGACGTTACTCGACTTCTGTAAAACCCCGGTCAGGGTCAATTCGCTGTAACGCGCCACGTCTTTGATTTCGTGACCATTAATTCGATATGGCACCGTGTTCAGCACGGTGTTTTCACGCACGACCCCGCGCTGTAACGCGGTCATCACCACCATCGGTTTGACGGTTGAACCGGGTTCAAACACGTCCGTGATGGTGCGGTTACGCATAGCGTCTTTCGGCGTACCGGTCAGGTTATTCGGGTTGTAGGACGGGCTGTTCGCCATTGCCAGCACTTCGCCAGTATTGACATCCACCAGCACGGCGCTGCCTGACTCCGCTTTGTTGAAGGCCACGGCGTTGTTCAGTTCGCGATAGACCAACGCTTGCAGGCGCTCATCAATGCTCAGCGCCAGATTGTGCGCGGCCTGGCTGTCGGTAGAAGAGATATCTTCAATAACCCGGCCATAGCGGTCTTTACGTACAATACGTTCGCCAGGCTGGCCGGTCAGCCACTTATCGAAGCTCTTCTCAACCCCTTCAATCCCCTGGCTATCGACGTTAGTGAAGCCAATGAGGTGAGCGGTCACTTCCCCGGAAGGATAGTAACGGCGGGACTCTTCGCGCAGATGAATGCCTGGCAGCTTCAGTTTTTTGATGTAGTCGCCGAGATCCGGGTTAACCTGACGCGCCAGATAGATAAAGCGGCCTTTCGGGTTCGCATTAACGCGAGCCGCCAGTTGGTCGAGCGGCATTTTCAGCGCGTCCGCCAGCGCTTTCCAGCGGTTGTCCAGCGTGATCCCGCCTGCATCATGCAGCTCTTTCGGGTCCGCCCAGATGGCTTTTACCGGCACGCTCACCGCCAGTGGGCGACCAGAGCGGTCGGTGATCATGCCGCGAGAGGTGGAGACTTCCTGTACACGCAAAGAGCGCATGTCGCCCTGACGCACTAACATGTCAGGCGCAATAATTTGCAGCCAGGCCACGCGCCCCAGCAGGAAACCCAGCGCCAGCAGAATACAGCCGCACAGCAACGCAAAACGCCAACTGACAAAGTTGGCTTGTTCTTCCTGGCGTTTTGGTTTGAGCGTCTTTGCCGCTGCTTTCATGCGTCGCGTTTATCCTTATTTTTGCACTACGATATTTTCTTGTGAGGGATCGACATGCTGCATCTGCAACTTTTCCGTTGCGATCCGTTCTACCCGGCTATGATCGCCGAGCGCGTTTTCTTCAAGGATCAGGTTGCGCCATTCGATATCCAGCGCATCACGCTCCAGCACCAGTTGCTCGCGCTGCGCGGTTAACAGGCGCGTATGGTGCGCCGTTGTCACGACGGTGACCGCCGTTAAAATAATGCAAATGAACAGGCAGAGTGGCAGCTTCCCAAATCGCAAAAGATCGTCACCGATCACGCCAGGCAAAGCATGGCGATTGGTGATTCCCGTCGATCCCTTCACTTTGCTCAGGGCTTCTGTCACTCTGCTGATCATGCGTTCGTCCTCTCTGCAATACGCAGAACTGAACTACGGGCGCGTGGATTTTCCGCCACTTCTTCTTCGCCCGGCATCAACTTGCCTAATGCTCTTAGCTCACGACCGCCCAGTTTTTTGAGCTGCTCTTCCGTCATCGGCAACCCTGCTGGAACCTGTGGACCGCGGCTTTGCTCACGCATAAAGCGCTTCACAATACGGTCTTCCAGCGAGTGGAAACTGATAATGGAAAGCCGCCCACCCGGGGCCAGCACGCTGAGCGAGCTTTTTAGCGCCTGCTCTATCTCCTCCAGTTCACTGTTCACCCAAATGCGCACCGCCTGGAAGGTACGGGTCGCGGGATGTTTGAATTTGTCCTTCACCGGCGTCGCCGCTGCGACCACTTCCGCCAGTTCTTTGGTGCGGGTCATGGGCTGTTCGCGGTTGCGCTCCACAATGGCGCGGGCAATACGTTTCGCAAAACGCTCTTCGCCAAAGGTTTTCAGCACCCAGGCAATATCGGCTTCTTCCGCGGTTTGCAGCCATTCTGCGGCAGACTGACCGCGCGTTGGGTCCATACGCATATCCAGCGGGCCATCGCGCATAAAAGAAAAACCACGTTCGGCATCATCGAGTTGCGGTGAAGAGACGCCAAGATCAAGGAGAATCCCGTCGATCTTGCCGATAAGTTCGCGCTCACTTACATAATCAGCAAGCGCAGAGAAAGGTCCATGAATGATGGAGAAGCGAGGATCATTGATGGCCTGGGCTTCGGCAATAGCCTGCGGATCGCGATCGATCGCCAGCAAACGTCCCTCTTCGCCAAGCCGGGAGAGGATCAGACGTGAGTGGCCGCCGCGACCAAATGTCCCATCAATGTAGATGCCGTCAGGGCGAATGTTCAGACCGTTTACGGCCTCGTCCAGCAGCACCGTAGTGTGTTTAAAATTTTCCATCATCATTATAGAGACAAGTCCTGCAGTCGTTCCGACAAGGTTTCGGTTACTGACTGCTCAGCGTCGATATCTTCCTTGACCTGTTGATACCAGGTCGTTTCATCCCACAGTTCAAACTTATTGAACTGTCCAACCAGCATCACTTCTTTCGTCAGCCCGGCATGTTGCCGCAGAATCGGCGCGATCAATAAGCGACCTGCGCTATCCATCTGACATTCGCTGGCATGCCCCAACAGTAAACGCTGCACGCGGCGCTCAACCGGGTTCATGCTCGACAGACGCGATAATTTTTGCTCGATAATTTCCCATTCAGGCAGGGGGTAAAGCAGCAGGCACGGGTGATGGATGTCAATGGTACAAACCATTTGACCGGTAGCGTTCTCGATCAGTTGATCCCGGTAACGGGTGGGCACAGATAAGCGCCCCTTACTGTCGAGATTGACTAACGTTGCTCCCCGGAACATGCCAGCCTCACCCCTTATTACCACTTTGCCCCACAAATTCCCACTTAAAGGAGTTTACGGAGCGGAGGAAAAGCTTGTCAAGCAAGTCAGGACGCTTACCGGAGTAAAAAACCCAATGTATACGGCTAATATCAGCGTTGATTAAATTCCGTCCAACGAGCGAAGCAAATTAACGTCATGAATATTTGTAAGAAAAAAGATCCAAAAACTCATCACCGTTTAAAACGACTCAATATCATCTGATAAAAATATAAAGTGTCAGTTTGCGACGCGAGCGGCATTTTAGGACAATATGCAGCGAGATAACAGTACCTGTTTATCGCTCTCTACGCCCCGCACCGACAAGCCAGCCGCGACGTAGAGGCCACATCGAAAAAAAGTGTTTGTTAATTCGGCAATTCGTCGCCCGCATGTAACAAAATAATACAAAACGGGTTCAATACGACGTCTCAATAAACCGGAAGTCGGTATCGACAGGTTTAAAATCAGCATATTTGAAAGATAAGTCGGATAATTCTAAGGAATAATCTTAATTATGGTGTGAGTATTGTTGGCAGGTGAATATTTGCCCGGTCAGCGACAACGCGCCGGGCGATTTGCCGGATGGCGGCATAACCGCCTTATCCGGCATACAGAAATGGACTAACTGCGGCTAAGAATACCGCGGCGGTACAAATTACGTTTGATTCGCGTTAAACCTGGCTTCGGTTTACGCGGCTCATCCAGGCTGGCCAGGACGATCTCCAGGACGCGTTCAGCAACATCACGATGACGCTGTGCGACCGCCAGAACCGGACACTGCAAGAAGTCGAGCAGTTCATTATCGCCAAAGGTGGCGATCGCCAGGTTGGAAGGCAGCTTCCCGTCACGACGTAACGTCACATCCATCACGCCCTGCAAGAGCGCAAACGACGTGGTAAACAGCGCCTGCGGCATCGGGTGAGTTTCCAGCCATTTTTCGAACAGCTGCGCCGCCGCTTCCCGCTCGTAGCTGTTGGCGTACAGATAGTGTACTTCGCGCGGATCGTCTTTCCATGCGGTACGGAACCCCTGCTCGCGCAGGAAACTGACGGACAGCTCCGGCAACGCGCCCAGGTAAAGCACCGTTTCCGCCGGGAATTTACGTAACTCTGCCGCCAGCATTTCCGCATCATCCTGATCCGCCCCGACAACGCTGGTGAAATGTTCGCGATCCAGCGCGCGATCCAGCGCCACGATGGGGAATGAACCATTGGCCCAGCGCTGGTAGAACGGATGCTCCGGCGGTAACGAGGTCGATACAATGATCGCATCCACCTGGCGTTGTAGAAGATGTTCGATGCACCGCATTTCGTTATCCGGCTGATCTTCTGAGCAGGCAATCAGCAGTTGATAACCGCGCTGGCGCGCCTGGCGCTCCAGGTAGTTTGCGATACGGGTATAACTCGTGTTCTCCAGATCGGGAATGACCAGTCCGATAGAACGTGTGCGTCCAGCACGCAGCCCGGCGGCCACAGCATTCGGGTGGTAATTATGCTCACGCACCACCGCCATGACTTTCTCGACGGTCTTGTCGCTCACACGGTATTGCTTTGCTTTTCCGTTAATAACGTAGCTTGCAGTCGTTCGCGATACACCGGCCAGCCGAGCGATTTCATCCAGTTTCACAATTGCCCCTTGCGTAAAATGTACAAACCATAACCATTGTGACGGCATGGGTTAAATTTCTTAACATCTAAGCGCAGAATAGTGACTGCGGCAACCGCTTTTATTCCGGGTTACCACTGATTTCGCAAAAAAAAGCCAACGGGTAGCGTCGGCGGAGGTTGAGACGTCTCCTGTAGGCCGGATAAGCATTAGCGCCATCCGGCAGGGTATAATGGCCTGATGACGCTTCGCTTATCAGGCCTACAATTGAAAGACAACACAATGACTAACGCATGATCTTGTCGCCGCGCGAAAGCCCGACGACGCCGGAACGGGCAACTTCAACAATTTTCGCCACTTCACGCAGCGTCGCCAGAAACGCGTCCAGCTTATCGCTGGTGCCTGCCAGCTGGACGGTATAAATAGAAGGCGTGACATCAATAATCTGCCCACGGAAAATCTCCGTGTTGCGCTTCACCTCTTCCCTTCCGTACCCGCTGGCCTGAATCTTCACCAGCATGATTTCTCGCTCAACGTGCGCGCCCTGCCCAAGTTCGCTGACGCGCAGAACATCCACCAGCTTGTGAAGCTGCTTTTCGATCTGCTCCAGGACTTTCTCATCGCCAACTGTCTGGATGGTCATACGCGATAACGTCGGATCGTCGGTCGGCGCGACGGTAAGGCTTTCAATGTTGTATCCACGCTGGGCGAAGAGGCCAATCACACGCGACAATGCACCCGACTCGTTTTCCAGCAATACTGATAATATCCGGCGCATAATCAGGTCCTCTCCGTTTTGCTTAACCACATTTCATCCATCCCGCCCCCACGAATCTGCATCGGGTAGACATGCTCACTGCCATCGACGGTGACATCGACAAACACCAGACGATGGTTACGCACATGTTCCAGCGCTTCGCCCAGCTTGCTCTCCAGTTCATCTGGATGATTAATCTGGATACCGATATGCCCATAAGCCTCGGCAAGGCGTACAAAATCGGGCAGCGACTGCATGTAAGATTGCGAATGACGCCCGGAGTAGATCATGTCCTGCCATTGTTTGACCATGCCGAGATAGCGGTTGTTAAGGTTGAGCACCAGCACCGGCAGTTCATATTGCAGCGCCGTCGACAGCTCCTGGATGTTCATCTGAATGCTGCCATCTCCCGTGACGCACACTACCGTTTCATCCGGCAGCGCCATCTTCACGCCCAGAGCCGCTGGCAGGCCAAAGCCCATCGTGCCGAGACCGCCGGAGTTAATCCAGCGACGCGGCTTATCAAAGGGGTAGTAGAGCGCGGCGAACATCTGGTGCTGGCCGACATCAGAAGTGACATACGCATCGCCTTTCGTCAGACGCCAGATAGCTTCGATCACCGCCTGCGGTTTAATGCTCTCGCTTTGGGTGTCATATTTCAGGCACTGACGGGCGCGCCAGCGTTCAATGTGTTGCCACCAGTCGCGAATATCATCCAGCGGCTGCTGCGCGACTTCCTGCGGCAGTAATTCCAGCATTTGCTCCAGAACCAGGCGCGCATCGCCCACAATGGGAATATCCGCCGTCACGGTTTTAGAGATAGACGTCGGATCGATATCGATATGCAGCACGGTCGCATTCGGGCAGTATTTCGCCAGATTATTGGTCGTGCGATCGTCAAAACGCACCCCGACGGCAAAAATCACATCGGAATGATGCATGGTCATGTTGGCTTCATAGGTGCCGTGCATCCCCAGCATCCCTAACGACTGACGATGCGTGGCCGGGAATGCGCCCAGCCCCATCAGCGACGAGACGACCGGCAGGTTGAGCGCTTCAATGGTTTGCCGCAGTTGTTCATGACAACCCGCATTCACTGCACCGCCGCCGACGTAGACCACCGGTTTTTTTGCCGCCGCCAGCGTTTGCAGCGCGCGCTTAATCTGCCCTTTATGCCCTGTCGTGGTCGGGTTATAAGAGCGCATACTGACCGACTCCGGCCAGACGTAAGGCAACTTTTTCGCCGGATTCAAAATATCTTTCGGGAGGTCCACGACCACGGGTCCAGGACGCCCGCTTGCCGCCAGCCAGAACGCTTTTTTCAGCACCTGCGGGATGTCTTCCGTCTGTTTAACGAGGAAGCTGTGTTTCACCACCGGACGTGATATCCCCACCATGTCGCATTCCTGAAAGGCGTCATAGCCAATCAACGACGTCGCCACTTGCCCGGAAAGGATGACCAGAGGAATGGAGTCCATATAGGCCGTGGCAATACCGGTGATCGCATTCGTGGCGCCTGGCCCGGAAGTGACCAGAACGACCCCGACTTCACCTGTTGCCCGCGCCAGGCCATCCGCCATATGCACAGCCGCTTGTTCATGACGGACAAGCACATGATCGATACCACCGACCGTGTGCAGCGCATCATAAATATCGAGGACCGCGCCCCCGGGATAACCGAATACCTGCTTCACGCCCTGATCGATGAGCGATCGGACGACCATCTCGGCTCCAGACAACATCTCCATGGCTTGCTCCACTATTATGATGATTTACCTTTTGCTAACACATTAACTGCTCACCATGACGCAGGCAATTCAGGCTGATGTCGTCGTTCGAAGATAAATAAGAATAAATGAGATGAAAGCGCAGAAGAAACGGCGAATTACACCAGGATAAGCAGATGTGATGATAAATAATCGCTTAAAAATGGGGACTTACAGCAATATCGCCATTTTTTGCGATATGCGTAAAGCGCCTGGATGCACAATTCAGTATAAAATTTCACACACAGACGAAAAAGCAGAATAAACCAGATATTTCACTCTGATTTATTCCACCCGTATTCACTTTTGACAGACAGAAACCAATAACTCTTCCATCCATTGATGACCCTTATCCCGACCCGCGGCATCATGCCAGGAAAGATAACAGGTCCGGCTATTCAGTTTTAAAGGCAACGGTAATATCTGTAACGCTAATGACTCGGCAAATTCATCGGCTAACCAACGCGGCGCAACTGCCACCAGCTGCGTTTGAGAGACAACATTAAGCACGCTGATCAACGCCATTCCCTGATAAGCAATGCAGCTTTGTCTGTCTGGCGTGTCATACCACGGCTGGCTAAATGAGGCATAGCGATCGAGTGAAACGACCGCATGTTGTTCATTATAAACATCGCTCTCCAGCAACGGACCGCTGATACGCGGATGTTTTCTGCTGGCGACCAGCACCATTTCATCTTTAAATAACGATACGCTGGTAAACTCAGGACGGCGAAACTCTTCATACCCAATAACAAATTCCGTTTCCTGATAACGCAGCTGATGTTCCGTATTTTGATTTAACGATGATTTAAAAACGACATGAATATTCGGCGCAATCTTTTCAACGCGATTATAAATAAGCGACGTCAGAATATTATCCAGCGGGCTGCACACGCAAAGATGGAATACACGCTCGCTGCTGGCGGGTTCAAAACCTGAACCGGGCAACTCATTTTGCACCAACTGTAACGCCTGGCGAACAGAACCAAATAGCTGATAAGCGCGCGCCGTTGGCTGGATACCGCGTCCGTACCGGACAAACAGCTCGTCATTAAACATGACTTTCAGACGCGCCACCGCATTACTGACGGCAGGCTGCGACATCCCCAGGGAGTGGGCCGCCCGCGTGATATTCTGCTCTTGCATCACGGCGTCAAAGACGGTCAGTAAATTCAGATCAACCATACGAAGCTGAGGCTTAACCATTTCTATCGGATGCGGTTTATCTATTTCTATCTCTGGCATAGTTAACTCCACTGTCACACTAAACTCCCTTTTTCTTGACGAAATGCAGAAATAATCTCAGGAAATATGATTTATCATGCATATAAAATAAGAAAAAGAGAAAACATAAAAATTAGGAAAACATAAAGGCATCGTTCAGGAAAAGGCGAAAGCCCATGCCAGTACAATACGGCAGAGGCCACAGCACGATGATTCATAATGTTTAAATTACAAAAGCAATATAAACATAAGCGTGGCGAATACACAATCATGCTTTTGGTGAATAATAAATTAAGTTTTAATTAATTGTTTATATTAGTTGTGCTTTTACTCTTAACAATAATTTATCAATAACGTGTGCAACGGATTCATTAATTTATTCACGAAAGATATAAAAATAAATAAAATCAAAAAGATAAGTACGACCTTTGCAATACCTTTACCCCCCTTTCAGCTTGCTGTAGTTGCAAATAAACATGCTCAAATATGTCAAACAGTGAAAAGTATGTACGCACCCTCTGCCGATTTATTTTGCATTCGCCTGAAACTTCAGCACAATTAGCTAAAGTACAGAACGCAAGATCCCCTCTGCATGGGAGGGTTTATCTGCAACAGGGTTGACATCGCGCAGCGTATCCAGTACCACTAAAAGCATATCGCATTCATCTGGAGTTGATTTAATGATTCGTATCGCTCGCTTTAACGGTCTACTACTACTAAACGCATCTTCGTTGCGCGGTAGACTGGTGAGCGACATTCAGCATTAAGTCAGCATCAGTAAGATTAAAAACCCGCGCCGTTGCGCGGGTTTTTTTATGCTCGAAGCAAGGCGCCCTAAAGAGACAAGGACCTAAACCATGAGCCAGCAAGTCATTATTTTCGATACCACTTTACGCGACGGTGAACAGGCGTTACAGGCTAGCCTGAGTGTGAAAGAAAAGCTGCAAATTGCCCTGGCCCTTGAACGTATGGGCGTCGATGTGATGGAAGTGGGTTTTCCCGTCTCTTCACCTGGCGATTTTGAGTCGGTACAGACTATCGCCCGCCAGGTCAAAAACAGCCGCGTTTGCGCGTTAGCCCGCTGCGTGGAAAAAGACATCGACGTCGCGGCAGAATCACTGAAGGTCGCGGACGCTTTTCGCATCCATACCTTTATCGCCACCTCGCCGATGCATATCGCCACCAAGCTGCGCAGCACGCTGGATGAAGTGATTGAGCGTGCTATCTATATGGTTAAGCGTGCGCGTAATTACACTGATGACGTGGAGTTCTCATGCGAAGACGCAGGTCGTACCCCGATTGACGATCTCGCTCGCGTCGTGGAAGCGGCGATCAATGCGGGCGCGAAAACGATCAACATTCCCGATACCGTGGGCTACACCATGCCCTTCGAGTTCGGCGGTATTATTTCCGGGCTGTATGAGCGCGTACCGAATATCGACAAGGCCATCATCTCCGTACATACCCATGATGATTTAGGTCTGGGCGTCGGCAACGCGCTGGCGGCCGTCCACGCGGGCGCGCGTCAGGTTGAAGGTGCCATGAACGGTATCGGCGAACGTGCCGGTAACTGCTCGCTGGAAGAAGTCATCATGGCGATCAAGGTACGCAAGGACATTCTGAATGTGCATACCCGCATCAATCACCAGGAGATCTGGCGCACCAGCCAGTTGGTCAGTCAGATCTGCAACATGCCAATCCCGGCGAACAAAGCGATTGTCGGCAGCGGCGCATTCGCCCACTCCTCCGGCATTCACCAGGACGGCGTGCTGAAAAACCGTGAAAACTACGAAATCATGACGCCAGAGTCTATCGGCCTGAACCAGATCCAGTTGAACCTGACCTCTCGCTCCGGGCGTGCTGCCGTAAAACACCGTATGGACGAGATGGGCTATAAAGAAAGTGAATACAATCTGGATAACCTGTACGACGCTTTCCTGAAGCTGGCGGATAAAAAAGGTCAGGTATTCGATTACGACCTGGAGGCGCTGGCCTTCATCAATAAACAACAGGAAGAGCCAGAGCATTTCCGTCTGGACTATTTCAGCGTGCAGTCCGGCTCTAACGATATCGCCACGGCCTCCGTCAAACTGGCCTGCGGCGACGACATCAAAGCGGAAGCCGCGAACGGCAACGGCCCGGTCGATGCCATTTACCAGGCCATCAACCGCATCACCGATTACAACATCGAACTGGTGAAATACAGCCTGTCGGCGAAAGGCCACGGCAAAGATGCGCTGGGCCAGGTGGATATCGTCGCCAACTATAACGACCGTCGCTTCCACGGGGTCGGTCTGGCGACCGATATCGTGGAGTCTTCCGCGAAAGCGATGGTGCATGTCCTGAACAACATCTGGCGTGCCGCCGAAGTCGAAAAAGAATTGCAACGCAAAGCTCAGAATAAAGAGAACAATAAGGAAACCGTGTGATGTCGAAGAATTACCATATTGCTGTTTTGCCGGGTGACGGTATTGGCCCGGAAGTGATGGCGCAAGCCCTGAAAGTCCTGGAAGCCGTTCGCAGTCGTTTTGCCATGCGCATTACCACCAGCCATTACGATGTCGGCGGCGCCGCTATCGACAACCACGGTCAACCGCTGCCGAAAGCGACCGTTGAAGGCTGTGAACAAGCGGATGCCATTCTGTTTGGCTCCGTCGGCGGCCCGAAATGGGAAAATCTGCCGCCGGACAGCCAACCGGAACGCGGCGCATTGCTGCCGCTGCGTAAACACTTCAAATTGTTTAGCAACCTGCGTCCGGCAAAGCTGTACCAGGGGCTGGAAGCCTTCTGTCCGCTGCGCGCCGACATCGCAGCCAACGGTTTCGACATCCTGTGCGTGCGTGAATTGACCGGCGGGATCTATTTTGGTCAGCCGAAAGGCCGCGAAGGCAGCGGGCAACATGAAAAAGCCTTCGATACCGAGGTGTATCACCGTTTTGAAATCGAACGTATTGCGCGCATCGCCTTCGAATCGGCGCGTAAACGTCGCCGTAAGGTTACGTCGATCGACAAAGCCAACGTCCTGCAAACGTCCATTCTGTGGCGCGAGATCGTCAATGAGGTCGCCAAAGCGTACCCGGATGTCGAACTGGCGCACATGTACATCGACAATGCCACGATGCAGTTGATTAAAGATCCCTCTCAGTTTGACGTGCTGCTGTGCTCCAACCTGTTTGGCGACATTCTGTCTGACGAATGCGCGATGATCACCGGCTCAATGGGGATGTTGCCTTCCGCCAGCCTGAACGAACAGGGTTTCGGCCTGTATGAACCGGCGGGCGGTTCTGCGCCGGATATCGCCGGGAAAAACATCGCCAACCCGATCGCGCAGATCCTGTCGCTGGCGTTACTGCTGCGTTACAGCCTGGATGCCGACGATGCGGCAACGGCCATTGAAAGCGCCATTAACCGCGCATTAGAAGAAGGTATTCGCACCGGTGATTTAGCCCGTGGCGCTGCCGCTGTCAGTACTGATGAGATGGGCGACATCATTGCCCGTTATGTCGCCGAAGGGGTGTAATCATGGCTAAAACGTTGTATGAAAAATTGTTCGATGCGCATGTGGTTTATGAGGCGCAGAACGAAACCCCGCTGCTGTACATTGACAGGCATCTGGTGCATGAAGTGACCTCTCCGCAGGCGTTTGACGGCCTGCGCGCCCACGGCCGCCCGGTTCGCCAGCCCGGTAAAACCTTCGCGACGATGGATCATAACGTCTCTACGCAAACCAAAGACATCAACGCCTCTGGCGAGATGGCGCGGATTCAGATGCAGGAGTTGATCAAAAACTGCAAAGCGTTCGGCGTGGAGCTGTATGACCTGAACCACCCGTATCAGGGGATCGTCCACGTAATGGGGCCGGAACAGGGCGTGACCTTACCGGGGATGACCATTGTTTGCGGCGATTCCCATACCGCCACGCACGGCGCATTCGGCGCGCTGGCGTTTGGCATCGGCACCTCCGAGGTTGAACACGTTCTGGCGACGCAGACCCTGAAACAGGGCCGCGCAAAAACCATGAAGATTGAGGTGAAAGGCACAGCTGCGCCGGGCATTACGGCGAAAGATATCGTGCTGGCGATTATCGGTAAAACCGGCAGTGCGGGCGGTACGGGCCATGTGGTCGAGTTCTGCGGCGAAGCAATTCGCAATCTGAGCATGGAAGGTCGTATGACCCTGTGCAACATGGCGATCGAGATGGGCGCCAAAGCCGGTCTGGTCGCGCCGGATGACACCACCTTCAACTACGTAAAAGGGCGTCTGCACGCCCCGAAAGGCAGCGATTTTGACGATGCCGTCGCATACTGGAAAACCCTGAAAACCGACGACGGCGCAACGTTCGATACCGTCGTGACCCTGCAAGCGGAAAACATTGCGCCGCAGGTTACCTGGGGAACCAACCCGGGTCAGGTTATCTCCGTCAACGACAACATCCCCGATCCGGCCTCGTTTGCCGATCCTGTCGAGCGCGCAAGTGCCGAAAAAGCGCTGGCCTATATGGGGCTGAAACCGGGCATTCCGTTAACCGACGTGGCGATCGACAAAGTGTTTATCGGTTCCTGCACCAACTCGCGTATTGAAGATTTACGCGCGGCGGCGGAAATCGCCAAAGGGCGTAAAGTTGCACCGGGCGTTCAGGCTCTGGTGGTTCCCGGCTCCGGCCCGGTAAAAGCGCAGGCAGAGGCGGAAGGTCTGGATAAGATCTTTATCGAAGCCGGTTTTGAATGGCGTTTACCAGGCTGTTCTATGTGTCTGGCGATGAACAACGACCGACTGAATCCGGGCGAGCGCTGCGCCTCCACCAGCAACCGTAACTTTGAAGGTCGTCAGGGGCGCGGCGGACGCACGCATCTGGTTAGCCCGGCGATGGCTGCCGCTGCCGCCGTCACCGGTCATTTCGCCGATATTCGCAGCATCAAATAAGGAGCACACCATGGCAGAGAAATTTACCCAACACACCGGCCTGGTCGTCCCGCTGGATGCTGCTAACGTCGATACCGACGCGATTATACCGAAACAGTTTTTACAGAAAGTCACCCGCACCGGTTTTGGCGCACATCTGTTCAATGACTGGCGTTTTCTGGATGAAAAGGGTCAGCAGCCGAACCCGGAGTTCGTGCTGAACTTCCCGGAATATAAAGGCGCGTCGATTCTGCTGGCGCGGGAAAACTTCGGCTGCGGTTCATCGCGCGAGCACGCGCCGTGGGCGCTGACTGATTACGGCTTTAAAGTGGTCATCGCGCCGAGCTTCGCGGATATCTTCTATGGCAACAGCTTTAACAACCAGCTGCTGCCGGTGAAACTGAGCGATGAAGAGGTCGATGAACTGTTCGCCCTGGTGAAAGCCAATCCGGGGATTAAATTTGAAGTGGATCTGGAAGCGCAGGTAGTAAAAGCGGGCGATAAGTCCTACAGCTTTAAAATCGACGACTTCCGCCGCCACTGCATGTTGAACGGTCTGGACAGCATCGGCCTGACGCTGCAACACGAAAGCGCAATTGCGGCATACGAAGAGAAACAACCGTCGTTTATGCGCTGATTCTCAGCATACCTGCCGGATAGCACTTCGTTTATCCGGCCTGCCACTCTGTGTAGGCCGGATAAGGCGAAGCCGTCATCCGGCATTTTTTACACATCCTTCACCCGCCCGGTCATCACCAGCGCCACCAGCGAAATCGCCGCTATCACCCAGTAAACAGCGAAATGCCCGTAGCTTTGCGCGACCGCGCCCTGAATCACCCCCGCCAGAATCACTCCCGTGGAGATACTGTTGGTAAACAGCGTGGTGGCTGAACCGGCGCGGCCAGGCATTAAATCCTGAAACCACAGCATGCCAATCCCCGCCACAATGCCGATAAACACCGCGTTAAACAGTTGCAGGATAAGCAAAGCCGTCTGGCTGTGAAAGAAAATCAGGCCGAGATAAAACAGTACCCCCGCAGCCACGGCGATAACCATCATCCGCCGCTTACCGAAGCGCTTCACCGAGTAGCCAGCCAGAATCATCGCCGGGATCTCCAGACCTGCTGCGGTTCCCATCAATATTCCGGCCAGTTTATCCGGTAAACCCAGCTCAAGGCTTATCCATAGCGGCATATCAATGATGTACATGGTGTTGCAGGTCCACATCAGCGTGGAGGCGATAAACAGCATACGGACGTTTTTATCCTGCCAGCCGCCCGCTTCCGTGACCGGAACATCGGCAGGCTGCTCAACGCGCGCCACCGAGGGCAGAATAAAAGCAATCAACGCCAGGCTGATGGCGAATATGCCGGCGGCAATGGAAAACATCGTCGTGAAGCCATAGTTCAGCGCCAGCATAAAAGCCAGCGGCGGGCCAATCACCCATGCCAGTGAAAGCTGCGCACGCATTACCGAGCTAAACATCACCACTTCACGCGCGGAGTTATCGGCATATTCCCGCGCCAACGCAAATAGCTGCGGCATGGCGGTATTGGCCAGCGACGCGAATAACACGCCGCAGGTGATCAGGGTGAGATAATGGCGATTGAAGGCGAACAGTAGCGCGTTGCCAATCGCCATCAGGCAGCAGAACATAATCAGCTTACGGCGATCGCCTTTACTGTCCGAGCGTTTTGCTAATGCAAGGCTGACCAGAATCCCGGCAATCGCGTTGACCGTGTAAAAAAGGCCGACCCAGAACGGCTGCGCACCAACTTCACGACTCAAAAACAGGCTCAGCGTCGGTGCCTGCAACGCTCCCGCCACGCCCATCATAAAGGCAACCAGCATAAAAGCGGCATAAACACCGTTGAGGCGCCGTCCCATCGTCATTAACCAGAGCATACTTTCCCTTTTTATGTCTAAACGCAGCCGAAACGAAAAAAGCCAGCAGGAATTATCTGCTGGCGCGGCGATAAACACCAATACTCAGTCACACATGATGTCTGCAATTCGGAAATCCGAGGTCAGGCAGTCACCTCCCACTGCATCAGTTCTTCAAGCATCTTTAAGCGCTGCGGCGCGCTCGGACAAGCCAACCAGGACAACCCTTCTGTCGCGGTAAAGTACTTCAAATAAAACTGACGCATCGAAGACCTCTCCATATTGCTTCATCGGAATCCATTATTGACCTAATATGGGGATAGTAAAATTGCTGAGTTTTGCGCAGGAGTTCCCCTTTTATGTCTTCAGGTCGTCTGCAACAACAGTTCATCCGTCTGTGGCAATGCTGCGACGGCAAAACGCAAGACACCACGCTCAACGAGCTGGCGGACCTGCTGAGCTGCTCCCGCCGCCATATGCGTACGCTGCTGAATACCATGCAGGAACGTGGCTGGTTGACGTGGGAGGCGGAGGTCGGACGCGGGAAACGCTCCCGTCTGACCTTCCTCTATACCGGGCTGGCGCTACAGCAGCAGCGGGCGGAAGACCTGCTGGAGCAAGATCGCATCGACCAGCTGGTACAGCTGGTGGGCGACAAAACCGCCGTGCGGCAAATGCTGGTGTCCCACCTGGGGCGCAGCTTTCGCCAGGGGCGGCATATTCTGCGCGTGCTCTACTATCGTCCAATGCACAACCTGCTGCCTGGCACCGCATTGCGTCGTTCAGAAACCCATATCGCCCGGCAAATTTTCAGCGCACTGACGCGCGTAAATGAGGAAAATGGGGAACTGGAAGCCGATATTGCCCACCACTGGCAACAGATTTCCCCTTTGCAGTGGCGTTTTTTTCTTCGTCCGGGGATTCACTTCCATCACGGACGCGAGCTGGAGATGGAGGATGTCATTGCCTCACTGACGCGCATCAACGCCCTGCCGCTCTACTCGCACATTACCGAGATAGTCTCCCCCACCGCCTGGACGCTGGATATTCACCTGTCGCAGCCGGATCGCTGGCTACCGTGGCTGCTGGGTCAGGTTCCGGCGATGATCCTGCCGCGGGAGTGGGAAACGCTGAATAATTTCTCCAGCCATCCGATCGGCACCGGCCCTTACGCGGTGATGCGTAATACGCGCAACCAGTTAAAAATCCACGCCTTTGATGATTTCTTCGGCTATCGGGCGCTGATTGATGAAGTGAACGTCTGGGTATTGCCGGACATTGGCGACGAACCGAACGGCGGTCTGACGTTAAAAGGGCCGACCGAAGATGAAAAAGCCATCGAAAGCCGGCTGGAAGAGGGCTGCTACTATATGCTGTTCGACGCCCGGACGAATCGCGGCGCGAATCAGGAAGTCAGAGAGTGGATAAGCCGCGTGCTCTCCCCCAGCAATTTGCTCTTCTATGCCGACGAGCAATACCAGCGCCACTGGTTCCCGGCTTACGGATTACTGCCCCGCTGGCACCATGCCCGCCCGGGACACGGCGAAAAACCCGCCGGGCTGGAGACGATCACGCTGACCTACTACCACGACCACATCGAACATCGGGTGATCGCGCAGATCATGAGCCAACTGCTGGCTGAACATCAGGTCCATCTGGATATCCATGAGATCGACTACGATCAATGGCATGCGGGGGAGGTCACAAGCGACATCTGGCTCAACAGCGCCAACTTTACGCTACCGCTCGATTTTTCCCTGTTTGCGCACCTGTGCGAAGTCCCGCTGTTGCAGCATTGCATCCCGCTGGACTGGGAGGGCGACGCCGCGCAGTGGCGAAACGGCGAGATGAACCTGGCAGTGTGGTGCCAGCAATTGCTCGCCAGTAAAGCGATCGTCCCGCTGATCCACCACTGGCTGATCATCCAGGGGCAGCGTAGTATGCGCGGGCTACGTATGAACACCCTCGGCTGGTTTGACTTTAAATCGGCATGGTTTGCGCCACCCGACCCATGATTGCCGCTTAGCAACAAAATCACTACACTAACGCCGTCCTCAACGGGGTGCTGATAAACATACGCAAAACCATTCGTGAAGTGTATGGGCTGAGAAAATACCCGTCGAACCTGATCCGGATAACGCCGGCGAAGGGATTTGAGACTGCTTCTCAAGTCCTTTGCCACCCACTTTATGAGGTGCAAAGTGTTAAAAAAATGTCTTCCCTTGCTACTCCTGTGCGCAGCGCCTGCCTTCGCCAAACCTGTTCTGACCGTCTATACCTATGACTCCTTCGCTGCCGACTGGGGGCCTGGCCCGACAATCAAAAAAGCCTTTGAATCTGACTGTGATTGCGAACTGAAGCTGGTGGCGCTGGAAGATGGCGTTTCGCTGCTCAACCGCCTGCGAATGGAAGGGAAAAACAGCAAAGCCGACGTGGTGCTTGGCCTGGACAACAACCTGCTGGAAGCCGCCACGCAAACCCACCTGTTCGCAAAAAGCGGCATTGCACCTGATGCGGTTAACGTGCCAGGCGGCTGGCATAACGACACATTCGTGCCGTTTGATTATGGCTACTTCGCCTTCATCTATGACAAAAACAAACTGAAAAACCCACCGAAAAGCCTGAAAGAACTGGTAGAGAGCGATCGGAAATGGCGCGTGATTTATCAGGACCCGCGCACCAGTACACCGGGGCTGGGTCTGCTGCTGTGGATGCAGAAAGTCTACGGCAATAACGCGCCGGAAGCCTGGCAAAAACTGGCGGCCAAAACGGTCACCGTCACCAAAGGCTGGAGCGAATCCTACGGCCTGTTCCTGAAAGGCGAAAGCGATCTGGTGCTGAGCTACACCACCTCTCCGGCGTATCACATCATCGAAGAGAAGAAAGATAACTACGCCGCCGCCAGCTTCAGCGAAGGTCATTACCTGCAAGTGGAAGTGGCTGCGCGCACTGCCGCCAGCAAACAGCCGGAACTGGCAGAAAAATTCCTCAAGTTTATGGTTTCACCGGCATTCCAGAACGCCATTCCTACCGGCAACTGGATGTATCCGGTCGCTGACGTCGCCCTGCCCGCAGGATTTGAACAACTGACGAAGCCATCCACCACGCTGGAATTTACGCCTGCGGAAGTGGCATCCCAGCGTCAGGCATGGATTAGCGAATGGCAACGCGCCGTCAGCCGCTAATTCCCGGCTGGCTGATACCCGGGCTTTCTGCCGCCGCGCTGATGGTGGCAGTGGCTCTGGCGGCATTTCTGGCGCTATGGCTTAACGCGCCGCAGGGTGAATGGTCGTCGCTGTGGCAGGACAGCTACCTGTGGCACGTCGTGCGTTTCTCGTTCTGGCAGGCGTTCCTGTCGGCGCTGCTCTCCGTCATCCCGGCGATTTTCCTCGCCAGAGCGCTCTATCGTCGCCGTTTTCCCGGACGTCTGGCGTTATTGCGCCTGTGCGCCATGACGCTGATTTTACCGGTGCTGGTCGCCGTTTTCGGTATCCTCAGCGTCTACGGTCGCCAGGGCTGGCTGGCCTCGCTGTGGCATACGCTGGGGCGGGAGTGGCATTTCTCGCCCTACGGCTTGCAGGGGATTTTACTGGCGCACGTCTTTTTTAACCTGCCGATGGCAAGCCGCCTGCTGCTTCAGGCGCTGGAAAACATTCCCGGCGAACAGCGACAGCTCGCCGCGCAGCTAGGTATGCGCGGCTGGCACTTCTTCCGCTTTGTTGAATGGCCGTGGCTGCGTCGTCAAATCCCGCCGGTGGCGGCGCTGATTTTTATGCTCTGTTTCGCCAGTTTCGCCACCGTGTTGTCACTTGGCGGCGGCCCGCAGGCTACCACTATCGAGCTGGCCATCTATCAGGCGCTGAGCTACGACTACGATCCTGCCCGTGCGGCCATGCTGGCGCTGATCCAGATGATATGTTGTCTGGCGCTGGTGCTGCTGAGCCAGCGGCTGAGTAAAGCCATTGTCCCCGGCGTCACGCTGGTGCAAGGCTGGCGCGACCCTGACGATCGGCTCCACAGCCGCCTGACGGACAGCCTGCTGATCGCCCTGGCGCTGCTGTTGCTTCTCCCGCCGCTGCTGGCGGTTATTATTGATGGCGTCAATCGCAGCCTGCTGGACGTGCTGGCGCAACCCATTTTGTGGCAGGCGCTGTGGACCTCTCTGCGCATTGCGCTGGCGGCGGGAGTGCTGTGCGTCATCCTGACGATGATGCTTTTATGGAGCAGCCGCGAACTGCGCGCCCGCCAGCAGGTGCTGGCAGGTCAGGCGCTGGAACTGAGCGGGATGTTGATCCTTGCCATGCCCGGCATCGTGCTGGCGACCGGCTTCTTTTTACTGCTCAACAACAGCGTTGGACTACCGGAGTCGGCTGACGGTATTGTGATTTTCACCAACGCGCTAATGGCGATTCCCTATGCGCTAAAAGTGCTGGAAAACCCCATGCGCGACGTGACCGCACGCTACAGTATGCTGTGTCAGTCATTGGGCATTGAGGGATGGTCGCGACTGAAGGTGGTGGAACTGCGCGCCCTGAAACGCCCTCTGGCGCAGGCGCTGGCCTTTGCCTGCGTGCTCTCCATCGGAGATTTTGGCGTGGTGGCGCTGTTTGGCAACGACGATTTCCGCACGCTGCCGTTTTATCTGTATCAGCAAATTGGCTCCTATCGCAGCCAGGATGGCGCAGTTACCGCATTATTACTGCTGATGCTCTGCTTTATGCTGTTTACCGTTATCGAAAAATTACCGGGGCGAAATGTTAAAACTGACTGATATCACCTGGCTTTATCACCATTTGCCCATGCGCTTCACACTGTCGGTGGCGCGCGGTGAACAGGTGGCGGTTCTCGGGCCAAGCGGCGCCGGGAAAAGTACGTTGCTGAATTTAATCGCCGGGTTTCTGACACCGGCCAGCGGCACAATAATGATTGAAGGTCAGGATCACACCACGACACCGCCCTCCCGCCGTCCCGTTTCCATGCTGTTTCAGGAAAATAATCTGTTCAGCCACCTGAACGTGCAGCAGAACATCGGGCTGGGGTTAAACCCTGGGCTAAAGCTGAACGCGGCTCAGCGGGAGAAGCTGCATCATATTGCACGCCAGATGGGGATCGAAAATCTGCTGGAGCGCCTGCCGGGCGAGCTTTCCGGCGGGCAACGTCAACGCGTGGCGCTTGCGCGCTGCCTGGTGCGCGAGCAGCCGGTATTGCTGCTCGACGAGCCGTTTTCCGCTCTCGATCCCGCCCTGCGTCAGGAGATGCTGACGCTGGTCAGCGACGTCTGCCGCGATCAGCAATTAACCCTGCTGATGGTGTCGCATAGCGTGGAAGATGCCGCGCGCATTGCGTCACGCTCGATTGTCGTGGCCGACGGGCGTATCGCATGGCAGGGCAAAACGGATGAGTTATTAAGCGGTCAGGCCAGCGCTTCGGCATTACTGGGCATTAAAGCGTAATGGGATACCCGGCGGCGCTACGCTTACCGGGCCTACGGACAGGCATCCGTTGTAGGCCGGATAAGCGTCAGCGCCATCCGGCAAAAGATTCCTCAGTAACCCACGACTTTACGCAGAATATCGATATACACCGGCATCAGCGGATGACGAAGCAGCATCACCAGCGCGACAATGCCCGCGCCGAGCATCACCGGCGCCAGCCATAACAGGCGGCCTCGCGGTAAAAACGGCGTTAAGCGATCGGCGGCGGCCTTACCGCTACGCCATAACCGCCAGCACAGCCAGGCCGCCAGCCACAGCAGCAGCGCCGTTGCCAACAACAGCCATTTGAAATAGCCGCTCTGCATATCGGCCGGAATGTCGATCGCAGCGCCCGCCAGAATCCCCGGCAAGAAATAGAACGGCGGCCACAGCACGCAGCCAATAATATTCGGCACGATAAATTTCGCGACGGGCAGATCCAGCATCCCCGCCACCATCGGCACCAGCGGCCGCGTCGGGCCGACAAAACGCCCGACCAGAATGGTGAACATGCTGTGTTGATGCAGCGCGTGTTCGGTTTTATCCAGCAGCGCTTTGTTCTTTTTCATAAAAGACCAGCGGTGCAGCGGCTTTTTGAAGCGCCAGCCCAACCAGAAGGAGATCCAGTCCCCCAGCAGGCAACCGATAATGCCCGCCAGCCACGCATGCCAGAAATTCAGCTCACCGCTGCCGATAAGCGCCCCCAGCCCCGCCATCATCACCGTACCGGGCAGAATCAGACCGACCAACGCCAGCGACTCCAGAAAGGCCACCAGCGCCACCGCAATTAGCGAGTACAGAGCGGATTGGAGAATAAAGTGTTCCAGCAATGCTTGCATAATGTGTCCGTCAGATTTACGAAGCAGCGATTCTGCTAACCCTCACCCGCTTCGTCAAGTCGCCAATTGTCTGAATAGATTACGCGTTATGACATCTTTGCAGACACATCATTCACTTTTTATTCACAACCAGCGCGGAACTCGCTCGGGCTGGCCCCGGTACATTTTTTAAAGACGCGAGAGAAATAAAGCTGATCGTCAAACCCGACATTGCGCCCGACGGTGGCTATCGGCATCCGCGTCGTGCTGAGCAGCAGCTTCGCCTGGCTGATGCGCTGATCCTCGCGCCAGCTCAGTACGCTAATGCCTAACTGTTGGCGGAACAGATGCGACAGGCGGGACGGCGACAGACAGACGTGCTGCGCCACGCTGGCAATATCAAACTGGCTGTCCGCCAGATGATCGCTGATGTACTGACAGGCGTCGCGCACCCGGCTGTCCATCGGCGGATGCAACGATTCATTGATCGCCTCCATACGTCGCAGCAGAAGCTGCTCCAGCAGGTTAATCGCCAGCAGTTCAGAGTAGCGCCCTTCCCCCTGCCCGGCATTGATGATTTGACCAAAAAGCTCATTAAAGCGCGGCTGGTGCGCTTCGTCAGGGCGGAAAAAACCGGTCTGCGCAAAAATCGTCGGCCAGGTGAGCCACTCCTGCCAGTAGGCGCGCGGTCGGAAGTACACCCACTGGTGATACCATTCGCTCGCGTTAGGATGGCGACCGTAGTGGTGTACCTCGCCAGGCGGAAACAGCAAAATATCCCCCGGACGGCAGACAAACTGTTTGCCGTGGTTATTGATCACCCCTTCCCCGCGAATCGTAAGATTAAGGATATACCCCTTCATCCCCAGCGGGCGGTCGATAAAAAAATCCAGATAGCCGTTCGCCTCAATGGGCGTCAGCCCGGCAACCAGATGCGCATTAAACGAATAGCCCGGCAACAGGGGATCATTTTGCGTTTCAGCCATAAATTCAATACTCCCGGCGTTCTGAGAAGAAACCAATTGTCCATATTGAGTGAGACATCTTCACCTTCCCCTCTGCGCCCCGCCGTCATTGCGGTTACGGACCATCAACCCCGCTTGCGAAAAGAGATTTGTAACAAAGGCCGATTGCGAAGGCGATAAAAACGGGTAACAAAAGTGTCTATAACTACGACAGAAATGTCCACATTGAATATTTGCACGGCGTCACACTTTGCAATGCCATAGCATTTTAATCCATAAGATTAGCGGATCCTGCCTGACGGTTTTTATCCCCGCTATCTACTGTTTCTCCATACCTGTTTTTTTCGATTGGAGTAAGACGATGGCGATTGCAATTGGCCTCGATTTTGGCAGTGATTCAGTTCGTGCTCTGGCGGTGGATTGCGCCACCGGGGAAGAGATCGCCACCTGCGTAGAGTGGTATCCCCGCTGGCAGGAAGGGCGCTATTGCGACGCCCCGAACAACCAGTTCCGCCATCATCCACGCGACTACATAGAGTCAATGGAAGCCGCGTTGAAAAACGTCCTCGCGACCCTGAGCGCGTCACAGCGTGGCGAGGTGGTCGGCATCGGCGTCGACAGCACCGGCTCCACCCCCGCCCCCATTGATGCCGACGGCCACGTACTGGCGCTGCGTCCTGAGTTCGCCGAAAACCCGAATGCGATGTTCGTCCTATGGAAAGATCACACCTCGGTCGAAGAAGCGGAAGCCATCACCCGCCTGTGCCATACGCCGGGCAAAACCGATTATTCCCGCTACATCGGCGGTATTTACTCCAGCGAATGGTTCTGGGCGAAAATTCTGCACGTTACGCGTCAGGACAGCGCCGTCGCGCAGGCCGCCGCCTCCTGGATTGAGCTGTGCGACTGGGTGCCTGCCCTGCTCTCCGGCACCACGCGCCCGCAGGATATTCGCCGTGGTCGCTGTAGCGCCGGACATAAATCGCTGTGGCATGAGAGCTGGGGCGGTTTGCCGCCCGCCAGTTTCTTTGATGACCTCGATCCCATCATCAACCGCCACCTCGCCTGGCCGCTGTTTACCGACACCTTCACTGCCGATCTGCCAGTTGGCACGCTGTGCGCGGAGTGGGCGCAACGCCTCGGCCTGCCGGAAAGCGTGGTCATCTCTGGCGGCGCGTTTGACTGCCATATGGGCGCGGTTGGCGCGGGCGCGCAGCCGAATGCGCTGGTGAAAGTGATCGGCACATCGACCTGCGACATTCTGATTGCCGACAAGCAGAGCGTCGGCGACCGTGCGGTGAAAGGCATTTGCGGCCAGGTAGACGGCAGCGTCGTGCCTGATTTTATTGGACTGGAAGCGGGACAGTCGGCATTCGGCGATATCTATGCCTGGTTTGGCCGCATTCTCGGCTGGCCGCTGGAGCAGCTTGCGGCGCAGCATCCTGAACTGAAAGACCAAATCGCCATCAGCCAAAAGCAGCTACTCCCGGCGCTGACCGAGGCGTGGGCGAAGAATCCATCGCTGGATCATCTGCCCGTGGTGCTCGACTGGTTTAACGGTCGCCGCACGCCGAACGCTAATCAGCGTCTGAAAGGGGTGATTAGCGATCTGAATCTCGCCACCGATGCGCCAGCGCTGTTTGGCGGCCTGATCGCCGCCACCGCCTTCGGCGCACGCGCCATTCAGGAATGCTTTACCGAACAGGGCATTGCCGTCAACAACGTGATGGCGCTGGGCGGCATCGCCCGTAAGAATCAGGTGATCATGCAGGCCTGCTGCGACGTGCTCAACCGTCCGCTACAGATTGTCGCCTCAGACCAGTGCTGCGCGTTAGGCGCCGCCATTTTTGCCGCCGTCGCCGCAAAAGCGCATGTCGATATCCCTGCCGCACAACAAAAAATGGCCAGCGCCGTAGAGAACACCCTGCAACCGCGCCCGGAACAGGCTCAACGCTTCGAACAGCTTTATCAGCGCTACCGGCAGTGGGCGGTCAGCGCCGAACAACACTATCTTCCGACTGCCGCCCCGGCGCCAAAAACCCCGGTCAGCCAGGCAACCCTGACCCATTAAGGACACGACAATGACGATTTTTGACAACTATGAAGTGTGGTTTGTGATTGGCAGCCAGCATTTGTATGGCTCTGAAACGCTGCGCCAGGTTACTCAGCATGCCGAACATGTGGTAAAGGCGCTGAATACCGAAGCGAAACTGCCCTGCAAACTGGTGCTGAAACCGCTGGGGACGTCGCCTGACGAGATCACCGCGATTTGTCGTGACGCCAGTTATGACGATCGCTGTGCGGGCCTGGTGGTCTGGCTGCACACCTTCTCGCCCGCGAAAATGTGGATTAACGGGCTGAGTATTCTCAACAAGCCGCTGTTGCAGTTCCACACCCAGTTCAATGCCGCCCTGCCGTGGGACAGCATCGACATGGACTTTATGAACCTGAATCAGACCGCGCACGGCGGACGCGAGTTTGGTTTTATCGGCGCGCGTATGCGTCAGCAGCACGCGGTAGTGACCGGTCACTGGCAGGACAAACACGCGCACGCGCGTATCGGCTCATGGATGCGCCAGGCGGTCTCCAGACAGGATACCCGCCACCTGAAAGTGTGCCGCTTTGGCGACAACATGCGTGAAGTGGCCGTGACCGACGGCGATAAAGTGGCGGCGCAGATCAAGTTCGGCTTCTCGGTGAATACCTGGGCGGTGGGCGACCTGGTGCAGGTCGTGAATGCGGTTAGCGACGGCGACATTAACGCGCTGGTGGATGAATACGAAAGCCGCTATACCCTGACGCCCGCGACGCAAATTCACGGCGACAAGCGGCAGAACGTGCTGGAAGCCGCGCGTATTGAACTGGGCATGAAGCGCTTTCTGGAACAGGGCGGCTTCCACGCGTTCACCACGACGTTTGAAGATTTACACGGCCTGAAGCAGCTTCCAGGGCTGGCCGTACAGCGCCTGATGCAACAGGGCTACGGTTTCGCTGGCGAAGGCGACTGGAAAACCGCCGCGCTGCTTCGCATCATGAAAGTGATGTCTGGCGGTTTGCCGGGCGGCACCTCATTTATGGAGGATTACACCTACCACTTTGAGAAGGGCAACGATCTGGTGCTCGGCTCGCACATGCTGGAAGTATGCCCGTCTATCGCGGTGGAAGAAAAACCGATCCTCGACGTGCAGCACCTCGGCATCGGGGGTAAAGACGCGCCCGCACGTCTGATCTTTAACACCCAAACCGGCCCGGCGATCGTCGCCAGCCTGATCGACCTCGGCGATCGCTATCGTCTGCTGGTCAACTGCATCGACACCGTAAAAACGCCGCATGACCTGCCGAAGCTGCCGGTCGCCAACGCGCTGTGGAAAGCCCAGCCGGATCTGACCACCGCATCCGAAGCGTGGATTCTCGCCGGTGGCGCGCACCACACCGTCTTCAGCCATGCGCTGGATCTGAACGATATGCGCCAGTTCGCAGAGATGCACGATATCGAAATCACCGTCATCGATAACGATACCCGCCTGCCCGCCTTTAAAGACGCGCTGCGCTGGAACGAAGTTTATTACGGTTTCAAACGTTAACAGTTGCCGGATGGCGGCGTAAATGCCTTATCCGGCCTACAGGTCGCACCAACCTCGTAGGCCGGATAAGCGCAGCGCCATCCGGCGTGGAGACAGCTATGTTAGAAGATCTCAAACGTCAGGTACTGGAAGCCAATCTGGCGCTGCCAAAACACAATCTGGTGACTCTCACCTGGGGAAACGTCAGCGCCGTCGATCGCGAGCGCGGCGTCTTCATCATCAAACCTTCCGGCGTCGACTACAGCGTGATGAGCGCAGAGGATATGGTGGTGGTCAGCATTGCCACGGGTGAAGTGGTGGAAGGAACGAAAAAGCCCTCCTCCGATACGCCGACCCACCGTCTGTTGTATCAGTCTTTCCCGTCGATTGGCGGCATCGTCCACACCCATTCGCGCCACGCGACCATCTGGGCGCAGGCCGGGCAATCCATCCCGGCGACGGGGACGACCCATGCGGACTATTTTTACGGCACGATCCCCTGCACGCGCAAAATGACCGATGCGGAGATCAACGGCGAATATGAATGGGAAACGGGCAACGTCATCGTTGAAACCTTTGAAAAACAGGGTATCGATGCCGCGCAGATGCCCGGCGTGCTGGTGCATTCACACGGTCCGTTCACCTGGGGAAAAAACGCCGAAGACGCGGTGCATAACGCCATTGTGCTGGAGGAGGTCGCCTGTATGGGCATCTTCTGCCGCCAGCTTGCGCCACAGTTGCCGGATATGCAGCAAACGTTGCTGGATAAGCACTACCTGCGCAAACACGGGGCGAAGGCCTATTACGGGCAGTAATGGATAACCCGACGGCGCAACCATACCTGTATAAAACCACAGCAAAACGTTCCGAACCAGGCTATAATCATGCCTGGTTTTTTAATGAGTACGCAGCGTGGCGCAGGCAGGTTTTATTTTAACCCGGCACTGGCGGGATACCCCGCAAGGAACAGAGGTCTCATTCTGGCTGGCAACGGACACCGGTCCTTTGCAGGTCACGCTCGCGCCGCAGGAGTCGGTCGCGTTTATCCCTACGCATCAGGCCGCCCGCGTCACCTCGCTGCTGCGCACAGAAAACGGCTATCGCCTGACGCCGCTCAATTTGCAGGATTTTCATCGCCAGCCTGTCTCGGGGTTGTACTGCCGCTCGCACCGACAGCTGATGCGTCTGGAAAAACAGCTGAAAGAACAGGGCGTAACGGTCTATGAAGCCGATGTGCGCCCGCCGGAACGTTACCTGATGGAGCGGTTTATCACCGCTCCCGTTTGGCTGGAGGGCGACACAAAAGACGGCGCGATCGTCAATGCCCGCCTGAAACCGCACCCAGACTACCGTCCCCCGCTGAAATGGGTATCGCTGGATATTGAAACCACCCGACACGGCGAGCTGTACTGCATTGGCCTGCAAGGCTGCGGGCAACGCGTCGTTTTTATGCTCGGCCCGGCGAATGGCGATGCCTCGGCGCTGGATTTCCAGCTTGAGTATGCGGCGAGCCGCCCGCTGCTGCTGGAAAAACTCAACGACTGGTTTGCCCGGCACGATCCCGATGTGATCATCGGCTGGAACGTGGTGCAGTTTGATTTACGCGTCCTGCAAAAACATGCCGAGCGCTATCGTATCCCTCTACGTCTGGGGCGCGACAACACCGAGCTGGAATGGCGCGAGCACGGTTTCAAGAACGGCGTGTTTTTCGCCCAGGCCAAAGGGCGGTTGATTATTGACGGCATTGAGGCGCTCAAATCCGCGTTCTGGAATTTCTCATCATTTTCACTGGAAACCGTGGCCCAGGAGCTGCTTGGCGAAGGGAAATCGATCGATAATCCCTGGGACAGAATGGACGAAATTGACCGCCGTTTCGCCGAAGATAAGCCCGCGCTCGCCACATATAACCTCAAGGACTGCGAGCTGGTGACGCAGATTTTTCATAAGACGGAGATCATGCCGTTTTTACTGGAGCGCGCCACCGTTAACGGTCTGCCCGCTGACCGCCACGGCGGTTCTGTCGCCGCCTTCGGTCATCTCTATTTTCCCCGTATGCATCGCGCCGGTTACGTTGCGCCGAATCTCGGTGAAGTCCCGCCGCATGCCAGTCCTGGCGGTTACGTGATGGACTCGCGCCCTGGCCTGTATGACTCCGTACTGGTGCTGGATTATAAGAGCCTGTACCCGTCGATCATTCGCACGTTCCTGATCGACCCGGTTGGGCTGGTGGAAGGGATGGCACAACCGGACCCGACACACAGCACCGAAGGCTTTCTTGACGCCTGGTTCTCGCGAGAAACGCACTGTCTCCCGGAGATCGTCACGCAGATCTGGCATGGGCGCGATGAGGCCAAACGCCACGGCAATAAACCGCTGTCCCAGGCGCTGAAGATCATCATGAATGCGTTTTACGGCGTGCTCGGGACGACGGCCTGCCGCTTTTTCGATCCCCGACTGGCCTCGTCGATCACCATGCGCGGCCACGCGATCATGCGTCAGACCAAAACGCTGATCGAAGCGCAGGGCTATGACGTGATCTACGGCGATACGGATTCCACTTTCGTCTGGCTGAAAGGCGCGCATTCTGAAGACGAGGCGGCAAGGATTGGCCGCGAGCTGGTGCGTCATGTGAATGACTGGTGGACGCAATCCCTGCAACAGCAAAAGCTGACCAGCGCGCTGGAATTAGAGTTTGAAACCCACTTCCGCCGTTTTCTGATGCCGACCATTCGCGGGGCGGACACCGGCAGCAAAAAGCGCTATGCCGGGCTGATTCAGGAAGGCGAGAAGCAGCGAATGGTATTTAAAGGGTTGGAGACCGTGCGCACCGACTGGACGCCGCTGGCGCAACGATTCCAGCAGGAGCTTTACCTGCGTATCTTCCGCCAGGAACCCTATCAGGAGTATGTCCGGGAAACCATCGATAACCTGATGACGGGCAAGCTGGATGAACAGCTGGTTTACCGCAAGCGACTGCGCCGCCCGTTGAGCGAATATCAGCGTAACGTTCCGCCGCACGTTCGCGCCGCCCGGCTCGCCGATGAACAAAACATCAAACTGGGGCGCCCGGCGCAGTATCAGAACCGCGGCACGATCAAATACGTGTGGACGACTAACGGCCCTGAGCCGCTGGATTACCGGCATTCACCGCTGGATTACGAGCACTATTTAACCCGCCAGCTACAGCCAGTCGCAGAGGGAATACTTCCCTTCATCGATGATAATTTTGCTACACTACTCACAGGACAACTGGGGTTATTTTGACGCGTGACGAATGCGCCGCCATCCATTACCATAGCGCCCTTTCCATTCCTGGACCCAATTAACACTGCTGCCATTCTATTTTGGTAGCGGGTGATTATTGCCTGCAATTAAAGATATAGAGCCGAACATATATGCCTTTTACACTTGGTCAACGCTGGATCAGCGATACAGAAAGCGAACTGGGACTTGGAACCGTCGTCGCGATGGATGCGCGAACTGTCACCTTACTTTTCCCGGCGACAGGTGAAAACCGTCTGTATGCGCGCAGTGACTCCCCCGTGACCCGCGTGATGTTTAACCCTGGTGATACGATTACAAGCCATGAAGGCTGGCAGCTACAAATCGATGAAGTAAAAGAAGAAAACGGTCTGCTTGCCTATACTGGCACCCGCCTTGATACCGAAGAAACCGCCGTCACGCTGCGTGAAGTCCTGCTCGACAGCAAGCTGGTTTTCAGTAAACCGCAGGATCGCCTGTTCGCCGGGCAAATCGACCGGATGGACCGATTCGCCCTGCGCTACCGCGCACGTAAATTTCAGAGCGAGCAGTACCGCATGCCGTGGAGCGGCCTGCGCGGTCAGCGCACCAGCCTGATTCCCCACCAGCTCAACATTGCCCATGATGTCGGTCGCCGCCACGCGCCGCGCGTCCTGCTGGCGGATGAAGTGGGCTTAGGAAAAACCATCGAAGCCGGGATGATCCTGCACCAACAGCTGCTGTCTGGCGCGGCGGAACGCGTGCTGATCATCGTCCCGGAAACTTTGCAGCATCAGTGGCTGGTTGAAATGCTGCGCCGCTTCAACCTGCGCTTCGCGCTGTTCGACGACGAGCGTTACACCGAAGCCCAGCACGATGCCTACAACCCGTTTGAAACCGAGCAACTGGTTATCTGCTCGCTGGACTTCGCGCGTCGCAACAAACAGCGTCTGGAACATCTGTGCGACGCACAATGGGACCTGCTGGTCGTCGATGAAGCTCACCACCTGGTGTGGAGCGAAGACGCGCCAAGCCGCGAATATATGGCGATTGAACAACTGGCGGAACGCGTGCCTGGCGTCCTGCTGCTGACCGCAACGCCGGAACAGCTGGGCATGGAAAGCCACTTCGCCCGCCTGCGTCTGCTCGACCCGAGCCGTTTCCACGACTTCGAACAATTTGTCGAAGAGCAAAAAAATTACCGCCCGGTCGCCGACGCCGTCGCCATGCTGCTGGCAGGCAACAAGCTGAGCAACGAAGAGCTGAACATGCTCGGCGACCTGATTGGCGAGCAGGACATCGAACCGCTGCTGCAAACGGCGAACAGCGACCGCGATGGCGCGCAGAATGCCCGCCAGGAACTGGTCTCCATGCTGATGGACAGACACGGCACCAGCCGCGTACTGTTCCGCAACACCCGTAACGGCGTCAAAGGCTTTCCGAAACGCGAGCTGCACACCATCAAGCTGCCGCTGCCAACGCAATATCAGACGGCGATTAAAGTCTCCGGCATTATGGGCGCGCGTAAAAGCGCGGAGGACAGAGCGCGCGATATGCTCTACCCGGAGCAGATTTATCAGGAATTCGAAGGGGATAGCGGCACCTGGTGGAACTTCGACCCGCGCGTGGAGTGGCTGATGGGGCATCTGACCAGCCACCGCTCGCAGAAAGTGCTGGTGATCTGCGCGAAAGCCGCCACCGCGCTGCAACTAGAGCAGGTGCTGCGCGAGCGCGAAGGCATCCGCGCCGCCGTATTCCATGAAGGCATGTCCATTATTGAACGCGACCGCGCCGCCGCGTGGTTTAGCGAAGAAGACAGCGGCGCGCAGGTTCTGCTGTGCTCGGAAATCGGTTCTGAAGGCCGTAACTTCCAGTTCGCCAGCAACCTGGTGATGTTTGACCTGCCGTTTAACCCGGATTTGCTGGAGCAGCGTATTGGCCGTCTGGACCGTATCGGCCAGGCGCACGATATTCAGATCCACGTTCCGTATCTGGAAAAAACCGCGCAGTCCGTGCTGGTTCGCTGGTATCACGAAGGGCTGGATGCCTTTGAGCACACCTGCCCGACCGGTCGCGCCATCTACGATACGGTGTATCACGATCTGATCGCTTACCTGGCGACGCCTGAAAACACCGACGGTTTTGACGCGCTGATCAAAACCTGCCGCGAGCAGCACGAAGCGCTGAAGGCGCAGCTGGAGCAAGGGCGCGACCGTCTGCTGGAGATCCACTCTAACGGCGGCGAGAAAGCGCAGGCGCTGGCAGAGAGCATTGAAGAACAGGATGACGACACCAGCCTGATCGCCTTCGCCATGAACCTGTTTGATATCGTCGGGATTAACCAGGATGACCGTGGTGAGAACCTGATTGTGCTGACGCCTTCCGATCATATGCTGGTGCCGGACTTCCCTGGCCTGCCGGAAGATGGCTGCACCATTACGTTCGAGCGTGATGTGGCGCTGTCGCGTGAAGATGCGCAGTTCGTTACCTGGGAACATCCGCTGATTCGCAACGGCCTGGATCTGATTCTGTCTGGCGATACCGGCAGCAGCACGATTTCGCTGTTGAAAAACAAAGCGTTGCCGGTGGGAACGCTGCTGGTGGAACTGGTGTATGTCGTTGAAGCGCAGGCGCCGAAACATTTACAGCTTAACCGTTTCCTGCCGCCGACGCCGGTGCGCATGCTGCTGGATAAAAACGGCAATAACCTGGCCGCGCAGGTGGAGTTTGAAACCTTCAACCGCCAGCTGAGCGCCGTTAACCGTCATACCGGCAGCAAGCTGGTCAACGCGGTGCAACAGGACGTACACGCGATTCTGCAACTGGGCGAAGCGCAGGCGGAGAAATCAGCTCGGGCGCTGATCGACGCCGCGCGTAGCGAAGCGGATGAAAAACTGTCTGCCGAACTGTCGCGTCTGGAAGCGCTGCGCGCCGTTAACCCAAACATCCGTGATGATGAACTTGCGGCGATCGACAGCAACCGTCAGCAGGTAATGGAAAGCCTGGATCAGGCCAACTGGCGTCTGGATGCCTTGCGTCTTATCGTCGTCACGCATCAGTAACGGAGCAAAAAATGGGGATGGAAAACTACAATCCGCCGCAGGAGCCCTGGCTGATTATCCTGTATCAGGATGAGCACATTATGGTGGTCAACAAGCCCAGCGGCTTGTTATCCGTGCCGGGCCGCCTTGAGGAGCACAAAGATAGCGTGATGACGCGTATTCAACGCGATTATCCGCAGGCGGAGTCAGTGCATCGTCTGGATATGGCGACCAGCGGCGTGATTGTAGTGGCGCTGACCAAAGCGGCGGAACGGGAGCTGAAACGTCAGTTCCGCGAGCGTGAACCGAAAAAACAGTACGTTGCGCGCGTGTGGGGGCATCCAGCCCCTGCCGAAGGGCTGGTTGATTTACCGCTGATCTGCGACTGGCCGAACAGGCCAAAACAGAAAGTGTGCTATGAGACAGGTAAGCCTGCGCAAACCGGGTATGAGGTGGTGGACTTCGCTGCGGATAACACCGCACGGGTGGTGCTTAAACCGATTACCGGGCGTTCTCATCAGCTACGTGTGCATATGCTGGCGTTGGGACACCCCATTCTCGGCGATCGCTTCTACGCGTCGCCAGAAGCGCTGGCGATGGCATCGCGTCTGTTGCTGCATGCCGAAACGCTAACCATCACCCATCCCGCGTATGGCAACAGTATGACCTTTAAAGCCCCGGTAGATTTTTAAATTCTGTGCCCATTTGTGCCGGGGGCGCTTCGCTTGCCCGGCCTACCGTTCTCAACGTAGGCCGGATAAGACGCTTTACGTCGCCATCCGGCAAAACCATTATTTAAAACCTTTCTGCTCTTTAATCATTTCATACGCTTTCTGAATTTCCTGCGCTTTTTGCTTCGCCATCTCCATCATCTCCGGCGGCAACCCTTTTGCGACCAGTTTGTCCGGGTGGTGCTCGCTCATCAGTCTGCGGTACGCGCGTTTAATGGTTGTCGCATCATCTGTCGGCTTAACCCCCAGCACGTTGCAGGCATCTTCCAGCGTAGGGCCACGCTGCGCCTGCTGCCAGCCGCCGCCGGACTGCTGTTGCTGATAACCGCCGCCAAACTGCGCCCCGCCCTGCATCATGCGTAAGAACTGATCGAACTGAGCGCGGGAAATCCCCAGCTCCTCGGCGATAACGTACAGCACTTCCCGCTCGTTCGGATGGAGCGTTCCATCCGCAAACGCCGCCTGAATCTGAATTTCCAGAAACATCCGTATCAGATCAAACCGCCCAAAGCAGACGCTGCGAAACTGGCGCATTTTTTCACGTAACGGGTAATTATCCGATTTTCCCACGCGAAACGCGTGTTGGGCGGCGGTACGTGATTCGCCGTGTAAGTTCATCCGGTCCATCAACTGGCTGGCAATATGGATATCCGCTTCCGTCACGCGCCCTTTCGATTTGGTTAAATGCCCCATGACCTCAAAAGTGGTGGCGAAAAACAGTGCCTGCCGTTCACGCTGATTGGCGAACCATGCCATTTTGCGGCTGCGGGCTTTGTCGAACATGTGGCCTATCAGCAGACCTAATACCACGCCCCAGAAGCCGCCTCCCATCATCAGCGCCACTGCGACACCTACAATCTTTCCCCAGTACTGCATAGACTCCCCAAATCTTTACGCTGACAGTGAGGCTATGTCCCACAATATAGAGTGCTTTTCCTGGAATGAAGGCTGCGGTCAATTGTGGGACATCGCCTATAATTTGCATTATCATACCTGTCATTCAATGCCGTGCCTAACACCACAGACACATACCCATTGGATTTCACGTTGCAGCAAGACCGCCGCACAGCCGCCAGACGCTTATCCAGGCAAGTCGCCGGGGGCATGCGAATAACGTCCACGAAAGCGCAACCTGAAAGACGACGGGTAGAAAAGGGACAGGATTAACACTAGCGTAGTGAAGATGAGTACGTTAGTCTCTGACCGTTTGTCACGCGCAACGCTACTGATGATGGAACAATAAATACAACGTATGAAAAAACGTATTCCCACTTTCCTGGCCACCATGATCGCCAGCGCCCTTTATAGTCAGCAGGGACTGGCCGCCGACCTTGCCTCGCAGTGCATGTTGGGTGTGCCAAGCTACGACCGTCCTCTGGTGAAAGGCGAGACGAACGAATTACCCGTGACGATCAACGCCGATCACGCGAAAGGGAACTACCCGGACGACGCGGTATTCACCGGTAATGTCGATATCAACCAGGGTAACAGTCGCCTGCAAGCTGACGAGGTGCAACTCCATCAAAAAGAGGCGCCAGGCCAGCCGGAACCGGTGCGTACCGTCGATGCGCTCGGCAACGTCCATTATGACGACAATCAGGTTATTCTGAAGGGGCCGAAAGGCTGGGCGAACCTGAACACCAAAGACACAAACGTGTGGGAAGGCGACTACCAGATGGTCGGCCGTCAGGGGCGCGGGAAAGCGGATCTGATGAAGCAGCGTGGCGAAAACCGCTATACCATTCTGGAAAATGGCAGCTTTACCTCCTGTCTGCCAGGCTCCGATACCTGGAGCGTTGTGGGCAGCGAAGTGATTCACGATCGTGAAGAGCAGGTAGCGGAAATCTGGAACGCCCGTTTTAAACTGGGTCCGGTTCCCGTCTTTTACAGCCCTTATTTACAGTTGCCGGTCGGTGACAAACGCCGCTCCGGTTTCCTGATTCCGAACGCAAAGTACACCACCAAGAACTATTTTGAGTTCTACCTGCCGTATTACTGGAACATCGCGCCCAATATGGACGCCACCATTACGCCGCATTATATGCACCGTCGTGGCGGTGTCATGTGGGAGAATGAGTTCCGCTACCTCAGCCAGGCGGGCGCGGGTTTAATGGAGTTCGACTATCTGAATTCCGATCGCGTTTACGACGATGAGCATCCGAACGACAGCAACTCCCGTCGCTGGTTGTTCTACTGGCGTCATGGCGGCGTGATGGATCAGGTATGGCGCTTTAATGTCGACTATACCAAGGTCAGCGACTCCAGCTACTTCAATGACTTTGACAATAAGTACGGTTCCAGTACCGACGGTTACGCCACGCAGAAATTCAGCGTCGGCTATGCCGTGCAGAACTTTGATGCCACGGTGTCAACCAAACAGTTCCAGGTATTCAGCGATCAGAATACCAGCAGTTACTCCGCTGAGCCGCAGTTAGACGTTAACTTCTACCAGAATGACGTTGGTCCATTCGATACGCGTATTTACGGCCAGGCCGTGAAGTTTGTGAACACCCGAGACAACATGCCGGAAGCGACTCGCGTTCACCTGGAGCCAACCATCAATCTGCCGTTATCGAATCAGTGGGGCAGCATCAATACTGAAGCGAAGCTGCTGGCGACGCACTACCAGCAAACCAATCTGGACTCGTACAACAACAATTCGCGAAACGTCAATAAACTCGATGAGTCGGTTAACCGCGTAATGCCGCAGTTCAAAGTCGACGGCAGGATGGTGTTTGAACGCGATATGACGACGTTGGCGCCGGGTTACACCCAGACGCTGGAGCCGCGCGCGCAGTATCTGTACGTTCCCTATCGTAACCAGAGCAGCATCAATAACTACGACTCCTCATTATTGCAGTCCGACTACAGCGGCCTGTTCCGCGACCGCACATATGGCGGTCTGGACCGTATCGCCTCCGCAAACCAGGTCACGACCGGCGTCACATCGCGTATTTATGATGATGCCGCAATTGAACGTTTTAATGTTTCCGTGGGTCAAATCTACTATTTCACGGAGTCTCGCACCGGCGATGACAACATAACCTGGGAGAATGACGACAAAACGGGCTCACTGGTTTGGGCGGGCGACACCTACTGGCGTATCTCCGACCGCTGGGGACTGCGTAGCGGCATTCAGTACGACACGCGTCTGGACAGCGTCGCGACCAGCAGCAGTACGATCGAATACCGTCGCGATGAAAATCGTCTCTTACAGTTGAACTACCGTTATGCCAGCGCGGAATATATTCAGGCTACGCTGCCGTCTTATTCCACTGCGGAGCAGTATAAAAACGGGATTTCCCAGATCGGGGGCGTTGCCAGTTGGCCGATTGCCGATCGTTGGTCTATCGTAGGCGCTTACTACTTTGATACCAATGTGAATAAGCCTGCCGACCAGATGCTCGGCGTGCAGTACAACTCCTGCTGCTATGCGATTCGCTTCGGTTATGAGCGTAAGCTGAACGGTTGGGATAACGATAAAGAACACGCTGTTTATGACAACGTGATCGGCTTTAACATTGAATTGCGTGGTCTGAGCTCCAACTACGGTCTCGGCACCAAAGAGATGTTGCGTTCGAACATTTTGCCGTATCAAAGCTCTCTGTGATTTGATTGATTTACCACGTAATCCGCATTGCGGTTAATTGAAATGGAAAAAGTATGAAGAACTGGAAAACGCTGCTTCTCGGTATCGCCATGATCGCGAATACCAGTTTCGCTGCCCCGCAGGTGGTCGATAAAGTCGCAGCCGTCGTCAATAACGGCGTCGTGCTGGAAAGCGACGTTGATGGCTTAATGCAATCAGTAAAACTTAATGCGGGTCAGGCTGGTCAGCAGCTTCCTGATGATGCCACGCTACGTCATCAGATCCTGGAACGTTTGATCATGGATCAAATCGTTCTCCAGATGGGTCAGAAGATGGGGGTGAAAATCTCTGATGAACAGCTGGATCAGGCTATCGCCAATATCGCTAAACAGAACAACATGACGCTGGACCAGATGCGCAGCCGTCTGGCTTACGATGGTCTGAGCTACTCGACCTACCGTAGCCAGATCCGCAAAGAGATGATCATCTCCGAAGTGCGTAACAACGAAGTGCGTCGTCGCGTCACCATCCTGCCGCAGGAAGTGGATGCGCTGGCCCAACAGGTCGGTAACCAGAACGATGCCAGCACAGAGCTGAACCTGAGCCACATTCTGATCCCGCTGCCGGAAAACCCGACGTCGGATCAGGTAAGCGAAGCGGAAGCCCAGGCGCGTTCGATTGTTGATGAAGCGCGTAACGGCAGTGATTTCGGCAAACTGGCGATCACCTACTCCGCCGACCAACAGGCGCTGAAAGGCGGCCAGATGGGCTGGGGACGTATTCAGGAGCTGCCGGGCATTTTCGCGCAGGCGCTGAGCACGGCGAAAAAAGGCGACATCGTTGGCCCGATTCGTTCCGGCGTTGGCTTCCACATTCTGAAAGTGAACGATCTGCGCGGCCAGAGCCAGAGCATCTCCGTCACTGAAGTTCATGCCCGCCATATTCTGCTGAAACCCTCACCGATCATGACCGATCAACAGGCGCGCCTGAAACTGGAAGAGATCGCAGCAGACATTAAGAGCGGCAAAACGACCTTTGCTGCCGCAGCGAAAGAGTTTTCACAGGACCCAGGTTCTGCCAACCAGGGCGGCGATCTGGGCTGGGCGGCAGCGGATATTTTCGATCCTGCCTTCCGCGACGCGCTGACCCGCCTCAACAAAGGCCAGATGAGCGCCCCGGTGCACTCCTCCTTTGGCTGGCACCTGATCGAACTGCTGGATACGCGTAACGTTGATAAAACCGACGCGGCGCAGAAAGACAGAGCTTACCGTATGCTGATGAACCGTAAGTTCTCGGAAGAAGCGGCAACCTGGATGCAGGAACAACGCGCCAGCGCTTACGTTAAAATCCTGAGCAATTAATGGCTACTGTTCAACGCGTTGTTATCACTCCCGGCGAACCCGCCGGGATTGGTCCTGACTTAGTCGTTCAGCTCGCACAGCGTGAGTGGCCGGTCGAACTCGTCGTCTGTGCAGATGCCCGTCTGTTAACCGATCGGGCCGCGTTGCTCGGTTTGCCCCTCTCGCTTCTTCCCTACTCGCCAAATCACCCTGCAAAACCGCAATCCGCCGGCACGCTGACCCTGTTGCCGACAGCGCTTCGCGCTCCTGTCACCCCAGGTCAACTCAGCGTTGAGAATGGGCAGTATGTGGTGGATACGCTGGCGCGCGCCTGCGACGGTTGTCTGCAAGGGGAATTTGCGGCGCTGATCACCGGGCCGGTTCACAAAGGCGTCATCAATGACGCTGGCGTACCGTTTACCGGACACACGGAGTTTTTTGAAGCGCGTTCGCAGGCGAAGAAAGTGGTGATGATGCTGGCCACCGAGGAGCTGCGGGTCGCGCTGGCGACAACGCACCTGCCGTTAAGAGCGGTTGCCGACGCCATTACACCCGCTTTGCTGCATGAGGTGATCGGCATTCTGCATCATGATTTACGCACGAAATTCGGCCTTGCCGATCCGCATATTCTGGTGTGCGGGCTAAATCCGCATGCGGGTGAAGGCGGCCATATGGGAACCGAAGAGATCGACACGATCGTTCCGGTACTGGATGATCTGCGCGCTCAGGGGATGCGCTTAAGCGGCCCTTTGCCCGCCGACACGCTTTTCCAGCCTAAATATCTCGATCATGCCGATGCCGTGCTGGCGATGTACCACGATCAGGGTCTCCCCGTGCTAAAATACCAGGGATTTGGTCGCGGCGTGAATATCACGCTGGGCCTGCCTTTTATTCGAACATCCGTAGACCACGGCACCGCGCTTGAACTGGCGGGTCGGGGGCAAGCGGATGTCGGCAGTTTTATTACGGCGCTTAATCTCGCCATCAAAATGATTGTTAATACCCAATGAATAATCGAGTCCATCAGGGCCACTTAGCCCGTAAACGTTTCGGGCAAAACTTTCTCAACGATCAGTTTGTGATCGACAGTATTGTCTCCGCCATTAACCCGCAAAAGGGTCAGGCAATGGTCGAAATCGGCCCCGGTCTGGCGGCGCTGACGGAGCCTGTTGGCGAACGTCTGGATCAGCTCACGGTGATCGAACTTGACCGCGATCTGGCCGCGCGCCTGCAAACGCACCCGTTTTTGGGACCGAAACTGACGATTTATCAGCAAGATGCCATGACCATGAACTTTGGCGAGCTGTCTGAGAAGATAGGTCAGCCGCTGCGCGTATTCGGCAACTTGCCCTACAACATCTCCACCCCGTTGATGTTCCACCTCTTTAGCTATACTGATGCGATTGCCGACATGCACTTTATGTTGCAAAAAGAAGTGGTCAATCGTCTGGTTGCAGGGCCGAACAGTAAGGCGTATGGTCGATTAAGCGTCATGGCGCAATATTATTGCCAGGTGATCCCGGTGCTGGAAGTGCCACCATCCGCCTTCACGCCGCCGCCTAAAGTCGATTCCGCCGTTGTGCGTCTGGTGCCTCACACGACGATGCCGTATCCGGTGAAAGACATACGCGTGTTGAGCCGCATCACCACCGAGGCGTTTAACCAGCGTCGTAAAACGATTCGCAACAGCCTCGGCAATCTGTTCAGCGTCGAGGTGCTGACGGAACTGGGCATTGACCCGGCATTGCGAGCGGAAAATATCTCTGTCGCGCAGTATTGCCAGATGGCGAACTATCTGTCAGAAAACGCGCCTTCGAAGGAGAGTTAAGCATGATCAATTCGCCCCGAGTGTGTATTCAGGTTCAGAGCGTCTACATTGAAGCGCAATCTTCACCTGATGATGAACGTTACGTATTCGCATACACGGTAACCATCCGCAATTTGGGGCGAGCGCCAGTGCAGTTGTTGGGGCGTTATTGGCTGATAACCAATGGTCATGGCCGCGAAACCGAAGTACAGGGCGAAGGTGTGGTTGGCGTGCAACCGCACATCGCGCCCGGAGAAGAGTACCAGTACACCAGCGGCGCCGTTATTGAAACGCCGCTGGGCACCATGCAGGGTCACTACGAAATGATCGATGAAAAAGGCGTCGCCTTTACTATCGATATTCCCGTGTTCCGACTCGCCGTTCCAACACTTATTCATTAAAACTAAAGCAATGGCAACATACCTCATTGGCGACGTTCACGGTTGCTACGACGAACTGATCGCATTGTTACACCAGGTGGAATTTACCCCCGGTTCAGATACCCTGTGGCTTACCGGCGATCTGGTCGCTCGCGGCCCTGGTTCTCTGGAAGTGCTCCGCTACGTGAAATCACTGGGCGACTGCGTGCGTCTGGTGCTTGGCAATCACGATTTACATCTGTTGGCCGTCTTTGCGGGCATTAGCCGCAATAAGCCGAAAGACAGGCTGACTCCGCTGCTGGAGGCGCCAGACGCTGACGAACTGCTCAACTGGCTGCGCCGTCAGCCGCTGTTGCAGGTCGACGAAGAGAAGAAGCTGGTGATGGCGCATGCAGGCATTACGCCGCAGTGGGATTTACAGACAGCGAAAGACTGCGCGCGCGATGTTGAAGCCGTGCTGTCGAGCGACTCCTACCCCTTCTTCCTCGACGCGATGTACGGCGATATGCCGAACAACTGGACGCCGGAGCTAACGGGTCTGGCGCGGCTGCGTTTTATCACGAATGCCTTCACCCGTATGCGTTACTGTTTCCCGAACGGCCAACTGGATATGTACAGCAAAGAGTCGCCGGAAAACGCCCCTGCGCCGCTGAAACCCTGGTTCGCCATTCCGGGACCGGTTAGCGAAGCATACAGCATTGTCTTTGGGCACTGGGCGTCGCTGGAAGGTAAAGGGACGCCGGAAGGCATTTATGGTCTGGATACCGGCTGCTGCTGGGGCGGGGATTTAACCTGCCTGCGTTGGGAAGATAAGCGCTACTTCGTGCAGCCGTCGAATCGTCATCTTGATTCAGGCAAAGGCGAGGCGGTAAACGCCTGAGCGTTATTTTGTAGGCCAGATAAGGCGTTTACGCCGCTATCCGGCATTCACGCCACATTATTGCCTGATGGCGCTTCGCTTATCAGGCCTACAAATCCGCGTTACAACATGCCGGATTAACGACGTTCCAGAATCTCGAAGCAGTAGCTGTGAGAATTCTGCTCATCGGCGTCGTGGAACTCGCTGAAGACCGATTCCCAGTCATCCGGTTCGTAGTCCGGGAAATGGGTGTCCCCTTCCACTTCGGCATCAATATGCGTCAGATACAGTTTCTGCGCTTTCGGCAAGAACTGTTCGTACACGCGTCCGCCGCCAATCACCATAATCTCTGGCGCATCGCCGCAGGCGGCAATCGCTTCATCGACCGATTTCACCCACTGCACGCGATCGTCAGTGCCAGGCTGGCTGCTGATGACGATGTTTTTACGCCCCGGCAGCGGTCGCCCGATGGATTCCCAGGTATGGCGCCCCATAACCACAGGCTTGTTTAAGGTGTTACGTTTAAACCAGGCGAGATCGGCAGGCAGGTTCCACGGCATGGCGTTTTCCATGCCGATAACGCGATCTACCGCTAACGCCGCAATCAGACTGATCATTGAATATTTCCTGGATACAAAAAATTGTCGCCACTATACGGAAAGAGCAATCTTTCGTCGACTAACGAAAAGAGGAATAGCACGAAAATTTTCCGTTCTGCTGGCAACCCGACTTATTTAAAGCGGTGTCAGCTCGCAGGCCGCCATCAGGCCCAATGCCGGATGGCGGCATAAATGCCTTATCCGGCCTACGATGGTTTGTAGGCCCGGTAAGCGCAGCGCCACCGGGCAAATTGTCGGATGGCGGCATAAATGCCTTATCCGGCCTACGATAGTTTGTAGGCCCGGTAAGCGCAGCGCCACCGGGCAAATTGCCGGATGGCGGCGTAAACGCCTTACCTGGCCTACGTTGACGGTTTCACTTCCGGCTCATCATCTGCATCACCCGTATGTTTACCTTCATCCGTGCCTTGCCAGCCGTGGCGTTGAATTAACGATAAATGTTCACGGTCTTCAGTAATAATCTCGCTCAACATAGCGCTGGTGCGTTTATAGACAGCCGCGCGGGACGTTGGATCGTTTTCCCCTTTCGCCATCTCTTCCACCATCTGCGTATTAAAACGACGGAACAGATCGGCACGCTCGCGCGCCTCGTAGCGTCCCAGCCCTAATTTCTCCAGCGCCTGACGCCCTGTTTTTAACGCGCCTTCAAACGTTTCACGCTCCGGCATCTCAACACCGGCCTGTCGCAGACGGATGTAGTGATCGACATCGCGGGCGCGGGCAATAATTTGCAGGTCGGGGAAATGGGCTTTTACCATTTCTGTCAGTTGTAAACTGGTTTGCGGATCGTCAATCGCGTTGATCAGCACTTCCGCTTTCGCCGCACCGGCAGACTCCAGCAGATCCATGCGCGTCGCGTCCCCGTAAAAGACCTTCATGCCAAATTTGCGCAGCGTTTCAATATGATCCGGGTCATGGTCGAGAACCACCATTTTTACCCCGCTCGACAGCAGCAAACGCCCCGTAATCTGCCCAAAACGGCCAAATCCGGCGATGATCACGCGCGGTTGCTCCGCATCGATCTCATCCGCTTCACGCGCTTCGCCGATTGCGGATTTTTCCAGACGGCCCAGGAGCACCAGAAAAATGGGCGTCGCCGCCATTGAGAGCGCAACGGTGAGCGTCAACGCCTTAGCCCATTCCGGGTCGAGTACACTGGCCATTTGCGCCGCGCCGAATACCACAAAGGCAAACTCACTCCCCTGTCCTAATAATACGGCAAACCAGAGACGTTGCTTATTCGGCACCCGTAGCGGCCTGGCGACCAGCCACAGCATTACCGTTTTAATGACCAGGAAACCGACCAGCAGGATAAGAATGCGTAACGGATTATCGATCAGCGTGCCAAAGTCGATAGACATGCCGACGCCGATAAAGAACAGCCCCAGCAGCAGCCCTTTAAACGGTTCTATGTCGCTTTCCAGCGCATGCCGGTATTCCGAGCTTGCCAGCAACACGCCCGCCAGAAACGCCCCCATCGCCATCGACAGCCCCACTTCTTCCAGCAGCAAGCCGAAGCCAAAGACCAGAAACAGGGCCACGGCGCTGAACACTTCACGCAAACCGGAACGCGCGACAAAACGCAACGCCGGGCGCGTGACATAGCGCCCTAACAGCACCACCAGCACCAGCGCCCCTGCCACTTTTAACGCAGACAGTGCAAAGACGCCCAGCGTCGTTGAGGCGCTGCTGGCGGCCAGCAAGGGGATCATCGCCACCAGCGGAATAGCGGCAATATCCTGAAACAGCAGCACGGCGAATGTGCTACGGCCCATTTGCGAGACGGTCAGGTTACGCTCATCCATCGCCTGCATCGCAATCGCCGTGGAAGAGAGCGCCAGCGTCATGCCGATCAGCTCCGCCACCTGCCAGCGCAGACCGAGGAACATACAGAACAGGCCAATCAACCCACCGCATACCACCATCTGCAACGCGCCGCCGCCAAAAACCGACGCACGCAGTTTCCACAAACGCTGCGGGTCCAGCTCCAGCCCAATCACAAACAGCATCAGCACCACGCCAATTTCGGCGAAATGGAGAATAGCTTCAGCGTCCGTCACCAGACGCAGCCCCCACGGGCCGATAATACACCCGGCAATGAGGTAGCCCAGCACCGACCCTAAGCCCAGCCGGACGGCAATCGGCACAATCAGCGCGGCCGACCCCAGGTAAATCAGCGCCTGTATCAGCGTATGGCTATCCATGATTTGCCTCCTGCCACGCCAGCAAACGTTGCTTGTAGTGGCGCGCCTGCGCCTGGAGCGTTTCGTCATCACAGACAAACGTACAATGCATCGCGAAAGGCGGCAGCCAGTTGAGCCCACAATAGAGCGCGGTAGCCTGTAACGGCTGCGAGAGCACATCAAAGCCCGGATAGGCGCCAATAGCGAAGTGGCTTTCGCCTCCGCCGGTCGTCACGGCCCACATCAGATCTTTGCCCCGGAGCGCCGTGCCGCCATGCCCGTAGGCCCAGCCATGCGCGAGGACTTTGTCCATCCAGAGTTTGAGTAAAGGGGGAACGCTGTACCACTGCATTGGATGCTGCCAGATGATAAGACGCGCGCGCGCCAGCGCCTGCTGCTCGGCGGCAACATCAATATTGAAGTCAGGGTAAAGCTGATAGAGCGAACGAATTTCGACGCCATCCAGCGTCCTTGCCTGTTCCAGCATCCGTTTATTCGCATGCGAGTGCTGCGGATACGGATGGGCATAAATAATGAGGATCATGAAGTAGCCTGTTATTTTACATCTCTGTTTTATCACAGAGTGTAGTCAGTAATTTAACAGGCTAATAGTGAATATTATTGAGCAGCTAAATGGATAAAACTGAATTAATTATCCAGTTCGCTCATGTTCTTCACCTGATCGCGGTTGATCTGTTCCGTTTTACCGGTTTCTGCGTTTTTGTAGGACACCAGTCCGGTATCATCATCGACCTGTGGTTTACCATCGGTGACGATCGTTTTGCCGTCGGTGGTTTTTATGGCCTGGTTTGATGAACAGCCCGCTACGGTAAATACCGTCGCAGCGGCAAAAAGAGACGCAATAAGAAGTTGTTTTTGCATGGTGTTCTCCCTGCTTTTCAGTCATTTTCAGTGGAATACCCATTAACTATAGACTAACTGACTGACCTTAAAAGAAAATACAGAACACTCTGAAGATATCCCCTAGTACAGGGGCTTGTTGCGAATCGTCATACTGCTCGTCTGGGCAAGCGTCAGTCCACGCGTCTCCGGCGCAAAGGCGATGGAAATAAGCAGACCGATAAGTGAAATTCCCGCCCCCATCAGCATGACGTAGCTGATCCCATATCTGGTGATGAAGATCGGCAGCGCCCACGTTGAAAGGATGGTGCCAATTCGACTCAGGGACATAATGACGCCCACGGCAGACGCGCGAATATCCGTCGGGAACAGCTCATTCGGGTAGAGCCACTGAAGGTTCCCCGGGCCGCCGGAGAAAAAGGCGTACACCGCAAAGGCCGCAACCACCAGCCAGATCCCCATTTCTGGGATCAGCCCCAGCACAGCCAGCGCCAGCGTCATCATGACAAAGCTGCCGATCAGCAATGGCCGTCGCCCTATGCTGTTCAGCCAGTACATCGGCGGAATACAGCCCAGCATAAAGAACAAACTGATCACCACATTGCCCAGCGCCGCGCTTTTCCCGACGCCCAGCCCCAGCAGGCCGACAATCTGCGGGCCAAAGGTATAGATGGCGAACATCGGGATGACCTGGCAGGTCCAGATGGCGGCGACAAACAAAACAAACGGGAAGTGACGGCGATTAAACAGCTGTAAGAAGCGCGTCTCCTGGGGCGGTTCTTCATCGAACGCCACCGGCTCGCCAAACAGTTTAATCATCATCTCCTCGCACTCTTTAACCCGCCCCTTACGCAACAGCCAGCGCGGTGATTCGGGAAGATCGAAGCGCCCGATCAGGATCATAATGCAGGGAATTGCCGCGCTCCCCAGCATCCAGCGCCATCCGCCCGCCACATCGTACAACCAGTAGCCGACCAGGTCGGCGCAGGTGGCGCCGACGTACCACATCGCGGCAATAAAACTGATCGAGAAGGCGCGCTGGCGGGTGTTGGAAAACTCGGTAATCATCGAGGTGGCGATAGGATAATCCGCGCCAATCACCACCCCAATCAGCACGCGCATGACGAGCAACTCCATCGGCGATGAGACAAACATCGTCGCTACCGATATCACCCCAATGGCGATGATATCGATGAGGAACATTTTACGTCGCCCCACTTTGTCTGAGATATAGCCGAACAGCGACGTACCGACAAACAGCCCGGCCAGCGTGCCAGCCCCCAGTAACCCCAGCCACTGCGCATCCAGCTTCAGCGCAGGCGTGAGCTGCTCCAGCGCCACGCCAATCATGACCAGTACGTAACCGTCCAGGAACGGCCCGCCGCTTCCCCACAGCATAATTCTGCGGTGAATAGAGGAGAATTTAATGTCGTCAAAGTTCCTGGGCTGCTGCATAGCCGCGTCCTGTTTTGTTTTCACTTGATGCCTGATGGCGCTACGCTTATCAGGCCTACGAATCACGTATTTTGTAGGCCGGATAAGACGCGTCAGCGACGCCATCCGGCATCAACCTCAGCCGTAGCGAAATTCCACGCCAAAGGTGCCGCGCGGGTATTCCCATTTCTCCAGCGCCGTCCCCAACCCGAGAATTCGACAGGTGCCGCACTCCAGGCACCCGGCGTAATCAAAACGCACGCTGCCGTCGTCCTGCTTTTTATACAACCCGGCCGGACACGCCTTGATCAGCACCTCCAGCGCCTGCTTATCCGGTTCGGTTTTCAGGATGATGTGCGGATTGTCTTCATCCACATTGAATTTATTGACGCCCAGTTTGACGTCCACATTGACGGGAGAAGTCATAATACGGTCACTCCTTTGATGCCATCCTTCATCAGGTTGATGAAGCCCACTTTCTTCGCGTGGCGCAGGATTTTTTTACGCACAGGGACGGGAGCGCTGCCATCGACAGTAAACAGATCGCGGGCAATGCCCACCGCCATTTCAGGGTAGCGCGTGAACATACGCGGGTTGTCCAGAAACGCCGGTAAGCGCTGGTACATACGCATATCCCGCATCGGCCCGTTGTCGAGATGCTGTCGATATTCCGCCAGCCCCTGTCGGCTGAAATCGTTGCTCTGCATGGCCGAAAGTACGGTCTTCGCCGCCGCTTCCCCTGCCGCGACGGCCAGGTCCATACCGCGAATCGTAAAACCGAGGTTCATACACATACCGGCGGCGTCACCGGCAATCAGCACGCCGTCGCCCACCAGCTCCGGCTGCATATTCATTCCCGCTTCCGGGACGACGTGCGCGGCGTACTCCAGCAGTTTTCCGCCCGCAATCAGCGGCGCCACCGCCGGATGCTGTTTAAAATCTTCCAGCATTTGTGGAACCGACTTTTTCGCCTCTTTCAGATGATGCAGACCGCAAACCAGCCCCAAAGAGAGGGTCGTTTTATTGGTATAGAGGAAGCCGCCGCCCATCAGACCGTCGGTCGGAGAACCGGCAAACAGACAGGCCGCGCCTTCATTTCCCTGTAATCCGAAGCGATCCACAATGACCGATTCAGGCAACTCAATTAACTCTTTTACGCCTACCGCGACATGGGCGGCATCTACACGTTTCGCCATTCCCAGCTTTTCCGCCAACAGCGAGTTCACGCCATCAGCGAGAATGACCGTTTTCGCTTCAATAACGTCGCCATCCGCCTCAACGCCCACCACTTTGCCGTCGCGCTGAACAAGATTATCCACGCGGATGCCGGTTATCAGCTGCGCGCCCGCCTCTTCAGCCTGTTCCATCAGCCAAGCGTCAAATTTACTGCGCAATACGGAATAAGAGACCTGCGAAGGCGCGGCATCCTCGCCATTGACGTAATCCACCGCCATCGCCCCTTTTTCGGTCATAAAAGCGAGTTTTTCATGGGTGATCACGCGTTCAACCGGGGCATGTTCAGCAAAACCGGGGATAATGCGCTCCAGACTGTGCGCGTAGATGCGCCCGCCGGTGACATTCTTCGCGCCAGCGGAATTGCCGCGCTCAATAACCAGCACCTGCGCCCCTTCGCGGGCGAGCACCAGCGCCGCGACGGAACCCGCCAGTCCGGCCCCCACGATGATGGCATCAAAGATATCTTCGGACATAAGAACTCCAGATTTACCTGTCAGCGGCAGGGCCGATACCCACAGGCCCTGCCCGAGTGGATCAGCGTGCTAAAGCGCTCGTAAGCGCAGGCAGAATCTTCATCACATCGCCGACAATGCCGTAATCAGCGTATTGAAATATCGGCGCATTTTTATCTTTGTTGATGGCGCAGATGGTTTGTGAACCGTTCGCGCCCACCATGTGCTGGATCTGCCCGGAAATGCCCACCGCGAGGTAAAGCTCTGGTTTAAGCATCAGGTTGGAGATGCCGACATAACGCTCGTGCTCCATCCATTTTTCGTTTTCCGCCACCGGACGAGAACACGCCAGTTCCGCGCCAATGGCCTGACACAGCGCCTGGGCCAGCGAGATATTCTCTTTGCTGCCGATGCCGCGCCCGACGCTAACCACCAGTCGCGCTTTATCAAGATCGACCGTGTTGCTCTGGCGCGCCTGCGTTGCGGTGCGCGTTACGACGACATCTGGCGACTGCCACTGCACGTCATGCGACTCGCCGTGGCGGGACGCGTCCGCCTGTTGCGCCTCGAACGTGCCGCTGCCGACGGTGATCACCGCATACGGTGATGTGATGGTCTCTTCGCCAATCGCCAGCCCGCCGTAGACCATATGCCGGACGGTCGCATGGCCCTCCTGCTGCGTTACCGCACTGGCGTCGTTAGAGACGGCCGCCGCGAGACGAAATCCCAGCTTTGCCGCCAGCAGTTTGCCACGGCGGGTATTAGGCAGCAGCACCAGACCCGAATCCCCCTGCTGGCGAATCGTCTGCGCCATCACCCCGGCGTAATCTTCCACCATGCAGTCGTCCGGTTTACCGCGTAAATGCCAGATGTGATTCGCCCCCAGCTGGCGTGCCGTCTCGCCCTCGGCGTCGTGCTGCACAAACGCATGAATCTGCTCGCCTGAAGCCAGTGCGCCGCTCATCAGTTCCGGCAGACGAGAAGGGGTATCGCTGAATACCCAGACATGAGAAAACGTGTTCATAATATCCCCCGGTAATTAAATGATTTTGCGCAGATGTTCGGCGAACGCGGCGATCTGTTCTTCACCATCGCCTTCAATAACGATGCGCTGACGCTCGCGTTGTTTCGGTGCGGCGACCTTCTGGACGGAGTACGCGTCTGGCGCACTGAAACCAATATCCGCCGCAGACCAGACCTGCACCGGTTTTTTTGCCGCGCCCAGAATCGCTTTCATCGACGGGATCTGCGGAGAGTTAATGTCTGTGGAGACCGCCACCACCGCAGGCAGGGGAATACTCAGGGTTTCAATTTCATCTTCCAGTTCACGCTCAACGGTAAGCGCACTTTCCGTCAGGGAGAGGATTTTGCTCACGCCGTTGATGGCCGGAATGTTCAGCGTTTCACCCACCAGCAGGCTGACCTGCTGGGCATAAAGGTCGGAGGAACCGTCGCCGCAAACGATCAGATCAAAGCCCGATTTTTGCGCGGCGGCGGCAAGCGCTGCGGCGGTGCGTTGCGGCAAAGCCTGTTCAAACTGGTCGTCTATCACCACGACCAGTTCATCTGGCCCACGGGAGAGCACATCTTTACGCCCTTTGGCGTTGGTCAGCGCCTTGCCGCCTACGCTCATGGCAATCACCTGGGCATCGCTTGCCTGCTGCTTTAACTGGCAGGCAGCTTCAATCGCATTCAGATCGTACTGACTGATTTTGGCATCCGCTTTGCTGATATCTAATGAACCATCGGCATTATTGATCGCAATATCCTGCTCATCAGGCACGCACTTGTAACAAGTAATTATCTTCATTGCATCTCCAGAAATCATGAAGGAAACGTCATCCATATCGGCGGTGTTAAATACAGATATCACGCTCTTTAATTCGGAAATAAAACTTTAATCACCAATATTGAAAATGTCACACGCTGATATTTACAACTTTCAATATTGTTAAGCACCTCACTAATATTGAACAGCCCCCGTAGAACATAAAAATTTTCAATATTGTTTGATGGATCACCAATATTGAATGAGAGATGCACGCAATTCGACCAAAACTCAACGCATCCAATTGTTTTGTATTAATTTTATTTGAAAATCAGGGTCAAAAACACCAGACGAAAAAGTGTGATAAACATAACAGATTACCGCAAAATGAATACCCATTATGAGTTACTCGCCAAAGCGACTCTGAGGTCTAACTGTCATCAGATTATTACTAAGAAAAATAAACAAAATATAACAAACGGGAACGTAACATAAATTTCGTTTTGACACTGGAATTGACTCATGAAAAATGAAAAGAGAAAGTCCGGGATTGAACCTAAGGTTTTTTTCCCGCCGTTAATAATTGTAGGGATACTTTGTTGGCTAACCGTCAGAGATCTCGACGCTGCGAATATTGTTATTAATGCCGTCTTCAGTTATGTCACAAATATCTGGGGTTGGGCATTTGAATGGTACATGGTGGTGATGCTTTTTGGCTGGTTCTGGCTGGTCTTCGGCCCTTACGCTAAAAAAAGATTAGGTGATGAGCCGCCGGAATTCAGCACCGCCAGCTGGATTTTCATGATGTTCGCCTCCTGCACTTCCGCCGCCGTGCTGTTCTGGGGCTCAATCGAAATTTATTATTACATCTCGACGCCGCCCTTTGCTCTGGCACCTGGCTCCAACGGCGCCAAAGAGATCGGCCTCGCCTACAGCCTGTTTCACTGGGGGCCGTTACCGTGGGCGACTTACAGCTTCCTCTCCGTCGCGTTCGCCTACTTCTTTTTTGTTCGCAAAATGGACGTGATTCGTCCCAGCTCCACGCTGGTGCCTTTAGTGGGCGAGAAACACGCGAAAGGGTTATTCGGTACTATTGTCGATAACTTCTATCTGGTGGCGCTGATCTTCGCGATGGGCACCAGCCTCGGCCTGGCGACGCCGCTGGTGACCGAGTGTATGCAGTATCTGTTCGGCATCCCTCATACGCTGGAACTGGACGCCATCATCATTACCTGCTGGATCGTTCTGAACGCCATTTGCGTGGCCTGCGGCCTGCAAAAAGGGGTGAAAATCGCCAGTGACGTGCGTAGCTATCTCAGCTTCCTGATGCTCGGCTGGGTATTTATCGTCAGCGGCGCCAGCTTCATCATGAACTACTTCACCGATTCCGTCGGTATGCTGTTGATGTATCTGCCACGCATGTTGTTCTACACCGATGCGATCGGCAAAGGCGGCTTCCCGCAGGGCTGGACCGTTTTCTACTGGGCATGGTGGGTCATTTACGCCATCCAAATGAGTATCTTCCTCGCGCGTATTTCCCGCGGCCGTACAGTGCGTGAACTGTGCTTTGGGATGGTGCTCGGCCTGACCGCCTCCACCTGGATTCTGTGGACCGTTCTTGGCAGCAACACCCTGCTGCTGATGGATAAAAATATCCTCAATATTCCACAACTTATCGATCAGCACGGCGTGGCGCGCGCCATCATCGAAACCTGGGCCGCACTGCCATTCAGCACGGCTACGATGTGGGGATTCTTCATCCTCTGCTTTATCGCCACCGTCACGCTGATTAACGCCTGCTCCTACACGCTGGCCATGTCCACCTGCCGCGAAGTGCGCGACGGTGAAGAGCCGCCGCTGCTGGTACGTATCGGCTGGTCGGTGCTGGTTGGCGTTATCGGCATCGTCCTGTTAGCGCTCGGCGGGTTAAAACCCATTCAAACCGCGATTATCGCCGGAGGATGCCCGCTGTTCTTCGTCAACATCATGGTAACGCTCTCCTTTATCAAAGACGCCAAAGTGCACTGGAAAGATAAATAAACTCAATAAACTCCTTACAAATGAGGCTGGAAGATGGATTTTAATTTGAATGACGAGCAGGAACTGTTTGTCGCCGGTATTCGTGAACTGATGGCCAGTGAGAACTGGGAAGCCTACTTTGCCGAGTGCGATCGCGACAGCGTCTACCCGGAACGTTTTGTGAAAGCGCTGGCGGATATGGGCATCGACAGCCTGTTGATCCCGGAAGAACACGGCGGGCTGGAAGCCGGTTTCGTCACCGTTGCCGCCGTATGGATGGAACTGGGGCGTCTGGGCGCGCCCACTTACGTGTTGTACCAATTGCCAGGAGGTTTTAACACTTTCCTGCGTGAAGGGACCCAGGAGCAAATTGATAAAATCATGGCGTTCCAGGGAACCGGCAAGCAGATGTGGAACTCGGCGATCACCGAACCGGGAGCGGGATCGGATGTTGGCAGTTTAAAAACTACCTATACCCGTAAAAATGGTAAGGTTTATCTTAACGGCAGCAAGTGTTTCATCACCAGTAGCGCCTACACCCCCTACATCGTGGTGATGGCACGGGACGGCGCCTCCCCGGACAAACCGATTTATACCGAATGGTTTGTCGATATGAGCAAACCCGGCATCAAGGTTAACAAACTTGAGAAGCTCGGCCTGCGCATGGACAGCTGCTGTGAAATCAATTTTGACGATGTTGAGCTGGACGAAAAAGACATGTTCGGCCGGGAAGGTAATGGCTTTAACCGCGTAAAAGAAGAGTTCGACCACGAACGTTTTCTGGTGGCTTTAACCAACTACGGTACGGCGATGTGCGCGTTCGAAGACGCTGCGCGTTACGCCAATCAGCGCGTGCAGTTTGGCGAGACGATCGGCCGCTTCCAGCTGATTCAGGAGAAGTTCGCGCATATGGCGATCAAATTAAACTCCATGAAAAACATGCTGCTGGAAGCCGCGTGGAAAGCGGATAACGGCACCATCACCTCGGGCGATGCCGCGATGTGTAAATACTTCTGCGCCAACGCCGCGTTTGACGTGGTAGACAGCGCCATGCAGGTATTGGGCGGCGTCGGGATTGCGGGCAACCACCGCATTACGCGTTTCTGGCGTGACCTGCGCGTTGACCGCGTCTCCGGCGGCTCTGACGAAATGCAGATCCTGACGCTCGGCCGCGCCGTGCTGAAGCAATACCGTTAAACATTGCCCGGTCCATCGTAGGACGGATAAGGCGTTTACGCCGCCATCCGGCAACATGCCCGGTGGCGCTACGCTTACCGGGCCTACAAACATCGTAGGCCGGATAAGGCGTTTACGCCGCCATCCGGCGATATGCCCGGTGGCGCTGCGCTTGCCGGGCCTACAAACATCGTAGGCCGGATAAGGCGTTTATGCCGCCATCCGGCAATTTGCCCGGTGGCGCTGCGCTTGCCGGGCCTACAAAAAATGCAGGAATTTATTTATGAACCGTTTACCGATGCCCACTTTCGGGCCGCTCGCCGGATTGCGGGTCGTGTTCTCCGGGATTGAAATCGCCGGGCCGTTCGCCGGACAAATGTTCGCAGAGTGGGGAGCGGAAGTGATCTGGATTGAAAACGTCGCCTGGGCCGATACCATTCGCGTCCAGCCGAACTATCCGCAGCTTTCACGCCGAAACTTGCATGCCCTCTCCCTTAACATCTTCAAAGATGAAGGTCGGGAAGCGTTTCTGAAACTCATGGAAACCACTGACATCTTCATCGAAGCCAGCAAAGGCCCGGCGTTTGCCCGTCGCGGAATTACCGATGACGTGCTGTGGGAACACAACCCCAAACTGGTGATCGCCCACCTTTCCGGTTTCGGCCAGTACGGCACGGAGGAGTACACCAACCTCCCGGCTTACAACACCATCGCCCAGGCCTTTAGCGGCTACCTGATTCAGAACGGCGATGTCGATCAACCCATGCCCGCGTTCCCGTATACGGCGGACTATTTTTCCGGGATGACCGCCACCACCGCCGCGCTGGCGGCTTTGCACAGAGTGCGTGAAACCGGCAAAGGCGAGAGCATTGATGTGGCGATGTATGAAGTAATGCTGCGCATGGGTCAGTACTTCATGATGGATTACTTCAACGGCGGCGAAATTTGCCCGCGCATGACCAAAGGCAAAGACCCCTACTACGCCGGATGCGGGCTGTATAAATGCGCAGACGGTTACATCGTGATGGAGCTGGTCGGCATTACGCAGATCAACGAGTGCTTTAAGGATATCGGCCTGGCGCACATTCTGGGTACGCCAGAGGTGCCGGAAGGCACCCAGCTTATCCATCGCGTTGAGTGCCCTTACGGGCCGTTAGTCGAGGAAAAACTGGATGCGTGGCTGGCGACCCGTTCCATCGCCGACGTGCAGGCGCGTTTCGCCGAGCTGAATATCGCCTGCGCGAAAGTGCTGACCATTCCAGAACTGGAAAGCAACCCGCAGTACGTCGCCCGCGAATCCATTACCGAGTGGCACACGATGGATGGCCGCACCTGTAAAGGGCCAAACATCATGCCGAAATTCAAAAACAACCCAGGGAAAATCTGGCGTGGCATGCCGTCGCATGGCATGGACACCGCCGCCATTCTAAAAAACATCGGTTACAACGAAGCAGATATACAGGAACTGGTCAGCAAGGGTCTGGCCAAAGTTGAGGATTAAACGCAAAGCGCTAACCGGTTTATCCGGTTAGCGCGCATGCCTATTTTCGAACGGATAACAGTGCAATGGATATCGTTGGCGGACAAAACTTACGTCAGATGTGGGACGACCTGGCCGAGGTATACGGAAATAAAACGGCGCTTATTTTTGAATCCAGCGAAGGCGTTGTCCGGCAATTCAGCTACGCGTCGCTGAATGAGGAGATCAACCGCACGGCGAACCTTTTCCTCGCCTCAGGCATTCAGAAAGGCGATAACGTCGCGCTGCATCTGGATAACTGCCCGGAGTTCTTTTTCTGCTGGTTTGGTCTGGCCAAAATTGGCGCCATCATGGTGCCGATCAATGCCAGGCTCTTGCGCGAAGAGAGCGCCTGGATTTTACAGAACAGCCGCGCGCAGCTCATCGTCACCAGCGCTGAATTTTATCCGATGTATCGCCAGATACTGCTTGAGGACGATACCCTGCTCAATCATATCTGTCTGATTGGCGAAAATGCGCCCGTTGAAGATAACGTTAGCCATTTTTCTCAATTGAAAGACCAGCAGCCTGCCACATTGTGCTATGCGCCGCCGTTATCCACTGACGACACGGCGGAGATTCTGTTTACTTCTGGCACCACCTCGCGGCCAAAAGGCGTGGTCATTACCCATTACAACCTGCGTTTTGCGGGTTACTACTCCTCCTGGCAGTGTGCGCTGCGTGAAGATGACGTCTATCTGACGGTGATGCCCGCCTTTCATATTGACTGTCAGTGTACTGCGGCAATGGCGGCATTCTCCGCAGGCAGCACCTTTGTGCTGATCGAAAAATACAGCGCCCGCGCGTTCTGGGGACAGGTACGAAAGTATCGCGCCACCGTCACGGAATGTATTCCGATGATGATCAGGACGCTGATGGTGCAGCCCGCTTCCCCGGAAGAGAGGCAGCATTGTCTGCGCGAAGTGATGTTCTATCTCAACCTTTCCGTGCAGGAAAAAGACGCTTTTATTGCACGTTTCGGCGTCCGACTGCTGACCTCTTACGGGATGACGGAAACCATTGTCGGCATTATTGGCGATCGTCCCGGCGATAAACGGCGCTGGCCATCTATTGGTCGCCCTGGATTTTGCTATGAGGCGGACATCCGCGATGAGCAGAACCGCTCGCTGCCCGCCGGAGAAATCGGTGAAATCTGTATTAAAGGCGTGCCGGGAAAAACCCTCTTTAAAGAGTATTACGCCAGGCCGGAAGCCACCGCCAAAGCGCTGGAAGCCAACGGCTGGCTGCATACCGGTGATTCCGGCTATCGGGATGAGGAGGGATTTTTCTATTTCGTTGACAGGCGTTGCAACATGATTAAACGCGGCGGTGAAAATGTCTCCTGCGTCGAACTGGAAAACATTATTTCGGCTCATCCCAAAATTCAGGACATCGTCGTTATTGGTATTCACGATTCGATCCGCGATGAAGCCATTAAAGCCTTTGTGGTGCTTAATGAAGGTGAAACATTAACGGAAGAGGAGTTTTTCGCTTTCTGTGAACAGAATATGGCGAAATTCAAAGTCCCCTCTTTTCTTGAGATAAGAAATGATCTGCCCCGAAACTGTTCAGGAAAAATAATTAAAAAGAACCTGAAATAAGCATTCTTACCCGTCCGATTTTAAATAATGGAGTGAAGATATGAGTGAATCATTACATTTGACCCGTCACGGCCCGATTCTGGAAATTACGCTGGATCGCCCGAAAGCGAATGCAATAGACGCAAAAACCAGTTTTGAGATGGGCGAAGTTTTTCTCAATTTCCGTGACGATCCCGAATTGCGTGTGGCGATCATCACCGGTGGCGGCGAAAAATTCTTCTCCGCAGGCTGGGATTTAAAAGCGGCAGCCGAAGGCGAAGCCCCGGACGCCGATTTTGGCCCCGGCGGGTTTGCCGGTTTAACCGAGATCTTTGACCTGGATAAACCGGTGATTGCCGCCGTTAACGGCTATGCCTTCGGCGGCGGGTTCGAACTGGCGCTGGCGGCGGATTTTATCGTCTGCGCCGATAACGCCAGTTTCGCGCTGCCTGAAGCAAAGCTCGGCATTGTGCCTGACAGCGGCGGCGTGCTGCGCCTGCCTAAGCTGTTGCCGCCTGCTGTCGTCAACGAAATGCTGATGACCGGCAGACGAATGGACGCAGAAGAAGCCTTGCGCTGGGGAATTGTGAACCGGGTTGTCAGCCAGCAAGCGTTAATGGACAGCGCCCGCGAACTGGCGCAACAGTTGGTGAACAGCGCGCCGTTGGCGATCGCCGCCCTCAAAGAGATCTACCGCGCAACCAGCGAAATGCCGGTGGAAGAAGGTTATCGCTACATTCGCAGCGGCGCATTGAAGCACTACCCGTCGGTACTGCACTCTGAAGATGCGATCGAAGGCCCGCAGGCGTTTGCCGAAAAACGCGATCCGGTCTGGAAAGGCCGCTAGCGCCGCGCTGCCGGATGGCGCTAACGCTTATCCGCCTACTGCCGTAGGTCGGATAAGGCGCAGCCGCCATCCGACAACAATCACGGAGGAATAACCATGAGCTATTACGCCTTTGAAGGCCTGATTCCGGTAGTACATCCAGAGGCGTACGTGCATCCCAGCGCCGTGTTGATTGGCGATGTCATCGTCGGCGCCGGCGTCTACATCGGCCCGCTTGCATCGCTGCGCGGCGACTATGGGCGTCTGATTCTTGAGGCGGGCGCTAACCTTCAGGATGGCTGCATCATGCACGGTTATTGCGATACCGACACCATCGTGCATGAAAACGGGCATATCGGGCACGGCGCAATCCTTCACGGCTGCGTGATTGGTCGTGATGCGTTGGTGGGCATGAACAGCGTAATCATGGATGGCGCAATCATCGGCGAAGAGAGTATCGTCGCCGCCATGAGTTTTGTAAAAGCGGGTTTTGTCGGCGCGCCCAGGCAACTGCTGGTTGGCGCGCCTGCGCGCGTCAAACGTGATATCACGGATGAAGAGCTGCACTGGAAAAGGCTCAACACGCAGGAATATCAGGATCTCGCGGTACGCTGTCGGGCATCGCTATGTGAAACGCAACCCTTAACTCAGGTCGAAAAGAACCGGCCGCGCCTGAAAGGCACGACGGAGGTGAAGCCAAAATCGGCGTAGCGCTTTGTGCCGGATCGCGCTAACGCTTATCCGGCCTACGGGTCAACACGCCGTTGCAGGCCGGATAAGGCATTTACGCCATCATCCGGCACACCGACATTACCGACGCATACTTTTTGATAGCATCATCTGCCATTTCTGCTCGCGGTTTAGCTCTGCGGGCGGAACCGGCATTCGCGGGGTTCTCTCCGCTTTTACCATCTTCTCCTGCGCGCTATGACCCAAACGCGCATAGAGCTGCGCGTCAATACGCTTAATACGCACCAGACGCTGGCACTGGCATCCTCGCCCTTCCAGCTGATTAGGGATCGTCCTGGTCTCGCACTCTATTTCCCCCACTTCAGAAAGAATATACGAAACCGTATTAATCGCTTTGCAATAATCCATATTAAATTGCTTCGCGATCTCTTTGGCGCTCACCCACCGGTTTTCTGCCATTACCCAATCAGCAATTAACAAATAAAGTGGTTTCTCAACATATTTTTCACTCATAAGCACACCATTTTACAAATTAAAAATCTTGCTACGGTTCGTTATGGCCTGAATATAAATAACGCCATTAACCATAAATAAATTGTGGATATAAGGGGATAGTATGCGACTTAATTGTTGATTAGTGTGAGCGAAATCGTGCTTGTTACATTGAAAACCACATCCAGGAAGCGTATGTGACCAGGAATGACCTTATGGCGTAAAAAAAGGTTCCTTTGCAGGAACCTTTTTATATCACCAGATAAATGCGTCAGCCGCTTACTTCGTAATTTGCGCGTGCATTTCCTGTACGGAGATCACCTTTTCAGTCGCATCGGCGTTCAGCGCCATCGTCGTGGCGAAGCCACCGTTCAGGGTCGTGTCGTAATGCACTTTATACTGCAACGCGCTGCGGCGAATCAGTTTAGAGTCCTCAATCGCCTGACGACCTGCGGTGGTGTTGATGATGTAGGTGTATTCGCCATTCTTGATACGGTCCTGAATGTGCGGACGACCTTCATGCACCTTGTTGACCAGACGCGGGTTGATACCCGCCTCACCCAGCACAATCGCCGTACCGTGAGTCGCATCCAGTTCGAAGCCCTGTTTCAGCAGCTTCGCCGCCAGGTCCACCACGCGTTCTTTGTCGCCTTCACGAACGGAGAGCAGCGCACGGCCCGATTTCTTCATCGTCGAGCTGCTGCCAAGCTGCGCTTTGGCGAACGCTTCAGCGAAGGTGCGGCCGACGCCCATCACTTCCCCGGTAGAGCGCATTTCTGGCCCTAACAGCGGGTCAACGCCCGGGAATTTGTTGAACGGCAGCACCACTTCTTTCACCGAGTAGTACGGCGGGATGATTTCTTTCGTCACGCCCTGCTCGGTCAGCGATTTGCCCGCCATCACGCGCGCCGCCACTTTCGCCAGCGGTAAGCCGGTCGCTTTGGAGACGAACGGTACGGTACGCGCCGCACGCGGGTTCACTTCAATCAGGTAGACTTCGTTGTCTTTCACCGCGAACTGCACGTTCATCAGACCACGCACCTGCAACTCAAAGGCCAGTTTCTGCACCTGCTGGCGCATCACGTCCTGAATCTCTTTGCTTAACGTGTAGGCCGGCAGAGAACATGCGGAGTCACCGGAGTGCACGCCCGCCTGTTCGATGTGTTCCATGATGCCGCCAATCAGCACCATTTCACCGTCGCAGATAGCATCCACATCCACTTCCACCGCGTCATCAAGGAAGCGGTCCAGCAGTACCGGCGCATCGTTAGAGACGCTGACTGCGGTCTGGAAGTAACGACGCAGGTCAGCTTCGTCGTAAACGATTTCCATCGCGCGGCCGCCCAACACGTAGGACGGGCGAACCACCAGCGGATAACCAATCTCTTTTGCCTTCTCAACGGCCTGTTCAATCGCCGTCACGGTGGCGTTAGCAGGCTGTTTCAGTTTCAGACGGTCAACCGCCTGCTGGAAGCGCTCACGGTCTTCCGCGCGGTCAATCGCATCCGGGCTGGTGCCGATAACCGGCACGCCTGCCGCTTCCAGCGCGCGCGCCAGTTTCAGCGGAGTCTGGCCGCCGTACTGCACGATGACGCCTTTCGGTTTCTCGACGCGCACGATTTCCAGCACATCTTCCAGCGTGACCGGCTCGAAGTACAGGCGGTCGGAGGTGTCGTAGTCGGTGGAGACCGTTTCCGGGTTACAGTTGACCATAATGGTCTCGTAACCGTCTTCGCGCAGCGCCAGCGAGGCGTGTACACAGCAGTAGTCAAATTCAATCCCCTGGCCGATACGGTTCGGGCCGCCGCCGAGCACCATGATTTTGTCGCGATCCTGGTTCGGATTCGCTTCGCACTCATCTTCATAAGTGGAGTACATGTAGGCGGTGTCGGTAGCAAATTCCGCCGCACAGGTGTCCACGCGCTTGTAAACCGGGTGCAGGTTGAACTGGTCGCGTAGTTTGCGCACTTCCGCTTCGCGCACGCCCGCCAGTTTAGCCAGGCGCGCATCGGCGAAGCCTTTGCGCTTCAGCATCCGCAGGAAGTCAGCGTCGAGACCGGTGATGCCAAGCTCTGCCACTTTCTCTTCCAGACGAACCAGTTCCTCAATCTGCACCAGGAACCAGCGGTCGATGTTGGTCAGGTTAAAGACGCCATCGACAGACAGCCCCGCGCGAAACGCATCAGCGATGTACCAGATACGCTCGGCGCCCGCATCTTTCAGCTCGCGACGAATTTTGGTCAGCGCTTCCGGGTCATCCAGGCTCACTTTCGGGTCAAAACCAGCGGCGCCCACTTCCAGGCCGCGCAGCGCTTTCTGTAAGGATTCCTGCTGAGTGCGGCCAATCGCCATCACTTCGCCGACGGATTTCATCTGGGTGGTGAGACGGTCGTTGCTGCCCGCGAATTTTTCAAAGTTGAAGCGAGGAATTTTGGTGACAACGTAGTCGATGGACGGTTCGAACGATGCCGGAGTACGGCCGCCGGTGATGTCGTTCATCAGTTCATCGAGGGTGTAACCCACCGCCAGTTTCGCCGCCACTTTGGCAATCGGGAAGCCGGTGGCTTTTGACGCCAGCGCCGAGGAGCGGGAGACGCGCGGGTTCATTTCGATGACAATCAGACGACCGTTTTTCGGGTTCACCGCAAACTGAACGTTGGAACCGCCGGTTTCCACGCCGATTTCACGCAGTACCGCCATCGAGGCGTTACGCATGATTTGGTACTCTTTGTCCGTCAGCGTTTGCGCCGGAGCCACCGTGATGGAATCACCGGTGTGAATGCCCATCGCGTCAAAGTTCTCAATGGAGCAGACGATAATGCAGTTGTCGTTCTTATCACGCACTACTTCCATTTCGTACTCTTTCCAGCCAATCAGCGACTCATCAATCAGCAGTTCGTTGGTTGGGGAGAGATCCAGACCGCGCGCGCAAATTTCTTCGAACTCTTCGCGGTTGTAGGCAATACCACCGCCGGTGCCGCCCATCGTAAAGGATGGACGGATAATGCACGGATAACCGACGTCAGCGGCAACCGCCAGCGCCTCTTCCATCGTATGCGCAATACCGGAGCGGGCAGTGTCGAGGCCGATTTTCTTCATCGCCACGTCGAAACGGCGGCGGTCTTCGGCTTTATCAATCGCATCGGCAGTGGCGCCAATCATGGTCACGCCGAACTCTGCCAGCACGCCCTGACGCTCCAGCTCCAGCGCGCAGTTCAGCGCCGTCTGGCCGCCCATCGTCGGCAGCACCGCATCCGGGCGCTCTTTCTCAATAATTTTACGCACCACTTCCCAGTGAATCGGCTCGATGTAGGTCGCATCGGCCATTTCCGGGTCGGTCATGATGGTCGCGGGGTTAGAGTTCACCAGGATGACGCGATAACCTTCTTCACGCAGCGCTTTACACGCCTGGGCGCCAGAGTAGTCAAACTCACACGCCTGGCCGATAACAATCGGGCCCGCACCCAGAATCAGGATACTTTTTATGTCTGTACGTTTTGGCATGGCTCTGTTTACTCCTGATTATTTCGCGGACTGACGGTACTGCTCAATTAACTCGATAAAGTGGTCGAACAATGGCGCGGCATCATGCGGGCCAGGGCTCGCCTCAGGGTGCCCCTGGAAGCTGAACGCCGGTTTATCGGTACGATGAATCCCTTGCAGAGTGCCGTCGAACAGCGATTTGTGCGTCACTCGCAGATTTGCAGGCATAGAAGCCTCATCCACCGCAAAACCGTGGTTCTGCGCCGTAATCATCACGGTATTGTTATCGATATCTTTTACCGGATGGTTACCGCCGTGGTGGCCGAACTTCATCTTGATGGTTTTCGCGCCGCTCGCCAGCGCCAGCAGCTGATGGCCGAGGCAGATGCCGAAAACCGGAATATCGGTTTCGAGGAATGCCTGAATCGCCTCGATAGCGTAGTCGCACGGCGCCGGATCGCCAGGGCCGTTAGAGAGGAAGATACCGTCCGGGTTCATCTTCAGCACCTCTTCGGCGGAGGTCTTCGCCGGAACCACCGTCAGGCGGCAGCCTCTGTCTACCAGCATACGCAGGATGTTGCGTTTCGCGCCGTAGTCGTAAGCCACAACGTGGAACGGCAGGTCAGTTTCTGATTTGGCTTCCGGCAGGTCGTCTGCAAGCGTCCAGCTTCCCTGCGTCCAGCTATAGGATTCAGCGGTGGTCACTTCTTTCGCCAGATCCATTCCGTTGAGGCCCGGGAAGGCTTTCGCTTTCTCCAGCGCCAGTGCCGCATCCGGGTTATCACCCGCGATAATGCAGCCGTTCTGTGCGCCCTTCTCACGCAGCAGGCGCGTCAGCTTACGGGTATCAATATCGGCAATAGCCACGATGTTATGGCGTTTCAGGTAAGAAGAGAGGTCTTCAGTATTGCGGAAGTTGCTGGCAATCAGCGGCAGATCGCGAATGACCAGACCTTGCGCATGAACCTGAGAGGATTCTTCATCGGCTTCATTGGTACCGACATTACCGATATGAGGATAAGTAAGAGTGACAATTTGGCGGGAATAGGAAGGATCAGTGAGGATTTCTTGATAACCGGTCATTGAAGTATTGAAAACGACTTCCCCAACCGCCGAACCTGTTGCCCCTATGGCCCGACCGTGAAACTGGGTTCCGTCTTCCAGAACCAATAGCGCTGACTTAATCAAAACACCCTCCAGAGAATATTCACTCACTTTATTTGCATATTAATTCATTTGTATAACCTGAATCAATGCAAATCTGCTTACCCGTGGATTTCTGGCAAACGGCGGCATTCTGAAGATAAGGCGGGTAAAAGTCAACTTAAAGGCGGTATTTTTTGTATTGTTTTACGACTCAGGGAAGGATGTTCTGATTTAACAGGCAAAAAGATCAGCTAACTTGTCCTGGAAAACGCTTGCGTGGCTGAAAGAATGCATTATGAAACCAGTGAGAAGAAAAAAGTGGACCATTTGGTCAAAATTTACATAAAAGCAACAAATAAACAGAAGAAAACAGATAAATTCACGAGTTTAAATAAAAAATAGAAAGATAAAGTTAAAAATAATAGGGCAATAAATTATTGCCCCATGTAATCAACAAATTATGATTACCATAACCACATCACGAAGGGTAAAAACAAGCTATAAATTGTTTAAATCCAGCACATCTCGCATATCAAAAAGACCATTTGGCTTTGATTTTAGCCAGATAGCCGATCTGACCGCGCCATTCGCAAACGTCATACGGCTGGAGGCCTTATGCGTGATTTCAATACGTTCACCGATATCAGCAAACATCGCGGTATGTTCACCCACAATGTCGCCAGCACGAACCGTCGCAAAACCGATGGTGCCCGGCACGCGTTCGCCGGTATAACCTTCACGACTGTATACCGCACACGCTTTCAGATCTTTGTCCAGCGCGTGGGCGATCGCTTCCCCCATCGCCAGCGCGGTGCCTGACGGCGCATCCACTTTATGGCGATGGTGCGCTTCGATAATTTCAATATCGGTATAGTCGCCCATCACTTTCGCCGCTTTCTCAAGTAGCTTCAGCATGACGTTAACACCGACGCTAAAGTTGGCGGCGAACACAATGCCGATATCCTGCGCGGCATCGCGAATGGCCTGCTTGCCTGCGTCATCAAATCCCGTCGTGCCAATGACGATGCCTTTACCGTGCTGACGGCAAAACGCCAGGTGCGCCAGCGTCCCTTCCGGGCGAGTAAAATCGATAAAGATGTCAAAATCATCTTTTACCGCTTCCAGGCTACTTTGCACGGTGACGCCCGTTTTCCCTGCGCCTGCTAATTCACCGGCATCGCTGCCCAGTAATGAAGAACCTTCCCGCTCCAGCGCCGCGCCGAGTTGAACGCCGTCCATCCCCAGGGCGGCCTGAATCAGCTGACGTCCCATGCGTCCCCCGGCTCCCGCGATGGCAACGCGGATTTGTGCATCATGCATAGCTATTCTCTTTTGTTAATTTTGCGTAAATCGTTTTCAGATTAACCAGCGCCACGCCGCGCCGCTAGCCAAAAACGTCGATAATTAGAATTTAATGATAAACAGGGAGAGATATCAGTAAAAGCTATATGCGGGAAAAGCGGGACATCGCAGGCAACTCTGCCTGCGATCAAGAGCAAATGGACGCTATTCAATGGAATAGTTAATGATGAGCTGCCCTTTCTTCATTTTGATCCCACCGATCGTTATACGACCAAGTTGGCCGAGCGAAGTGACATGTGTTCCTCCACAGAAGTACATCGGAAGTTCGCCAAACCCCACTTTACGTCGCTCACCGTCAAACTCAATTCGGCGGGCATAATCCTTCGCCTGCCACTGCTCAATACACGCCAGCAGATTTTCAGCATCAGGAAGACGAGCATGTTCACCTGCTGAAAAGGTAATGCGCCCCTCACCCGGCCAGTGGTGCGCTTTCACTGGCGACCAACCCCATGTTTCTCCCGCACACCCGATAAGATGGCCTGCTGAATGCAGACGAGAGTTGAGCAAACGTGTCTGTGCATCGACTTTTAGCTGCACCACTCCCGCTGCAACGGGTTGCGGCAGAATATGTATAATTTGATTATCACGTAACATGATTCCGCAAACTGGAATATCCGCAATCCAGCCTTTGTCTGCGGGTTGTCCACCTCCCTGAGGGTGGAATAATGTTTTATCGAGCGTAACGGCATACAAGCCATCCATTTGTGGAGAGCACCCCGTCACACATGCCATGCCTTCTGTATCATCGGTGTTGTAATAAAGACGTTCTGTCATATGTCCTCCTGTCGTGAAGGGCAGTATATTATTTATCCCGGAGCAGATAATCCGCCTGCCCGGCAATGAATCTTTGCCTGAGAAACACAAATGAATTTGACACTCCTTCCCGATCTGGCCACTTTTGTGTTGATTGTTGATCACGGTAGCTTTTCTGCCGCAGCGCGCGCAGCAGGTGTGACCCCATCAGCCATGAGCCGCAGCGTTTCACGCCTTGAACGCGAAACGGGCAGCCAGTTGTTGCATCGTTCAACACGTAAGCTGGCATTAAGTGAAACAGGAAAGATGGTGTATGAACATGCGAAAATGATGCTGGAAGCAGCGCGACAGGCCATTGATTCCGGGGGAAGCGTACAACACGTTCCTCAGGGAAAGATTACGCTCAGCGTCCCCAAAGCCGTCGGACGCTTCGTTATTCATCCACTGATCCCGCAATTTCTTGAACGTTTTCCCCTGGTTGATGTTTGCCTGAGGCTCGAAGACCGCTATATGGATCTCATTGATGATGGTGTCGATCTGGCGCTGCAAATCACCAATACCCCCTCGCCCGGGTTGCATGGCAAGCCGTTAATGCCAATCACCCACATCCTCTGCGCCACGCCAGAGTATCTGCAAAAGCAGGGGACACCGACGCACCCGGAAGATTTACGTCAGCACAGTTGCATTAGCCTCGGAGAGACGCCAACGGACTCACGCTGGAAATTTCGTAAACAAGGCAAGACAGAAGTCGTTCAAACAACGGGGCGCTATGCGGCTAATCATACGGGTGTAAGACTGGACGCAGTAAAGCGCCATCTGGGAATTGGCAGTCTCCCTGCATTCACGGCCAGAGAAGCGTTACAAGACGGCGAAATCATGCAGGTGTTGCCGGAGTGGACGTTTATCAGCAACTACTCCGGCGAGCTATGGCTTTTGTGGGCTGGAAACAAGCATATGCCTCTCAAAATACGGGCCATGATTGATTACCTTAGCCAACAACTAAAATCCTAGCCTAGGGCGCCAGCGCCAGCACGTCGGCGACCCACTGCTGGAAGCCAGCTACATCAATCTCCAGCGCCACCTGCACGTTAGGGCTTTTACCCAGCCGGCCTTCAATATCAACAACCGTTGTGCCTGCGGTGTATTCCCCCTGCGTCTCTACCGCGACAAAACAGGGTTTAACGGTGAACAGATCCGGGCGAACCAGCCAGGCAATGGCGCAGAGATCATGCATGCGCAGCCCGGTGTTCATGCTACCGCTGCGGTAGTGACTAAACAATGCATGCAGCATTTTTCCCGTCCGGTTAAGTTCGGGCAGTTTTGCCAGATAATCCGGCGCCAGCAGGGCCTGGTTGGTCACGTCCAGCCCGCACATCACAATCTCTATCCCACTCTGGAAAACGCGGGAAGCGGCTTCCGGGTCGACGGCAATATTGAATTCGGCGTTCGGCGTAAAGTTCCCCCGCCCCGCAGAACCGCCCATGATCACCAGACGACGAATGTTAAAAGCGCATTCCGGGTAGTGAGTCAGCAGCAGCGCAATATTGGTCAACGGGCCGATCGCGACCAGCGTGACGGGTTCCGGGGCGCTCATCAGGGCATCCCGAATGGCGATAAAGGCCGGTTTTGCCAATGGCTGGCAATCATGGGCGACAAAGTCATAGCCTTCCATGCCCGACTCGCCGTGGACGTAAGCAGCATCGCGCAACGGGCGCAGCAGCGGCGTGGCGGCCCCCTGCGCCAGCGGGATATCCATGTTCCAGAAATGCAGCAGTTGCAGCGCGTTGCGGGTGGTTTTCTCTACGGAGACATTCCCCGCGACGGTGGTCATCAGTTGCAGGTCAAGCTGCGGGGCAAACAGGGCGGCGGCGATGGCGGCGGCATCGTCGATACCCGGATCGGTGTCCAGAATAATGGGCAGGCGCATGTTTCCTCCATAAAAAGATGACAAGCTCCAGGGTTGGCATCCGATTATTGGCAAACCTTTTGCCGGTTGGCAAGCGACCGACCGACAAAAGGAGACGAAACAAAATTTGTCATTAATCCCATACGCCAAAACGTGTTGGCTCATCGTATTAATGCGCCGCCGCAAAGGCCTGTAGCGGGGCTTCCATAATGACATTACTCAGATGGCCAATGTGCTCAATCTCCACCTCAATACGATCGCCTTCCTGCATGAATAACGGCGGATTCCTCTTTTTCCCTACGCCGCCCGGCGAGCCCGTAATGATGACGTCACCGGAATTAAGACGGGTGAAAGTGCTTATATACTCAATTAATTCAGCAACTTTATGGATCATACTGCTGGTGTTATCTTCCTGTACCATGCGGCCGTTGAGCCAGGTGCGGATCGCCAGCTGATGCGGGTCGGGAATTTCATCGGCAGTGACCATCCACGGGCCAAAAGCGCCGGTCTGCCGCCAGTTTTTCCCCGCAGTAAACCAGCTGTGCTGCCAGTCGCGTGCGGAGCCATCCATATAGCAGCTGTATCCGGCGACATGGTCAAGCGCATGGTCGCGGGAGATATTCTCGCCACCGTTACCTATGATCACCGCCAGCTCCCCCTCGTAATCAAACTCATGCGAATGACGTGGCTTGAGTACCGGCATGTTGTGCCCGGTTTGCGAATCCGCAAAACGAACAAACAGCGTCGGCGCGGGGTCATGCTGATCGAACTCCTGGCGCTTTTCGGCGTAGTTCATGCCGACACAGAGTATTTTTTCCGGTCGCTCTATTACCGGTAAAAAGGTGATTGCATCCATTTTTAGATCGACCGGCGCCTGCGCGAAGCGCCGCGCCTGCTCCAGACCATCCCCCTGCAATAGCGCCTTCAGGTCCCGATACTGGTCGCCGATGCGGTTCCCCAAATCAATAACGCCTCCGGCAGTAACGATGCCATAGCTGCGAGTGCCCTGATAAAGAAAGCTTGCGAGTTTCATAATTATCAATCCTGCATACTTCAATTAAATAAGAAAGTTACCCAGCACCAGCAGCGAAATGGAAACATTTATCGCCCCACCGATACGCGTCGCAATTTGTGCGAATGGCATCAGGCTCATGCGGTTGCCTGCGGTTAAAATCGCTACGTCGCCCGTACCGCCTTGCCCACTCTGACAGCAGGAGACAATGGCGACATCAATAGGATGCATACCGATTTTTTTACCGACAAAGAATCCTGTCGCGACCAGCGCAGCAACGGTACTGATAATGACCAGAAGATTGGTCAGGGTGAAGGCGTTCACCAGCTCCTCCCACGGCGTAATGGCTACGCCAACCGCGAACAGAATGGGATAAGTCACTGAAGTCTGGAAGAATTTGTACACCACTTGCGAGCCTTCAAGAACGCGGGGCGATACGCCGTTAACTAACTTGACCAGCACAGCCACAAACAACATGCCAACCGGTGCGGGCAAGCCAATCAGCTTGTGCCCTAACATCCCCAGCATATAGAGCAGTATCGCCAGCAGCGCGCCTGCGGCAATCGTGGTCACATCCGTTTTGCCAGAGACGCCTTCCGCCAGTGACGGCGATTGTTCATCGGCATTCGCACGGTTTGGCATCAATTGACCTTCGCCGGTCAGATGCGGGAAGCGCTTGCCCAGTTGGTTCAGGCAGCCGGAGATGATAATGGCGGTCAGACTGCCCAGCATCACCATCGGTAAGATACGACCAAGCGCCACCCCTTGATCCATGTGTAACAGGGTCGCATAGCCAATTGAAAGCGGAATGGCGCCTTCGCCAACGCCGCCGGCCATGATGGGTAAAATAATAAAGAAGAAAATCTGAAAGGGTTCGAGGCCAAGCGCCAGGCCGACGCCCATACCAACAACCATGCCGACGATTTCACCGCATAACATTGGGAAGAAAATACGCAGGAAACCCTGAATCAGCACGGTGCGATTCATACTCATAATACTGCCGACGATAATGCAGCAGATATAGAGATACAGGATGTTGGTAGATTTATAGAATTTGGTCGTCGACTCCACCACCACATCCGGCAGCAGGCCATAGTAAACTAACGCGGAAGGAATAAAGGTCGCGCAAATTGCGGCGGCCCCCAGTTTGCCGACGATGGGCAAACGCTTCCCAAACTCTCCGCAGGCAAAGCCAAAAAAAGCCAGCGTGGCGACCATCACGACAATATCGCTCGGCAGCTTCCCGCCCAGGCAATCAATCGCGATTAATGCGCCGGCCAACAAAAACATCGGTAATGGAATAATACCGATTTTCCATGTATCCATAATGTGCCACCAGCGCTCTTTAAGTGACAAGCGCTGAATGTTTAACGGTTCATGAGTAACAGAGAAAGAATCATCAGTCGTGCTCATTATTAAGCCCTCGGTTATTTTTCAGGGTTAGTTTATGGGCTTCAATATTTACTTTGTGTGAGTACTGACGAATTCAAAAAGAAGTTTTAATGGTCTCTATAGTTTTAATGGTTTCTATTATTTTATGTGATTTATCTCTTATTTAACGCCGTGGTTTTTATGGTTTCTTTTCAGCGCGTATTTAAAGCAACGTTTGGCAACACCGTTGCGCCTGCGCGCTGCCTACTGAAATATATTCTGCTGTGCAAAAGATCACAGGTTTCTGGCAAAATCGCTTCATTCAGGCCAAAAGATGATACAGTGACGTATCCCTGATGACGATGCCTGAACATTATGAAAGTTTCATTTCAGATCAAACTGTTTATATCGCTGATTGCTTTTTTCTCCATATTATTTGCCTTACTGGGTGGATACTATTATATGCACGTAGAAAAACAGCTTTATCAGGAGATGGGAGCCAGGGCGAAAATACAGGCGGAAGAAATTGCGCTTATTCCGAATTTGCGAAAAGAAGTCGTAGAAAGAGATACCACGGCGATTCATCAATTTATGCAAAAAATAGCCGCGCATAGCGACGCCAGTTTTATTGTTATCGGAGATAAAGAAGGCATCCATCTGTTTCATTCGGTTTATGCCGACAGAGTAGGAAAAAAGCTGGTTGGCGACGATAACACTGAAGTGCTTCACGGAAAGAGCACCACGACAATTCGCCGTGGCGGCCTGGGCATCTCCCTGCGCAGTAAAGCGCCCATTGTTGACGATCAGGGCGAGGTTATTGGTATCGTCTCCGTTGGATACCTCACCAGTTACCTCAACACTATTACGGTGAATAAAGCCGTCAGTATCCTGGTTGCCGCCATCCTGCTGCTGATATCCCTTTTTGTCTTTTCCTGGTTCTTCACCCGCAGTATTAAAAAACAGATTTTTTCACTGGAGCCGCGAGAGATAGGCCTGCTGGTTCGTCAGCAAAAAGCGATGATGGAATCGATTTATGAAGGGGTAATCGCCATTGATAATAATTTGCACATTGAGGTGATCAATCAGGCTGCCCGCGAGCTGCTGGGTTTAGGCCAGCCTGCGCAGGCGATACGCGGTCAACACATTACCGAAGTGATTACGCCATCCCCCTTCTTCCTTAAAGAGGTAATGCTGAAGAATGACACTCATGATGAAATCTGCCGTTTCAATGAATTGACGGTTATCGCCAGCCGGGTGCGCATCATGCTGGAGAACTCGCTTCAGGGATGGGTGATAACCTTCCGCGATCGCAATGAAATAGACAGTTTGAGCGCTCAGCTAAGCCAGGTAAAACGTTACGTAGATAATTTGCGCATCATGCGCCACGAGCAGCTCAATTGCATGACGACCCTTTCTGGTTTACTGCATATGGGTCGTTACAATGAAGCCATTGATTATATTCAGGCCCAGTCGGAACATGCCCAGGAGCTGCTGGACTTTATCTCATCGCGCTTCAGTTCACCGACGTTGTGCGGCCTGTTGTTAGGTAAAGCGGCAAGAGCGGGTGAAAAAGGGGTGGAACTGAATTTCGATCCCAGTTGCCGGATGGATAGGCCTTTTCCGCCACTTGCGGAATCAGAACTGATTTCGATCCTGGGCAATTTACTCGATAACGCGATCGAAGCAACGCAGCGATCGCCATTACCGCATGCGCCAGTGGACGTGCTGATCAGACTCAACGAGCATGAGCTGATTATCGAAGTGGCCGATCAGGGAGTCGGTATTAAACCGGAGATTCGCGAGCATATTTTCGAACGTGGCGTCACCACGAAAACCCGGGGCGATCATGGCATTGGATTGTATCTGATTGAAAGTTATGTCACTCAGGCGGGAGGGGTGATAGAAGTCGCTGATAATTCGCCGCGCGGCGCCATATTTACGTTGTTTATTCCCGCTACGGGAATTTCCCGCAGTCCCGTACAGGAACTGGAAGGTACCGATTATGCAACCTGAACTTATCGATGTCCTGATCGTTGAGGACGAGAACGAACTGGCGCAGCTGCACGCTGAACTGATCGACAAACATCCGAGACTCCGACTGGCAGGCATTGCCTCCACGCTTGCCGATGCCCGGCAAAAACTCAACCAGCTGCGGCCTCAGCTACTGCTGCTGGACAACTATCTACCGGATGGTAAGGGTATTACGCTCATCAGCGATCCGTTAGTCATGAACACGAATTGCTCAGTGATCTTTATTACTGCCGCCAGTGATATGGATACCTGTAGCCTGGCGATTCGCAACGGCGCGTTTGACTATATCCTGAAGCCAATCTCGTGGAAACGGCTCAGCCAGTCGCTGGAACGTTTTGTCCAGTTTGCCGAACAGCAGCGGGTATGGAAAATTGTCGATCAGCAAAACGTCGATTCACTCTACCTGTTACAGGCGAAGAATTACCGTCAGGAGAATAGCAGTAAGGGGATTGAAGAAATCACGCTGGCGCTGGTGCAGAAGCTTTTTACAGAAAACAGCACGCGCAGCTTCTCCGTTGACGATGTGGTTGCCGGAACGGGGTTAAGTAAAACCACGGCACGCCGCTATGTTGAACACGGTGTCGAGACGGGTTTTCTTCGCGTCGAAATGCTGTATGGCAAGCCAGGGCATCCGCGCAGGATGTATCGCCTGAGCGAAACGTAATGGCATAAAAGATGCCGGTCGGATAGCAGACCGGCGTCAAAGCGTAATTACTCTACTTCACGAACATCCACACGCAGTTCTTTCGGCACTTCGAAAACAATGTTCTCTTCGCGGCCTTCCAGCGGAATGGCTTCGCCGCCGCCAAGCTCTTGCAGGCGAGCGATCACATTCTGCACCAGAATATCCGGTGCGGAAGCGCCAGCGGTCACGCCAACGCACTTCGCCTCTTTCACCCAGGCTTCCTGGATGTCGGTGGCATCGTCGATCAGAAACGCCGCTTTCCCCATACGCTGCGCCAGTTCAGCCAGACGGTTGGAGTTGGAGGAGTTTTTCGAACCGACCACCAGCACAACATCGGCCTGTTCCGCCAGCGCGCGCACCGCTTCCTGACGGTTCGTCGTGGCGTAGCAAATGTCATCTTTACGCGGCCCGACAATTTTCGGGAAGCGTTGACGCAGCGCGTCAATCACATCAGACGTGTCATCGACGGAGAGCGTCGTCTGGGTCATAAAGGAGAGTTTGCCTTCGTTTTTGACATCAAGCGACAAAACGTCGTCCGGCGACTCGACCAGATACATGCCCCCTTCCGGGTTGCTGTACTGCCCCATCGTCCCTTCCACTTCCGGGTGCCCGGCATGACCGATCAGGATTGACTCTTCGCCGCGACGGCTGGCGCGCGCCACTTCCATATGCACTTTTGTTACCAGCGGACAGGTGGCGTCAAAAACGGTGAGATCGCGGCTTTTCGCCTCGTTACGTACCGCCTGGGAAACCCCGTGTGCGGAGAAAATCAGGATCGCGCCGTCTGGCACTTCACTGATCTGCTCGATGAAAATCGCCCCGCGCTCACGCAGGCTATCCACCACGTAGCGGTTGTGCACCACTTCGTGACGGACATAAATTGGCGCGCCGTAAATAGCCAGCGCGTTTTCTACAATGCTGATAGCGCGGTCTACACCTGCGCAAAAGCCGCGCGGGTTGGCCAACAGGATCTGCATTTTACGCCTCCAGTGCCGGATCGATTTCCAGCACTTCAATATCAAAATGAACGGTATGCCCGGCCAGCGGATGGTTGAAATCGACGGTAATCGAGTCACCGTTAATTTCGCGGATCACGCCAGGCATCTCACTGCCGTCCATTGCGGTAAAGAGCATAATTGCCCCCACTTCAGGCTCGCCCGCGTCCATAAACTCGCGGCGAGAGAAGTATTGAACCAGGTCCGGGCTCGGTACGCCAAACGCGGCATCCGGCTCCAGAGAAAACGTGGTTTTGTCGCCGTCTTTCAGTCCCAGAAGATGCTGCTCCAGCCCTTCAGACAGGGAGCCGTCACCCAGGCGGAATAGCGCTGGCTTACCATTGTTACGCGTTGACTCAGCGGTAGAGCCATCGTCAAGCTTTAAGGTGAAGTGCACCAGCACCGCACTGTTACTCTGTACTGATTTAGACATGCAGGTTTGCTCACTTGTTTTGGGTCACCTGTTTGCCCGGTGGCGCTACGCTTACCGGGCCTACAAGAATCGCGCTATTTTGTAGGCCGGATAAGGCGCTTACGCCGCCATCCGGCATTTTATTACGCCTGCTTTTTCGGCAGGAAACCCTCCAGCACAATCAACGCCGCACCGATACAAATCGCGCTATCGGCCAGGTTAAAGGTGGCGAAATGCCAGTCGCCGACATAGAAGTCGATCATATCGACAACAAAGCCATGCCACAGACGGTCGAACAGGTTGCCCAGCGCACCGCCAATGATTAACGCATAAGCGATGTTGTTCAGCTTTTGCGTCGCCTTCGAGCGATACATCATCACCATCAGGATAACGCAAATACCGATGGCGATACCGGCAAAGAACCAGCGCTGCCAGCCGCCGCTGTCGGCTAAGAAGCTAAACGCCGCACCATAGTTACGCGCGTAGTGCAGATTAAGCGACGGGAACAGCGACACCGTATCCCCCAGAGCAAAGTTCTGGAGGATCAGGTACTTGCTGCCTAAATCGATAATCAGCACGACCACCACCAGCCACAGCCAGCGCAGTCCTGTTGAACAGAGAGGCTTACTCATCAGGCAAACTTACGTTTTTCGCCATCACCGGCGATGTTGCTGACACAGCGGCCGCAGATCTCTGCGTGTTCCGCTACCTTGCCGACATCCGTGGTGTAGTGCCAGCAGCGTGGGCACTTCTCACCTTCGGCTTTACTCAATGCGACTTTCAGCCCTTTGAGCAGTTCGCTCTGCTGCGCATCAGCAGAAGCCTCCGCATAGTCAGCGACTTTCGCGCCAGAGGTCAACAGGACAAATCGTAATTCATCGCCCAGTGCAGTCAGCTTCGCCGCCAGTTCCGGTTCAGCGTACAGGGTGACAGCCGCTTCGAGAGAACCACCGACTTTCTTATCCGCACGCGCCTGCTCGATAACCTTGTTCACTTCGCCACGCACTTTCAGCAGCTCGTCCCAGAAACTATCGTTCATCGGCTCAGTCGCGGCCAGGCCAAACAGACCTTCATACCACTCACCGGTAAAGACGTACTTCTCACGATCGCCCGGCAGATAACCCCAGATTTCATCTGCGGTGAAGGACATGATCGGCGCCATCCAGCGCACCAGCGCTTCTGCAATATGGTACAGCGCGCTCTGGCAACTACGACGCGCCACGCTGTCGGCTTTCGCGGTGTACTGGCGGTCTTTGATGATGTCGAGGTAGAACGAGCCCATCTCAACGGAGCAGAAGCGCATCAGACGCTGTACCACTTCGTGGAAATCATAGGCTTCGTAGGCTTTCAGGATATCGTCCTGCGCCGCTTTCGCGCAGCCCACCGCCCAGCGATCCAGCACCACCATCTCTTCCGGTTTCACCATATCTTTTACCGGATCAAACCCGTTCAGGTTCGCCAGCAGGAAGCGCGCGGTGTTACGGATACGACGATAGCTGTCAGCAGCGCGTTTCAGGATCTCGTCGGAAACGGCCATTTCGCCGGTGTAGTCGGTAGACGCCACCCACAGACGCAGGATATCCGCGCCCAGTTTGTTCATCACATCCTGCGGAGAAACGGTGTTACCGATGGATTTGGACATTTTGCGGCCCTGACCATCCACGGTGAAGCCGTGGGTCAGTACCTGACGGTACGGCGCTTTGCCCTTCATCGCAGTGGAGATCATCAGGGAGGACATGAACCAGCCGCGATGCTGGTCGGAACCTTCCAGATACATATCCGCCGCATGACCGGCAAACTCAGGACGCACATCGACCACAGAAGCGTGTGTCGAACCGGAGTCAAACCAGACGTCCAGCGTATCCGGCACTTTCACGTACTGGTCAGCGTCGTCGCCGAGGATCTCTTTCGGATCGAGATCCCACCATGCCTGAATGCCGTCCACTTCAACGCGCTTCGCCACTTCTTCCATCAGTTCGATGGCGCGCGGGTGCAGCTCTTCGGTGTCTTTATGTACGAACAGAGACATCGGCACGCCCCAGGTACGCTGACGGGAAATACACCAGTCAGGACGGTTCGCAACCATTGATTCAATACGTGCCTGACCCCAGTCCGGGATCCACTGTACGCCTTTGATCTCTTTCAGCGACTGCTCGCGCAGGCCTTTCTGATCCATGCTGACGAACCACTGCGGCGTCGCACGGAAGATGATCGGCGTTTTGTGACGCCAGCAGCACGGATAGCTGTGTTGCAGCTTCTCAACGTGCAGCAGCGCGCCTTTTTCACGCAGCAGCGCAACGACGATGTCGTTCGCTTTGAAAACGTTCACGCCATCGAGCGTCGGATACGTGCCTGGCAGGTAAGCGCCGTCCGGTCCGACCGGGTTAGCGGTTTCCAGACCGTATTTTTGACCGATGACATAGTCGTCCGGGCCATGACCAGGCGCGGTATGCACCGCCCCCGTACCGGCATCCAGCGTGACGTGATCGCCGAGGATCGCCGGAACGTCGAAGTCCATAAACGGATGGGTAAAGCGCAACAGCTCCAGCTCCGCGCCTTTTACGGTGCCGAGGATGGTATAGTCAGCCGCGCCAAGGCGCTGCATCACGCTTTCCACCAGGTCTTTCGCCAGAATCAGCGCCTGACCGTCAATTTGTACCAGCGCGTAATCAAAATCCGGCGCCAGAGAGATCGCGCGGTTCGCAGGCAGCGTCCACGGGGTGGTGGTCCAGATAACCAGCGAGATCGGGCCGTTGACGCTGGAAACGCCAAACGTCGCTTTCACCGCATCCTGGTCAGCGGCGTGGAACGCCACGTCGATAGACGGAGACGTTTTGTCATAATATTCAACTTCCGCTTCCGCCAGCGCGGAACGGCAGTCCACGCACCAGTGCACCGGCTTCGCGCCTTTATGCAGATGGCCGTTACCGATGATTTTACCCAGCGCGCGAATGATGTTGGCTTCAGTTTTGAAGTCCATCGTCAAATACGGATGCGACCAGTCGCCCAGCACGCCCAGACGGATGAAGTCTTTACGCTGGCCGTCAACCTGGGTGGCGGCGTATTCGCGACACTTCGCACGGAATTCCGCAGCCGTGAATTTTTCGCCCGGCTTACCGTATTCCTGCTCGACTTTCAGCTCGATCGGCAGACCGTGGCAGTCCCAGCCCGGAACGTAAGGCGAGTCAAATCCCGCGAGTCCTTTGGACTTCACGATAATGTCTTTCAGAATCTTATTAACCGAGTGACCAATATGAATGCTGCCATTCGCATAAGGAGGGCCATCATGCAGAATGAAGGTTTTTTTGCCTTTTTTGGCCGCACGAATGATGCCGTACAGATCATCATCGGTCCAACGCGCCAGCATTCCCGGTTCACGCTTGGCGAGATCGCCGCGCATCGGGAACCCTGTTTCCGGCAAATTCAGGGTTGATTTATAGTCACTCATCAGATTCTCGGTTCCGTATTTAAAACTCGTATAGGCATTAAGCCGGTTTTGATAGCCCAAAAAAATCGCGGGCAGTTAACTCATCACGCGCAATCTGCGCTTTTAGTTCATCCAGCGATGCGAATCGCTGTTCGTTGCGTATTTTTTTACGCAGTATTACATCTATATGGCGACCATAGAGGTCCATTACAACGTCCAGCAGATGCACTTCTAACTGTTGGCGTACGCCTGCCACTGTTGGACGCGTGCCAATATTGGCAACGCCAGGCATGGGTTTATCACCCAGCCCCATCACTTCCACCGCATAAACCCCTTTTACCGGGGAGACCTGACGACGCAGCGGTAAATTCGCCGTCGGGAAACCAATGGTGCGCCCTAACTCATCGCCGTGGACGACACGCCCGGAGATGGTAAACGGATGCCCCAGCAAACTTTCAGCCAGCGGCAGGTTGTCCTCCGCCAGCGCCTGACGCACGGCCGTACTGCTGATGCGTACGCCACCTTCGCAAAAGGTCTGCGTGTTGGTGATGTCAAAACCGTACTCCGCTCCGGCTTTCTGTAATAACAAGAAATCGCCTTCGCGACCAGCGCCAAAACGGAAATCATCACCGACAGCGAGGAACCGCACGCCGAGACGCTTCACCAGCAGATCGCTGATAAAGTTTTGTGCGGTCAGGGCGGCAAAGCGGCGATCGAAGCGTACGCACAGCACGTAGTCCACGCCGCATTCCGCCAGGTAACGCAGTTTTTCCCGCAGGCGGGTCAGGCGCGCAGGGGCCTTTTCCGTAGCGAAGAGTTCCAGAGGCTGCGGTTCGAAAATCATTACCATCACCGGTAAACCCCGCTTGCGCCCTTCTTCCCGCAAGCCCTGCAGCAATGCACGATGGCCACGATGCACACCGTCGAAATTACCAATAGTCAGCACACACCCATGCGGGGCCTGACTGAGATTATGTATGCCGCGTATCAGCTTCATGTCTGGCTCAAAACAGTGAAAATCGTCAGAGTATACCTTGTACAGCGGTCAAGGTTAACCGACGATTGCCCCTGTGAAACATAAAGAAGATTGTTTTCATTGTTATGGGGCAAATCAGAACAAGAAACTGCCCATTCAATGTAATTTTTATCGTGGAAAAGCTGTATTCACGACCCGCAAGCTGGTAGAATCCTGCGCCATCACTACGTAACGAGTGCCGCCATATTAACGGCGCTTATTTGCACAAATCCATTGACAAAAGAAGGCTAAAAGGGCATATTCCTCGGCCTTTGAATTGTCCATATAGAACACATTTGGGAGTTGGACCTTGGCTAATATCAAATCAGCTAAGAAGCGCGCCGTTCAGTCTGAAAAGGCTCGTAAGCACAACGCAAGCCGTCGCTCTATGATGCGTACTTTCATCAAGAAAGTATACGCAGCTATCGAAGCTGGCGACAAAGCTGCTGCACTGAAAGCATTTAACGAAATGCAACCGATCGTGGACCGTCAGGCTGCTAAAGGTCTGATCCACAAAAACAAAGCTGCACGTCATAAAGCAAACCTGACTGCACAGATCAACAAACTGGCTTAATCGCCCGCTTGTTATCAGCTTTGTAAAAAAGCCCGCGCAAGCGGGTTTTTTTATGTCTGCCGGATGGCGGGCAAACGCCTTATCCGGCCTGTAGCACTTACCCTTTGTGGCTAAATAGCGCCGAGTAATCCGCGTGACAAATGCGCTGTACGGCCGGGTGCTGAATCATCCTCTCGGCAAAAATGGCGTGGTACTCTTCCATGACGTTTTCCACACGGCCAATCTCAACGATCGACTCATCGGCGTAAAAGTCATGCGCATAGAGCGTCGGCGCGACGAAAATCGCATTGTGGGTAGCGCCAAACGCTTTCATCAGCGCCGCATCATCAAACTCGCCGAGGATTTCAACGTTTAAGCCCTGCGAATTAAACCAGTTTAATAATTTGCGACCGAGCATAGAGCGACGGCCAGGGATCAGCAGCCGACGCTCTTCCAGACACGCCGGGAAGGGTTTTGCAGGCAGCGGTTTCGTACACCAGAAGCTCACGCTGCATTCACCTATCTTCACCGAAAACAGCCCTTCCTGCTGGGTAGAGTCGATTGGGCAATCCGAGATAATCATATCCAGCTTATGCTGGCTAAGCTGCTCAAGCAGCATCTCATGGGTGGATTCAAAACAGCGCAAATGAATTTGTTCGTCGTCAACCACGGCCGCGTCCAGCACATTGCTGACCAGACGTTTTGACAACGCATCCGCCACGCCGACATCAAACAGCAGATTAGACTCTTTGCGGTAGTTAACGATATCCAGCATTTCCTGGCTTAAGGTAAACATTTTGTCCGCATAGCGAAACACCAGTTCCCCTAATTCACTGGGCTCCAGCCCACGCCCTTTACGCTTGAATAATTTTCCCTGCAAGCGCTCCTCAAGGGCTTTGATCTGACCGGTGATGGTTTGCGGCGTCAGGTAAAGCGCTTCTGCCGCCCCGACAACGGAACCTTCTTTATACACATGCCAAAAATAATAAAGATGGTTGTAGTTAATATGAGACATGCTCACTCCTCTCCCTGATCTGTGTCGCAAGGGGGGGCCACATCAGCCCCCCTAACCCTCTGTCCCCACTCAGACCACCGGGCTTAAACGTGTACGTAACCAGCTATAGCCGATCACTGCCGAAAGCAGAGAACCAATCAAAATCCCCAGCTTCGCCCAGTTAATCAGTGCCGGATCTACACTACCGAACGCCAGACTGGCGATGAAAATCGACATCGTAAAACCGATCCCGCACAGAATACCGACCGCCATTATTTGCTGAAAACGTGTTCCTTCCGGCAGCTTCGCCAGTTTGAGACGCAGCGCCAGCCAGCAAAACAGGCTAATCCCCAGCGGTTTACCGATCAGCAACCCGGCAATGATCCCCAGTGGGAGTATTGAGGTCAGCCCGTCAAGCGTTACCCCCTGTAGCGAGACGCCCGCATTGGCGAAGGCGAACAGCGGCAGAATCAGATACGCCACCCACGGGTGCAGCACATGTTCCAGACGCTTCGCCGGAGAACGGCCATGCTTCTCCTTCAATGGGATGAAGAAACCGACGATCACCCCGGCAAGAGTGGCATGAACGCCAGATTTCAATACCGCAGTCCACAGCACCACGCCGACCAGGATATAAACCCCTGTTCGTCTGACATCACACAGGTTCAGCACGGCCAGAAGCACAATCGCAAATGCCGCCACCCCCAGCGAGACCATCGAAAGATCGCTGGTGTAGAACAGCGCAATGATCACAATCGCGCCCAGATCGTCAATAATAGCCAGCGCCATCAGGAATATCTTCAACGCCAGCGGCACCCTGCTGCCCAGCAAGGCCAATACGCCCAGCGCAAAAGCAATATCCGTTGCCGCCGGGATCGCCCAGCCTTCGCGCGTAATCGGGTCGGAATAGTTAAAAGCCAGATAGAGCAGCGCCGGAACAATCATACCGCCAATGGCGGCAATCACCGGAAACGCCGCCTGACGTAAACTGGCAAGCGAGCCCTGCATAAGCTCGCGCTTGACCTCCAGACCAATCAGCAGGAAAAATACCGCCATTAGCGCGTCGTTGATCCACAGCAGCATATTTTTGTTGATCTCAAGCGCCCCAACCCGTAGCTGAACGGGCGTCTCCAGAAAGGCGTGATACCATCCGCTGGTGAATCCGCTGTTCGCCATCAGCATAGCCAGCACGGCGGCGATAATGAGAATGATGCCCCCGGAGGCATCACTGCTAAAAAAACGATGCAGGTGTTTCACTTTTTATTCTCTCAATATAATCAAACCTCGTGGCGTCTATCTTACCTCGCATGATCTATCGTTAAAATTAGATTATTTATGGTGAAACATTCGGTTTTTACGAAATAAAATAATCGCCGCCGACAAACAAAAAAAGCCCGGGATTGTGCAATCCCAGGCTTTTTATGCAATGTGACAGCGGTGATTAACGCGTCAAATCGTCAAAGAACTTCTTCACGCCGTCGAAGAAACTCTTCGAACGCGGACTGTTTTTCTCGCCAGTCGGGCCACCGAAGCTTTCTTGCAGATCTTTCAGCAACTGCTTCTGCTTCTCGTTCAGACCTACCGGCGTTTCGACCACAACACGGCACAGCAGATCGCCCTGCGCGCCGCCACGTACGGATTTCACGCCTCTTCCGCGCATACGGAACAGCTTGCCAGTTTGCGTTTCGTGCGGCACTTTCAACTTCACACGACCATCCAGCGTCGGGACTTCAATCTCGCCGCCCAGCGCCGCCATTGCAAAGTTAATCGGCACTTCGCAATACAGGTTGTTGCCTTCACGCTCGAAGATCGGGTGCTGCTTCACCTGCACCTGAACGTACAGATCGCCCGCTGGCGCGCCATGCTCGCCCGCTTCACCTTCGCCGGAGAGACGAATACGATCGCCGGTGTCCACACCCGCCGGGATTTTAACCGACAGGGTTTTGGTTTTCTCTACGCGGCCATGACCGTGGCATTTGTTGCACGGATCTTTAATCAGCGTACCGCGCCCCTGACAGTGCGGGCAGGTTTGCTGCACGGCGAAGAAGCCCTGACGCATCTGCACCTGGCCGGAACCATGGCAGGTTGGACAGGTCTGCGGCTGAGTGCCTGCTTTCGCACCGCTACCGTGGCAAACGTCGCACTCTTCCAGCGTTGGAATACGGATCTCTTTGGTCACGCCACGTACGGCTTCTTCCAGGGTGAGATCCATGTTGTAACGTAAATCAGCACCACGCGCTGCGCGCTGACGACCACGTCCGCCGCCAAAGATATCGCCGAAAACGTCACCAAAGATATCGCTGAAGTCAGCACCGCCGCCGAAGCCGCCGCCAAATCCACCACCGCCTTGTTCAAACGCGGCGTGCCCGTACTGATCGTATGCCGCACGTTTTTGCGCATCGGTCAGAACTTCGTAGGCTTCCTTGATCTCTTTGAACTTGGCCTCGGCCTCTTTATCACCCTGGTTACGGTCCGGGTGATATTTCATGGCCAGGCGCTTGTACGCCTTTTTGATTTCACGCTCTTCCGCTGTTTTGGAAACGCCTAAAATCTCGTAATAGTCTTGCTTAGCCATCTTGTTTTTATCTGCCCCTAACATGCGTGCACGGGCGGAGAGGAACCCTCTTCGCCCGTGCCAGTATTTTACCCGTTCAAAGGGCGATTATTTTTTGTCTTTCACTTCTTCAAACTCAGCGTCGACAACATCGTCATCTTTCGCGTTGTTTGCAGAAGCGTCAGCGCCGCCAGCCTGCTGCTGTGCATGCTGCTGCTGAGCGATTTCCATCAGTTTCTGGGAAGCCTGCGCCAGTTCCTGCATTTTCGCTTCGATAGCCGCTTTGTCTTCGCCTTTCAGCGCCGTTTCCAGCGCGCTCAGTGCAGACTCGATAGCCGTTTTGTCGTCTGCTGGCAGCTGATCGCCCGCTTCTTCAACCTGCTTACGCGTGCTGTGCAGCAGATGGTCGCCCTGGTTGCGCGTCTGAACCAGCTCTTCGAACTTACGGTCAGATTCTGCGTTCGCTTCAGCATCGCGAACCATTTTCTGAATTTCGTCCTCGTTCAGACCAGAAGAAGCCTTGATGGTGATCTTCTGCTCTTTACCGCTGTTTTTGTCTTTCGCGGAAACGTGCAGGATACCGTCAGCATCGATATCAAAGGTGACTTCGATCTGCGGCATACCGCGCGGCGCCGGGTTGATGCCATCCAGGTTGAACTGACCCAGAGATTTGTTATCAGACGCGCGTTTACGCTCACCCTGCAACACATGGATGGTTACCGCTGACTGGTTGTCTTCCGCGGTAGAGAACACCTGGCTGTGCTTGGTCGGGATAGTGGTGTTTTTGCTGATCAGCGCCGTCATTACGCCGCCCATGGTTTCGATACCCAGAGACAGCGGGGTAACGTCCAGCAGCAGAACGTCTTTCACATCACCGGTCAGTACGCCGCCCTGCACCGCTGCGCCGATAGCAACAGCTTCGTCCGGGTTAACGTCTTTACGCGGTTCTTTACCAAAGAACTCCGCCACTTTTTTCTGCACCATCGGCATACGCGTCTGACCACCAACGAGGATAACGTCGTTGATATCAGATACGGACAGGCCAGCATCCTGCAACGCGACTTTCAGCGGCTCGATGGAACGGTTCACCAGGTCTTCGACCAGGCTTTCCAGTTTCGCGCGAGTCACTTTGATGTTCATGTGTTTCGGACCGGTGGCATCTGCGGTGATGTACGGCAGGTTCACGTCGGTCTGCTGTGCGGAAGAAAGCTCGATTTTCGCTTTTTCTGCCGCTTCTTTCAGACGCTGCATCGCCAGCGGGTCGTTACGCAGGTCAATGCCCTGATCTTTCTTAAATTCTTCAACCAGGTAGTTGATCATACGGCTGTCGAAGTCTTCACCACCCAAGTGGGTATCACCGTTGGTTGCCAGAACTTCGAAGGTTTTTTCGCCGTCAACTTCGTCGATTTCGATAATAGAGATATCGAAAGTACCACCACCGAGGTCGTAAACCGCGATAGTACGGTTGCCGACTTCTTTATCCAGACCATAAGCCAGCGCGGCGGCGGTTGGTTCGTTGATGATACGTTTTACTTCCAGACCTGCGATACGACCGGCATCTTTCGTTGCCTGACGCTGAGCATCGTTGAAGTAGGCAGGTACGGTGATAACAGCTTCAGTTACCGGTTCGCCCAGGTAATCTTCTGCGGTTTTCTTCATTTTTTTCAGCACTTCAGCAGAGATCTGCGGCGGTGCCATTTTCTGACCTTTCACATCAAGCCATGCGTCGCCGTTATCGGCGCCGATGATTTTGTACGGCATGATGGAAACGTCACGCTGAACTTCTTCGTCCTGGAAGCGGCGGCCAATCAGGCGTTTAATCGCAAACAGGGTGTTTTGCGGGTTTGTCACTGCCTGACGTTTAGCCGGCTGACCAACCAGAGTTTCACCATCCTGGGTATAAGCAATGATAGAAGGCGTGGTGCGATCGCCCTCGGCGTTCTCCAGCACACGTGCAGTTGTGCCATCCATAATCGCTACACAAGAGTTGGTAGTACCCAGGTCGATACCAATAATTTTACCCATCTAAACGTCTCCACTAAAAATTCGGTCATCATGTGGTTGTGAATCTGTAATAAGGGCGAAACGTGCGGTTTCAACTACCCTGAATCGTTTTTTTTCAGACTCACTCACTGCGGTTGACTACAAGATGGGGTCGTAACCCACGTCATCAAGGGGGCATGAAAAATTTTTTTTGCGAAAAACGATAATTTTCTTTACCGGGCATACGGAAAACACCTCTGCCTGTGCGGCGGTTAAGCCTTTTTCTTCCGTGATCGTCATCACAAGGGGAAATATTTCATTTTCCCCCTATTAGATCATAGACAGCCTCTATTCCCCTGATTATCATGCCGCGCCCCGAATACGGTATCGGTTGTTCGGGGAAACTATTTCACCATTCGATTAATGATGATTTTGAGGAATTATGGGCAACACTAAGTTGGCTAACCCGGCTCCGCTGGGCCTGATGGGCTTCGGCATGACCACCATTCTGCTTAACCTGCACAACGCGGGTTTCTTCGCTTTAGACGGCATTATTCTGGCGATGGGCATTTTCTACGGCGGTATCGCGCAAATTTTTGCTGGCCTGCTGGAATACAAAAAAGGCAACACCTTCGGCTTAACCGCATTTACCTCTTACGGTTCTTTCTGGCTGACGCTGGTCGCGATCCTGTTAATGCCGAAAATGGGTCTGACAGAAGCGCCGAACGCGCAGTTCCTGGGCGCCTACCTGGGGCTGTGGGGCGTGTTCACACTGTTCATGTTCTTTGGCACGCTGAAAGCCGCTCGCGCGCTACAGTTTGTCTTCCTGAGCCTGACCGTACTGTTCGCTCTGCTGGCCTTCGGCAACATCGCGGGTAACGAAGCGGTGATCCACGTTGCGGGTTGGATTGGCTTAGTGTGTGGCGCCAGCGCCATTTACCTGGCGATGGGCGAAGTGCTGAACGAACAGTTTGGCCGCACCATCCTGCCAATCGGTGAAGCGCACTAATCTTCCGTTATCCCCCCGACCGGGGGGATAATTTTTACAGCTGTTGTAATTCTGCCTGCACATCCGCATCGCGATAATAAATATCCTGTCGCAACCAGACGCCCAACCCCAGCCCCACCAGTGACAACGCCAGCACATACCAGGCCGGCGCCATTGGCGACACGCCCATCAACATGGTGACCGCAATTGGCGTCAGGCCGCCAAAAATGGCATACGAGACGTTGTAAGAAAAAGAGATGCCGGTGAAACGCACTTCCGCCGGGAAGGCTCGCACCATTACGTACGGCACCGCGCCAACAACACCAACACACAGCCCCACCAGCCCGTATAATAAAAACAACTGCTCGGGATGCGCGCCAGACAGGTGATAGAAGATCCAGCTTGAGCAGGCCAGCAGAAAACTGCCTACAATAAAGGTTTTGCTGGCGCCAACCCGATCGACAATGAACCCTGCCAGCAGGCATCCCACGCACAGCATAATGGTCGCCACGCTATTTGCCTGTAAAGTTAACGCGGGCGCAAACCCGTACTGCTTTTGCAACCAGACCGGCGACATCAAAATCACGACGACAATGCCGGCCGATAACAACCAGGTCAGCAGCATCGAAATCGCCACCGCTTTTTTATGTTTCACCACTACCGCTTTGACGGGCAATTCCTGCGCGAGCGTTTTGCGCTGCTGCATTTCAAGGAAGATGGGCGTTTCCTGCAACCAACGACGTAAATACATCGCAATCAGACCAAATACGCCGCCGAGCAGGAAGGGAATACGCCAGCCATAATCATGCACCGCCTGCTGGGTCATACTGGTATTCACCAGCGTCGCCACGACAGAGCCAAGCAGGATACCGACCGTCAGTCCCGCAGTCAGCGTGCCGCAAGCGATGCCGATACGGCACTCCGGCACATGTTCAGCCACAAACACCCACGCTCCCGGCACTTCGCCGCCAATCGCTGCGCCTTGCAAAATACGCATCAGCAGCAATAACAACGGCGCAAGGATGCCCATTGAGGCGTAAGTCGGCAGCAGGCCAATCGCCAGCGTTGGAACAGCCATCAATAGAATACTCAGGGTGAACATCTTCTTGCGCCCTACCAGATCGCCAAAGTGCGCCATGATAATGCCGCCCAGCGGGCGCGCCAGATAACCGGCGGCGAAGATCCCAAACGTCTGAACCTGACGAAGCCACTCAGGAATATCGGTGGGGAAAAATAGTTCGCCCACAACCGCTGCGAAGAAAACAAAGATGATGAAGTCGTAAAACTCGAGCGCGCCGCCGAGAGCGGCAAGTGAAAGAGTCTTATAATCCTGGCGATTCAGAGGTCGTGTGTGTCGTGACATAGCAAACCATGAGTCAGTGGAGTTATTGAGGGCGCTTATCGATATGTGTAAATCAAAAATTACTATATCGTAAACAATTCAATACTCCACCACCTGCGTAATTTATGTCACAGAAAGGCCAACTTCAGGCGTTTATGTCGCGTCTGGCATTTTTCGGGCGGAAAGATGCTACCACTTCCGCTGCGGTTTCCACATAAGGCCCTTCAAGCAACTGTACACAATACGGTACGCTTGCGAAAATTCCCGGCACAACAACCTTACCCTCGGCATCTTTCACCCCTTCCAGGGTCTCTTTGATGGATTTTGGCTGCCCCGGTAAGTTCAGGATCAGTGCCTGCTTACGGATCACACCAACCTGGCGGGAAAGGATCGCCGTAGGAACAAAGTGCAGGCTGATCTGGCGCATCTGCTCGCCAAAGCCGGGCATTTCTCTGTCGGCGACGGCCAGAGTCGCGTCAGGCGTGACATCACGACGCGCCGGTCCCGTACCGCCCGTCGTCAGTACCAGGTGACAGCTCATTTCATCCACCAGCTCACACAGCGTTTGCTCAATGATCGCCTGCTCATCCGGGATCAGTCGGGTTTGTACGTCAAAAGGGGTGGTCAGCGCGGAGGCCAGCCACTCTTCAAGAGCAGGAATGCCTTTATCCTGGTATACGCCGCTGGACGCGCGGTCAGAAATGGAAACTAAACCAATACGTAAGGTGTTCATGATTATTCCGTCTAAACAGTCTCGTTAAACAGAATGATACACTGCAAAGGGAAGGACAGACAGGTTTCAGAAGAGGTAGCGTGACCAGAAACCTGTCTGGTCACGCCGAATGATTACAGCAGATCGCCGATCATTTTTTCCAGTTTTTCCTGGTCAATAGCAAACTTACGGATACCGTCCGCCAGTTTGTCTACCGCCATCGGGTCCTGGTTGTGCTGCCACAGGAACTCAGACTCGGTGATGCGTTCTGGACGCGCTTTCACTTCGCCAGAGAAGGACAGTTTACGTTCGATAGCGCCTTCGCTTTCTGCCAGCTCTTTCAGCAGCGCCGGAGCGATGGTCAGACGATCGCAACCCGCCAGCTCCAGAATTTCACCGACGTTGCGGAAGCTCGCGCCCATCACCACTGTCTCATAACCGTGCTGTTTGTAGTATTCGTAGATTTCCGTAACGGAAACCACGCCCGGATCTTCTGCCGGAGCGTACTCTTTCTTGTCGGTATTGGCTTTGTACCAGTCAAGAATACGGCCCACGAACGGAGAGATCAGGTATACACCCGCTTCCGCACAAGCACGCGCCTGCGCGAAGGAGAACAGCAGAGTCAGGTTACAGTTGATACCTTCCTTTTCCAGCTGTTCAGCAGCACGAATCCCCTGCCAGGTAGACGCCAGTTTGATCAGAATGCGATCGTTGCTGATGCCCGCGTCATTGTAGAGCTTGATGATGCGTTTTGCTTTGGCGATAGACGCGTCGGTGTCGTAGGACAGACGAGCGTCAACTTCGGTGGAGATACGGCCCGGAACCAGTTTCAGGATCTCCAGACCAATGTTCACCGCCAGCTTGTCGGCCGCGTCAACAATCTGCTGCGCGCGATCGCTGCTCTGCTGTTTCGCCCAGGCAACGGCATCGTCAATCAGCTTACGGTATTCCGGGATCTGTGCTGCGTTAAGAATGAGAGAAGGGTTGGTTGTGGCATCCTGCGGCTGGTACAGCTTCATTGCCGCGATGTCTCCGGTGTCGGCCACCACGGTGGTGAACTGACGAAGGGAGGTCAATTTGTCCGTCATGATAGTGTTTCTCTTTAAACAGCTTGTTAGGGGGATGTAACCGGTCTGCCTTGATGATAACACGACGCACTCACAGCGCAACCGCAGACAATGCGGTTATCCCTCTCCCCTCTTTGTTTGCCCCTTTTCAGCCCCTCGCCACGGCTGCGCGCAATTAAAGGATATTGCCATATAGTATGGTAGACTCCCCCCATTCAATAGCCTGACAGGGTCTATACTGTTCGTGAATTGGTAACGCTTACACTGGAACCCAAAAGCGTACCGGCATCAACAAGAGGGATGTTAATGCCTGATTTCTTCGCCTTTATTAATGAAATACTCTGGGGTTCGGTAATGATCTACCTCCTGCTTGGCGCAGGTTTTTGGTTTACTTACCGTACCGGATTCGTTCAGTTTCGCTATATCCGCCAGTTTGGCAAAAGTCTTAAAAACAGCATACATCCCCAGCCGGGCGGGCTTACGTCATTTCAGGCGCTGTGTACCAGCCTTGCCGCGCGTATTGGCAGCGGTAACCTGGCAGGCGTTGCGTTGGCCATCGCCGCAGGCGGGCCAGGCGCCGTATTCTGGATGTGGGTATCTGCGCTTATCGGCATGGCGACCTCGTTTGCCGAATGTTCTCTGGCCCAGCTCTACAAAGAGCGCGACAGCACAGGACAGTATCGCGGCGGCCCGGCATGGTATATGGCGCGTGGTCTGGGTATGCGCTGGATGGGCGTTCTCTTCGCGATTTTCTTACTCATTGCGTATGGTCTGATTTTTAATAGCGTACAGGCGAACTCCGTCTCGCGGGCGCTCGCTTTTGCCTTTGACATACCGCCCATTATCTCCGGTATCGTGCTGGCGCTGGCGGCCTTTTTTGTCATCGTTCGCGGCATTAAAGATGTCGCAAAACTCATGCAATGGTTCGTCCCTGCGATGGCCCTTCTGTGGACGCTCACCGGTTTAGTGATTTGCCTCTGGCACATTGAACAGCTGCCCGAGATTATCGCGTCGATTGTGAAAAGCGCATTCGGCTGGCAGGAAGCCACTGCCGGGGCGGCTGGGTATACGCTCAGCCAGGCGATTACCAGCGGTTTCCAGCGCGGCATGTTCTCCAACGAAGCGGGAATGGGTTCTGCGCCTAACATTGCGGCCGCCGCCTCATCCTGGCCGCCGCACCCTGCCGCGCAGGGAATTGTGCAGATGATCGGCGTCTTTACCGATACCATTATTATCTGCACCGCCAGCGCGATGATTATTCTGCTGGCAGGCAATGGCGCCTCGCATATGCCAACGGAAGGCATCCAGCTGGTGCAACAGGCAATGATTTCACTGACCGGCGAATGGGGCGCAAGCCTTGTCGCGTTTATTGTGGTGTTGTTCGCCTTCAGCTCAATTGTCGCCAACTACGTTTACGCCGAAAATAACCTGATTTTTCTGCGTCTGGACAGTCTGCGAATGCGCTGGGCGCTGCGTATTGTCACCGTCGGTATGGTCGTGGCGGGCACGTTACTCAGCTTTCCGCTCGTCTGGCAGTTGGCCGACATTATTATGGCCTGTATGGCCATCACCAACCTGACGGCGATTCTGCTGCTCTCGCCGGTGGTGCATACGATCGCCAGCGACTATCTGCGACAGCGTAAGCTCGGCGTACAACCCGTGTTCGACCCGTTCCGCTACCCTGAAATTGAGCAGCAACTGGCGCCGGATACATGGGATGAGTTGCCGCGTCACTAGCGCGGCAATCACAACCATCGATCAAATCGGTCGGTTTTTTTGCTAAAGTCGCAGTAAATTTCCTGCAAGGACTGGATATGCTGATTCTGATTTCACCTGCAAAAACGCTCGATTACCAAAGCCCGCTGGCCACGACGCGCTATACGCGGCCTGAACTGCTGGATTACTCACAGCAGTTGATCCACGAGGCGCGCAAGCTCTCGGCGCCGCAGATTGGCAAGCTGATGGGCATTAGCGACAAACTGGCCGATCTGAATGCCACCCGTTTTCATGACTGGCAGCCTGACTTCTCCCCTGAAAACGCCCGCCAGGCGATTCTGGCGTTTAAAGGCGACGTCTATACCGGACTACAGGCGGAAACGTTCAGCGAAGCCGATTTTGATTTCGCGCAGCAGCATTTGCGTATGCTTTCCGGGTTGTACGGCGTCCTGCGTCCGCTGGATCTGATGCAGCCTTACCGTCTGGAGATGGGCATTCGCCTTGAGAACGCCAAAGGGAAAGACCTTTATCAGTTCTGGGGCGATGTGATTACCGATAAGCTGAACGAAGCGCTGGCTGCGCAAGGCGATAAAATCGTCATCAACCTGGCCTCGGATGAATATTATAAATCCGTGAAGCCGAAGCAGCTGAATGCGGAGATTATCAAGCCTATGTTCCTTGACGAGAAAAACGGCAAATTCAAAGTTATCAGCTTCTACGCCAAAAAAGCGCGCGGCCTGATGAGCCGTTACATCATTGAAAACCGGCTGACGAAGCCGGAACAGCTCACCGCATTTAACAGCGAAGGCTATTTCTATGATGAGCAAGCGTCAGGAAAAGGCGAGCTGGTGTTTAAACGCCACGAGCAAAACTGATGCCCTGAAGCGCAGGCCGGATAAGACGCCTTTTGTCGCTATCCGGCGCTAAAACCGCATAATTGCCTGATAGCGCTACGCTTATCAGGCCTGCGTACTTAATGACGGTGGTCGTCGCGGCGATCATCATGACGATGCTCGTCATGCTTATTATGATGCGGTTGCGGACGTGGTCCATGCGGCTGCCAGCGGTTTTCTCGCCACTCATAATGCTTCTGCCACCAGCCGTGGTCGCGCCAGTGACCGCCATCCCAGTAATTACCGTGGTTATCGCGATCGCCAATCTGAAGTTTAACTGCCGGTACGAGAGTAATTTCGGCAGCCTGTGCTGCGAGGGGAGCCACCAGCATCATGGAAAGTGCAAGAAGCACGGGTTTCAACTTGTTCATGAGGTACTCCTTTTTACCATTGCCCGATTTGGGTCGATGAAAGGAGATTACTTGATGAGAACGCGGGTTGTTATTCTCTGCAATCCTAATCTCTAAGTTACCGCATTTATTGAGAATTACTCCTTTTTACCTGCTAAATTTCTCCTTATTTTCTCCATAAAAAAGCCGGATGGCGGCTAACGCCTTATCCGGCCTACAATAGCTACAATAGCCCCGAAGCGCCACCGGGCACAACCGTTAGCCGCGTGTCATCATCAGCTTACGCAATTCGGCAAAATCGGCAGGCAGATTATGCGAGAGCAGCGGCAGATCGGCACGATCCGCCAGCTCTTTTGGCAGATCCAATGTTTCACCAAGAATCGCCTCCACACTCTCTTTGAATTTCGCCGGATGCGCAGTCCCGAGGAACAAGCCATACTCCCCCGGATGCAGCTGATCACGCAGCGCGCGGTACGCCACGGCAGCGTGCGGTTCAGAGGTATAACCTGCCGCTTTCAGTTCGCGCATGGTCTCCTGCGTCGTCTCATCGTCAACCGCAGCGTAGCCCAGCTCCGTCAGACGCCAGATTTTACGGCGGAACAGCTCTTCCACACGCGGCCAGTTATTGGGCTGGCTGACATCCATCGCGTTCGACAAGGTAGCCTGCGTCGCTTTCGGCGACCACTGCCCCTCTTTCAGGAAGCGCGGCACCGTATCGTTGACGTTAGTGGCGGCGATAAAGCGTTTCACCGGCAGGCCGAGCGACTTCGCCAACAGCCCCGCCGTCAGGTCGCCAAAGTTACCGCTGGGCACGGAGATCACTAACTGATTACGCGCGTCCTGCGGCAGTTGAGCGACCGCTTCAAAGTAATAGCAAATCTGCGCCAGCAGACGGCTGATGTTGATAGAGTTCGCCGAATTCAGCCCCAGCGCCGCCTTCAGTTCTTCATCATCAAACGCCTGTTTTACCAGCGCCTGGCAGGCATCGAAATCACCGTCAATCGCAACCGTTTCGATGTTGCCGCCCAGCGTACAGAACAGTTTTTCCTGCAACGGGCTGATCTTGCCGCGTGGGTAGAGGATCACGACGCGTACATTTTTTAGACCGTAGAATGCGTGAGCAACTGCCGCGCCGGTATCGCCAGAGGTCGCCGTCAGGATAGTCACCGGTTTGTCGCCGCTGATGTGCGTCAGCATTTGCGCCATAAAGCGACCGCCAAAATCCTTAAAGGCCAGCGTCGGGCCGTGGAACAACTCCAGGCACCCGACATCGCCTTCCACCTGACGCACCGGCGCCGGAAAAGCGAATGCCTTGCGAACGCGCTCTTCTAAGATTTCCTGCGGGATCTCATCCCCGATAAACGCGGAAAGGATCTTTGCGCTACGACTCACAAAGTCCTGATTCAGCATCTCATCAACTTCAGTCAGGCTAAATTCCGGCAGGTCGTGCGGGAAAAAGAGCCCCTGATTCTTGCCAAGCCCTTGCGTAACGGCCTGCGCAAAGCTGACCTGCTCATTATGATCTTTCAGATTGTAGAGTTTCATTGTTTATCCCAGTACTCGTGCGCCCGCCGTATCCAGCTGACAAATATGAACAAAGCCTTCCTGATTTTGCAGGTAATTTTTACCCAGCCAGTCTGCTACACGCTGCGCCGTATCCGGCTTATCACAGAGCGCGAAAAGCGTCGGCCCGGACCCGGAAATACCGCTGGCCAGCGCGCCAATTTCCGCCACCGCCTGACGCGCCTGGCTGAAGCCCGGCAGCAGACGAGCGCGGTACGGTTCGGCAATCACATCCTTCATCAGCTTTGCAGCAAGCTGCGGCTGACGGGAATAGCAGGCATGAATAAACCCGGCCAGATGCCGCCCGTGGGCGATACAGTCCTGACGGCGATACTGCGCGGGTAAAATCGCCCGCGCTTCAGCCGTCGAAACGTTAATCCCCGGATAGGCCAGTACCCACAGCCACTCATCAAATCCTGGCACCTGCTGGCTGATAATGCCGTTTTCTTCGATCATCAACTGCATGCCGCCGAGAAAGCACGGCGCGACGTTATCGTAATGAATGCTGCCAGAGATACGCCCTTCCAGTTCCCCCATGATCGCCAGCAGACGCATGTCGTTCAGCGGTTTGCCACAGAACTCATTCATCGCCACCAGCGCGGCGACCACGGAACAGGCGCTGGACCCTAACCCGGAACCAATCGGCATGTTCTTTTCCAGCGTCATCGCCACCGGAATCTGTTTACCCAACTCCTGGCAAAAACGCTCCCAGCACTGATAAACGATATTTTCACGCGGCGCTGACGGCAGCTTGTCGGCAAAACGCCCTAAATTATTCAGCGTGAAGCTTTCTGCCGCATCCACCGAGACCACATCGCCCAGCAGTGAGCCATCAACCGGCGTGACGGCCGCCCCAAGCACATCAAATCCGACGCTCATATTGGCACTGGAAGCCGGAGCATAGACTTTCACCATTTTAGACTCCTAACTTCCATGAAAGGGTGCGCAGCAGATCGGCAAAAACACCCGCCGCCGTCACATCGTTCCCCGCACCGTAACCGCGCAGAACCAGCGGCAGCGGTTGATAATAGTGACTGTAAAACGCCAGCGCGTTCTCCCCGTTTTTCACTTTAAACAGCGGATCGTTGCCGTCAACCTCGGCGATCTTCACGCGACACACGCCGTCGTCTTCAATGTTGCCAACATAGCGCAATACTTTGCCTTCATCACGGGCTTTCGCCACGCGGGCGGCAAACGCGTCGTCAAGCTGCGACAGATTGGTCATAAACGTGGCGACATCGCCGGAATCGTCGAAACCTTCCGGCAGCACCGGCTCAATCACGATATCGGACAGTTCCAGCTCACGTCCCGTTTCACGAGCGAGGATCAGCAATTTGCGCGCCACATCCATCCCGGAAAGATCGTCACGCGGATCGGGTTCGGTATAGCCCAACTCGCGCGCCATCGTGGTCGCGGCCGAAAGGCTCATGCCTTCATCCAGCTTGCCGAAAATAAAAGAGAGCGATCCAGACAGGATACCGGAGAAGTGTTGCAGTTCGTCACCCGCATTCAGCAGGTTTTGCAGGTTCTCGATAACCGGTAATCCCGCACCTACGTTGGTGTCGTACAGGAACTTACGTCGGGATTTCGCCGCGGCAAAACGCAGTTGATGGTAGTAATCCATCGACGACGTGTTGGCTTTTTTGTTCGGCGTTACCACATGGAAGCCTTCACGCAGGAAGTCGGCGTATTGATCCGCCATCGCCTGGCTGGAGGTACAGTCAACAATAACCGGGTTAAGCAGGTGATACTCTTTCACCAGGCGAATTAAGCGCCCTAAATTAAACGGTTCTTTCGCTTCCGCCAGTTCCGCCTGCCAGTTATCCAGGTTCAGGCCATGCACATTGGTCAACAGCGCTTTCGAATTCGCCACGCCGCAGACGCGCAGGTCGATATGCTTGTTTTTCAGCCAGGACTGCTGGCGTTTCAGCTGCTCAAGTAACGCTCCGCCAACGCCGCCAACGCCGATAACGAACACTTCAATCACCTGATCGGTGTTGAACAGCATCTGGTGGGTAACACGTACGCCCGTTGTGACGTCATCGTTATTCACGACCACCGAAATCGATCGTTCGGACGAGCCCTGCGCAATCGCGACAATATTGATATTCGCGCGCGCCAGCGCCGCAAAGAACTTCGCCGAGATGCCGCGCAGCGTGCGCATACCGTCGCCAACCACCGAGATGATCGCCAGACGTTCAGTCACCGCCAGCGGCTCCAGCAACCCTTCTTTCAGTTCCAGGTAGAACTCATCCTGCATTGCACGCTGGGCCCGCGCGCAGTCGCCCTGCGGTACGCAGAAACTGATGCTGTATTCAGAAGAGGATTGCGTGATCAGCACCACGGAGATCCCCGCGCGGGACATTGCCGCGAAGACGCGCGCCGCCATCCCGATCATCCCTTTCATTCCTGGGCCGGAAACGCTGAACATCGCCATATTGTTCAGGTTCGAGATCCCTTTCACCGGCAGTTCGTCTTCATCGACGCTAGCGCCGATCAGCGTACCAGGGGCTTGCGGGTTTCCGGTGTTTTTAATCAGGCATGGGATTTGGAACTGGGCAATGGGGGTGATGGTGCGAGGATGAAGGACTTTGGCGCCGAAGTAAGAAAGCTCCATCGCCTCCTGATAGGACATCGACTTCAGCAACCTGGCGTCCGGCACCTGGCGCGGGTCGCAGGTATACACGCCGTCGACGTCAGTCCAGATCTCACAACAGTCGGCGCGTAAGCAGGCAGCCAATACCGCAGCGGAGTAATCAGAACCGTTGCGGCCCAGCACGACCAACTCGCCTTTTTCGTTACCGGCGGTGAAACCTGCCATCAGCACCATGTGGTCAGCCGGAATGCGGCCCGCCGCGATACGGCGCGTAGATTCGGCGATATCAACGGTCGATTCGAGGTAATGCCCGACCGCCAACAATTTTTCGACCGGATCGATAACCGTCACGCCATGACCGCGCGCTTCCAGCAGGCCAGCCATGATCGCGATCGACATCTTCTCGCCACGGCAGATCAGCGCAGCATTGATGCTATCCGGGCACTGGCCCAGCAGGCTGATTCCGTGCAGGATATGTTTGATTTGCGCAAATTCTTGCTCAACGAAAACTTTCAACTGCGCCAGCGGGAACCCCGGCTGAGCGGCTGCAAGACCCGTAAGAAGTTCGGAAAAAATACGTTCGGCATCGCTGATATTCGGTAAAGCATCCTGACCGCTGATGGTCTTTTCAATCATCGCCACCAGATGGTTAGTAATTTTGGCGGGGGCAGAGAGAACAGTCGCTACCTGCCCCTGCCTGGCATTGCTTTCCAGAATATCGGCAACACGCAGAAAGCGCTCTGCATTTGCCACTGATGTACCGCCGAACTTCAACACTCGCATGGTTGTTACCTCGTTACCTTTGGTCGAAAAAAAAGCCCGCACTGTTCAGGTGCGGGCTTTTTTCTGTGTTTCCTGTACGCGTCAGCCCGCACCGTTACCTGTGGTAATGGTGATGGTTGTGCTAATGGTGGTGCTGATGCGATTCATGGATGTTGTGTACTCTGTAATTATTATCTGTCTGTCTTGTATCTTTAAAGGGTTAAAGTATCTCGTGACCTAAGTCAATAAATTTTTAATTTGATCACATTCCGCAACATGTTCACGAGCTGCTGCTTGCGCATTTATTTTCAACCAATACAGAATGAAGCAACCTCTTGAAACCAGATTTAAAATCTCACATCAAGCAATTCAACAAGATTTTATTTTGTTATATTTTTCTCAATATCATGCAATAAACGGTGCAGCATGGCCGTGTCGCGCTGCCCTGACAACCCCAGTCGTTGTTGCAGCCAGTCCGCCAGTTTGATGTCATCAGCAACATCCAGCGTCGCCAGTAACTGTGAAACGCGTGTGCGTAACGCCTGCAATTGCGGCGCGTCAGTCACCTCTGTTTGTTTCGCCGGTTGTTGCATTAAGCCTGCTAATTGATAGCAATACACCATTACCGCCTGCCCTAAATTGAGTGAAGGATAATCAGCAACCATTGGCACGCCGGTTAAAACGTCCGCCAGCGCCAGTTCTTCATTCGTCAGGCCCGAATCTTCCCGGCCAAAAACCAGCGCCGCATGGTTCATCCACTGCGATTTTTCCTGTAACAGCGGCAGCAGTTCTGCGGGCGTTGCGTAGTAGTGGAACTTCGCGCGACTGCGGGCCGTGGTGGCGACAGTGAAATCAACATCGTGCAGCGCTTCCGCCAGCGTTGGATAAACACTAATATTATCAATAACATCAGCAGAACCATGTGCGACCCAACGGGTCGCCGGCTCCAGGTGCGCCTGGCTGTCGACAATACGCATATCGCCAAAACCCATCGTCTTCATTGCCCGTGCCGCCGCGCCAATATTTTCCGCTCTGGCCGGTGCGACCAGAATAATTGTTACACGCATTTCGATTCTCTTTTTGACCAGCCGCTGGCAATAATGTGACCAGTGTCAACATATTACGCAGCACGAATTTACAATTTTTTAACGAAAACCGTTGAAAAACCATTTCACATTCAGTAAAAGGCACTAAACTATTTCTTATCTTTACTATTGCGTTTTATGTTAAGAAATACTACATATCCTTCTGTTTATTTAGGATAATTTAATTTAGAATGAATCACACCTATTGGATTCATTACATTTATTAGTTGGCATGCGCAACTAGTTGGATTATTGCAAATTTGTGATGAACGCTAGCATTTGGATACGATGATTTCATCAAACTGTTAACGTGCTACAATTGAACTTGATATATGTCAACGAAGCGTAGTTTTATTGGGTGTCCGGTACGTCTTAGCCTGTTATGTTGCTGTTAAAATGGTTAGGATGACAGCCGTTTTTGACACTGTCGGGTCCAAAGGGAAAGTACCCACGACCAAGCTAATGATGTTGTTGACGTTGATGGAAAGTGCATCAAGAACGCAATTACGTACTTTAGTCATGTTACGCCGATCATGTTAATTTGCGACATGCATCAGGCAGGTCAGGGACTTTTGTACTTCCTGTTTCGATTTAGTTGGCAATTTAGGTAGCAAACATGCAGACCCCGCACATTCTTATCGTTGAAGACGAGTTGGTAACACGCAACACGTTGAAAAGTATTTTCGAAGCGGAAGGCTATGATGTATTCGAAGCGACAGATGGCGCGGAAATGCATCAGATCCTCTCTGAATATGACATCAACCTGGTGATCATGGATATCAACCTGCCAGGGAAAAACGGTCTTCTGTTAGCGCGTGAACTGCGCGAACAGGCTAACGTTGCGTTGATGTTCCTGACTGGCCGCGATAACGAAGTCGATAAAATCCTCGGCCTCGAAATCGGCGCAGACGATTACATCACCAAGCCGTTTAACCCACGCGAACTGACTATCCGTGCGCGCAACCTGCTGTCCCGTACAATGAATCTGGGTACGGTCAGTGAAGAGCGCCGTAGCGTCGAAAGCTACAAGTTCAACGGTTGGGAACTCGATATCAACAGCCGTTCTTTGATCGGCCCAGATGGTGAGCAGTACAAACTGCCACGCAGCGAATTCCGCGCCATGCTTCACTTCTGCGAGAACCCGGGCAAGATCCAGTCTCGTGCAGAACTGCTGAAGAAAATGACCGGTCGCGAACTGAAGCCGCATGACCGTACTGTTGACGTAACTATCCGTCGTATTCGTAAGCATTTCGAATCCACGCCGGATACCCCGGAAATCATCGCGACCATTCACGGTGAAGGTTACCGTTTCTGCGGTGATCTACAGGACTAATCGGTTACCACCGGCAGCAAAAACGGCGCAAAACGCGCCGTTTTTTATTGTCTGTCAATGGGTTATCCGGCCTGAACGGGAATCACTTCCAGATGACGCGTCAGGAACGTTACCGCCACGGCATAACGGGCACCGCGCTTATGGCATTTTTTGGCGACCCTTCAACGACCTTGTCAGAATAGGCCAGATACGCCAGCGTATTGCGTTTGGCATCATAAAAACGCACGACCTGTAATTTTTTAAACACCAGCGACGTGCGTTTCTGGAAAACGACATCCCCTTGCGCTTTCCCGTTCTTAATTTTATCGCTCAGCTCAATCGGCCCTACCTGCTGACAGGAGATCGCCGCGTCGGAGGTATCTTCGGCCAGTCCCAGGCCGCCTTTAATCCCCCCCGTTTTCGCCCGACTTACATAGCACGTCACATTTTTGACGTCGGGATCGTCAAACGCTTCGACGACGATTTTATGGTCAGGCCCAAACATTTTAAATACGGTATCGACGGAACCCACCTGTTCTGCATGCGCAAACTGCCCCAGCATCAACAGAATTGAGGAAAGTATTAAGCTCTTGTATTTCATATTGTTACCATTCATAAAAGTTACACTGCGCAATTATTCGACACGTCTGGATAAACTGTTTACAGATCACAGGATTAGAATAATCATGCTTTAGTGTGCCCCAAAAAAGCACAGATGAGCAAAAAAAACACCGAATGCTAAAACAGCAAAAAATGCTATTATCCACTTACCTGATGTCAGGTGCTCGTTGTGGAAAGGATGAGGATATTTTATGGATCAGGCTGGCATTATTCGCGACCTCTTAACCTGGCTGGAAGGCCATCTGGATCAGCCTCTGTCGCTTGACAATGTGGCGGCAAAAGCAGGTTATTCCAAGTGGCACCTGCAAAGAATGTTTAAGGACGTGACGGGCCATGCTATTGGCGCTTACATCCGCGCTCGCCGCTTATCTAAATCCGCCGTGGCCCTGCGCCTGACAGCGCGTCCGATTCTGGATATCGCGTTGCAGTACCGCTTCGATTCTCAGCAAACCTTTACCCGCGCGTTTAAAAAGCAGTTCTCTCAGACGCCGGCGTTATATCGCCGTTCTCCAGAATGGAGCGCCTTTGGCATTCGTCCGCCGATGCGTCTGGGTGAGTTCGCCATGCCTGAGCATCAGTTTGTCACCCTGGAAGATACGCAACTGCTCGGCACCACCCAGAGCTATTCCTGTTCGCTGGAGCAAATCTCCGATTTTCGGCACGAAATGCGCGTACAGTTCTGGCAAGACTTTCTCAGCCAGGCGCCAACGATTCCTCCACTGCTCTACGGCCTTAACGAAACGCGCCCCAGCCTGGAGAAAGATGACGAACAGGAGGTGTTCTACACCACCGCGCTACCGCAAGAACATGCCAACGGGTATGTGCCGTCAGCGCAGCCTGTTACCCTACAGGGCGGCGAATATGTGATGTTCACCTACGAAGGTTTAGGAACCGGGGTACAGGAGTTTATCCTGACGGTATACGGCACCTGTATGCCGATGCTGAACCTGACCCGCCGTAAAGGGCAGGATATAGAGCGATACTACCCGGCAGAAGATGCCAAAACAGGTGGTCGCCCTATTAACCTGCGTTGCGAATTCCTGATCCCCGTTCGCCGTTAACGCTGTAGCTCATCTAACGCAGGGGCATCGAGATGCGAGACGTCCCCTGCCGTTTCAACGACCCAACCAGGCGCCAGCCACAAACTTTCCTGATAATCGACGCGGGAAATAGAGCAGTTACGCAGACGTAACCGACGCTCCGCCCAGGCCGGTAATCCCAGAATGGTGCTAACCAGGCAACCCAGCGCGATACCGTGACTGACCAGCAGCGGGCGGCTGCCCTGCGGCAGTTCCAGACAGGACGCGAGAGCGGCATTGACGCGATCGCTCAGTTCCTGCATGGATTCGCCATCAGGAATGCGCCCGTCAACCGTGCCGTTCACTAACTGGCGACGCCAGTTCTCTTCTTCTTCGGTGAGGGTGTCGATGTGTCGTTTTTCCAGCACGCCCATGTCCAGCTCACGCAGACGGGCGTCGAAAGTGATATCGCAACCGCATGCCTGGGCGATGATTTCAGCCGTGCGGCGGGTGCGACCGAGATCGCTACTGACGATATGGGTGATGCCGAGCGTTCTGGCGCGTTCTCCCACTTGCATAGCTTGTTGCTCACCTTTAGCGGTCAGCGGACTGTCAGACTGGCCTTGAATACGTCGCTCGGCGTTCCACTGCGTTTCACCGTGGCGAACAAGGTATACCTGTAACATGCTTTTTATCCGTTATACTGCGATGACATTCATTTCTGAGTAATTCTGATTATGCACCATGTTGTCTCAGCAACCACCAATCCCGCTAAAATTCAGGCAATTCTGCAAGCATTTAACGAGATTTTAGGTGAAGGATCCTGCCATATTGAGTCCGTCTCCGTCGAGAGCGGCGTGCCGGAACAACCTTTTGGAAGTCAGGAAACGCGCGCTGGCGCACGGAATCGGGTAGAAAATGCGCGCTGTCTGCGTCCTCAGGCCGATTTTTGGGTGGCTATCGAAGCGGGGATTGATGATGACAGTACGTTCAGTTGGGTGGTAATAGAGAATGCCGCCCAGCGAGGCGAGGCGCGATCGGCAACGCTGCCGCTTCCTGCGGTTATCCTTGAAAAAGTTCGTCAGGGCGAAGCGCTCGGCCCGGTGATGTCGCAGTATACCGGTATTGATGAGATTGGCCGTAAAGAGGGGGCTATCGGGGTGTTTACCGCCGGAAAACTGACCCGCTCCAGCGTTTATCACCAGGCGGTGATTCTGGCGCTCAGTCCGTTTCATAATGCGGTGTATCGGTAGGGCTCGCGATCCACGCCGGATGGCGGCTTCGCCTTATCCGGCCTACGTTCACCGTTTCTGTAGGCCTGTCATCAGGCGTGAACGTTCATCATTCCTGTAGGCCTGATAAGCGTAGCGCCATCAGGCGAAATTACCTTTCGCTCTTGAGCAACACCTGCTCCAGCCACTGGCGTAACTCTACCGGTGCGGACTTCAGGCTGTTGGAACCGCGCGTAATGGTGGCGATGCCCGCCCCCAGCTCATTTTTAAGCTCGCGCTGGCTCATTTCACCGCGTAACAACTCTTCAATGATACGCACGCGCGTTCCCAGCGCCTCACGCTCATCCGGCGTCAGCATCAAATTGAGTAAGGGAAGATGCAGGTCTTCCGCACAAGCGTGCTTGAGCAGCTCAACAAAGCGTAACCACTCCTGGTGACGCTGTTCTGCCATCGCTGCTGAATAGGGTGATTGCTGAGTCATAGAATGTCGCCATCGTTGCAGGGGGAAACGTATCTGCCTCCCCCGATTGTACTCTTTAACGAGTACGATAGCATAACATAACCGATGCGATCAGTAACGGCGCTGCCATTCTGCGTCATTCATCAACGTTGGTTTATCGCCCATGAAGTAGCGATAGTAGGCATCATAAGCCAGCACGTTCTTCACGTAGCCCCGCGTTTCTGAGAACGGAATACTTTCAACAAACGCGACGGCGTCGATGCGCCCTGCGCTGTTGCCAAGCCAGGTACGAACGCGCCCCGGCCCGGCATTGTAAGCCGCTGAAGAGAAAATACGGTTATTACCAAACTGTTGATAAACGTATTGCAGATAACTGGTGCCAATGTTGATGTTCGTCTCCGGGTCAAGCAGCTGGCTGGGGCTGCTGTAGCCCGGTATCGAGAACATTTTCACCGTATGCGTCGCCGTGCCCGGCATAACTTGCATCAGACCGCTGGCCCCTACCGGGGATTTCACTTTCGGATTCCAGGCGCTCTCCTGACGCGCAATCGCCATAGCGTAACTTTGCGAGATCGCTTTGCCGCCGGTGTAACGGGCGAAAAGATCCTTGTACGCCAGCGGGAAACGCTCTTCCAGATGATCCCACAGTTTCCCTGCGATCGTCGCCTGCACGCTCAGATCCCACCAGTGGTTATTGAAGGCATAACGCGCCAGCTGCGCCTGCTCCGACTTCGTCCTGCTGGAGACCAGATTCGCCCACTCGCTGCGCGCCGTATTATCCAGGTTCCAGTACATCAGTTCGCGTACTCGCGCCATTTCCGCGCCCTGCGTAAGCGAAGCGTCCACTGTCGTCGGCGCTTTGTCGATCTTCAGTACATACGCTTCACCCAGCTTTTGTGCGGCGACCATCGGGTAGAAACCACGCTGTTGCATCAGCGCATGGAGGATCTCTTTTGCCTCTGCCTCACGCCCGCGCTCAAGCAACAAATCCGCCTGCCAGTAGCGCCATTCATCCTTCTCCTTCGCTTCCATCGGCAGTCGGGCAAGCCAGGTATTCAGCCCACGTCGATCGCCGGTGCCCAGCGCCATCCGCACGCGGCGTTCCACCAGCGTGGTGGATTGCGAGCGCATAATCGCATCATCGCGCCACTTCGCCTGCGCATCGGTCACATCGTTCCCCATCAGCCGCCAGGCGACGATATCGCGCAGTTCCTGAGTTTGCTCCTCATTAAGCTGCTGGGCCTGCACCAGTGACGGGATCATCAAACGCGCATTCTCTGCGTCCTGACGCGCGACGCTGGCAAAGGCCACTGCCGCCATCTGACGGGTAAAATCGGTCGCGCCGGTCGTACGCGCAAAAGTCATCACGCTATTGGGATCGTTCGCCAGCGCGATGATCGCCGAAGCAATGGTCTGGTACTGCGCAGGCATCTGCCCGGCCAGCACCGTTACCAGCCCCGTATTGCCTGCTTTCATCGCCAGGCGGATGCGCTCCAGCCAGGCCAGCGGGTCCTGGGTGCCGGAAGCGCGCCAGACGCTGAACAGTTTGTCACAGGCGTTCGGCTGGCTTTTCCCGGTCAGCCAAAGTGCTTTCGCCCCCTGCCAGGCCTCTTCCGTCTGCCCGGTATTCCATTTCGCGTAGTAGTAATTACATTGCGCTTCAGTAGTGCCCGGCTTCTCGGGGCTGAACGCTAGCAGTCCACGCCAGTCTTCGCGACGCGCCAGCTCATTAACGAAACGCGATTGCAGCGTACGCGCAGGAGGAAGCGTAGGGTTGGCGCGCACAAACTGGGTGACGGTGACCGCAGGCTGGTTCATCAGATCGTCGGTGATCTGGCGATACTCAAGATAGGGATACAGCGGGTAATTCTTCAGGCCAGGCATCATCTGCTCAACGACATCCATCTGTCGGTTATCCCAGGCCTGTTTGATTTGCGCATAGCGATTGCGCTGCTCATCCAGAGAATCCGCTCGCGCCGCCTGACTTACCGTCAGCAGGCATACGCTGGCGGCGATAAGACGCCAGGTAAATGGTTTGGCTTTGTCCACAAGCTCTTCCTCTTGTCGTGATACATCAATGCAGCATCATGCCGCGTAATGAATTTATGCTAACCAGACATTGCTAAATGCGCCACGTTACGGACACTTTTTTACTTTTATTGCGAGTGAGAGTTGCTGGCTGGGATTAGCCCGGGAAAAAGGCTACACTTCGCCTTTGAAAATTATTCTTCATCACGATAAACCTATAGAGGCGAAGTCCAACGTGGCTCAATTCGTTTATACCATGCATCGTGTCGGCAAAGTGGTTCCGCCGAAACGTCATATTTTGAAAAACATCTCGCTGAGCTTCTTCCCTGGGGCGAAAATCGGCGTACTGGGTCTGAACGGCGCCGGTAAGTCTACCCTGCTACGCATTATGGCTGGCATCGATACAGATATTGAGGGCGAAGCTCGCCCACAGCCAGGCATCAAAATTGGCTACCTGCCGCAGGAACCTCAGCTCACCCCTGAACACACCGTTCGCGAATCGATCGAAGAGGCGGTGGCCGAAGTGGTCGGCGCCCTGAAACGTCTGGATGAAGTGTACGCGCTGTACGCCGATCCAGATGCGGACTTTGACAAGCTGGCCGCCGAACAGGGCAAGCTGGAAGAGATCATCCAGGCGCATGACGGCCACAACCTGAACGTACAGCTGGAGCGCGCCGCTGACGCCCTGCGCCTGCCGGACTGGGATGCCAAAATCGCGAATCTTTCCGGTGGTGAGCGCCGCCGCGTCGCGCTGTGCCGTCTGCTGCTGGAAAAACCGGACATGCTGCTGCTCGACGAACCGACCAACCACCTGGATGCGGAATCCGTCGCGTGGCTGGAACGCTTCCTGCACGACTTCGAAGGCACCGTTGTGGCGATTACCCACGACCGTTACTTCCTCGACAACGTAGCGGGCTGGATCCTCGAACTTGACCGTGGCGAAGGGATTCCGTGGGAAGGCAACTACTCCTCCTGGCTGGAACAGAAAGATCAGCGTCTGGCGCAGGAAGCCTCTCAGGAAGCGGCCCGCCGTAAATCCATTGAGAAAGAGCTGGAGTGGGTGCGTCAGGGTGCTAAAGGCCGTCAGTCTAAAGGCAAAGCCCGTCTGGCGCGCTTTGAAGAGCTGAACAGCACCGAATACCAGAAACGTAACGAAACCAACGAACTGTTTATTCCACCTGGACCACGTCTGGGCGACAAGGTCGTTGAAGTCAGCAACCTGCGTAAATCCTACGGCGATCGCCTGCTGATCGACGATCTCAGCTTCTCAGTACCGAAAGGCGCGATTGTCGGCATCATCGGTCCGAACGGCGCGGGTAAATCCACCCTGTTCCGCATGATGTCCGGTCAGGAACAGCCGGATAGCGGCACCATCACGCTGGGGGAAACCGTAAAACTGGCTTCCGTTGACCAGTTCCGTGACGCGATGGATAACAGCAAAACCGTGTGGGAAGAAGTTTCCGGCGGGCTGGATATCATGAAGATCGGCAACACCGAAATGCCAAGCCGCGCCTATGTGGGCCGCTTTAACTTCAAAGGCGTCGATCAGGGTAAACGCGTGGGCGAGCTGTCCGGCGGTGAGCGCGGTCGCCTGCATCTGGCGAAGCTGTTGCAGGTTGGCGGCAATATGCTGCTGCTCGATGAACCGACCAACGACCTGGATATCGAAACCCTGCGCGCGCTGGAAAACGCCCTGCTGGAGTTCCCGGGCTGTGCAATGGTTATCTCGCACGACCGTTGGTTCCTCGACCGTATCGCCACGCACATTCTGGATTACCAGGATGAAGGCAAGGTGGAGTTCTTCGAGGGTAACTTTACCGAGTACGAAGAGTACAAGAAACGCACGCTGGGCGCCGACGCGCTGGAGCCGAAGCGTATCAAGTACAAACGTATCGCCAAGTAATGTATCAGATGCCGGATGGCGCTACGCTTATCCGGCCTACAGACTTATCCGGCCTACACCTTGTAGGCCGCCATCCGGCGCTTCAGGCTTAACCCTGCTCGCCCATCATCTCTTTCACTAACTCCACGCAGCGCAAAAATCGACCATCGTAATCGGCCTCTTCTACGTGGACGAAATTGATGTTGTTCTCCCGCAGCATATCCACCAGCAGATTCTGGAACTCTTTACGATCCACCGAACTGCCCAGACTCCGTAACCCATCCGCGACCCAGGGCGTATTGTTCTCCAGCAGGATCACCAGATCAAAGCGGTATTCATCGATCAACGCCTGTACAAACGGATGCTCGCGCCCTTCGTATTTTTTACAAAAGGCCTGCGTGGTAACGAAATCGGTATCGATAAAGGCCACTTTATTGGCGTATTTCACCGCAAAATCAATATATTGTGCATGGCCCAGCGCGATCTTATCGTAATCAGAATACTGTAACGCCATCTCGTCACCGCCCAGATGCGAGAAGACATAGTCGCGCCCGTACTCCCACGCGCTGGTGGTATTAAAAATATTGGCAAGCTTGTTCACCAGCGTGGATTTCCCGCTCGACTCCCCGCCTAATATCGCCACGGTGCGCACGAAAAAGGGCTTCACTTCCGTCGGAATGTATTCCCAGTAGCGGAACGGGTTTTCACGGATCTGCGCCCCGCTGATACTCATAAAGGTTCGTTTCGGATCGACCAGCACCGTTTCAATAGCCAGGTGTTCGAGATACTGCGGCGCATCGGCTTCCTCGGACGTGTAGATCCAGTTGGGCTGAATCCCCTTCTCTTCCATAAAGGCTTTGATCCCGTTGCTCCACACATCCCAGCCATGCGGGTACGGCTCCATCCCTTCCTCATTGAAGGCATGAATACGAATATTCTTCTGATATTTAAAGGTCTGTAGTAGCCAACGCAGACGATCCGACACGGTAGGCTGTTGCGACATGGCGCTGTCTTCAAACAGTTCGCGGTCACGGGTATCGTCATAACCCATAATGATATGCAGTTCATCCACCTGGCTACAGGCGCGCTGAATCAAATAGATATGCCCGGTATGCAGGGGGTAGAACTTGCCAAACACCACGCCGATGTTTTTCCGCTGCCGGGGAAACTCCAGCCCCAAAAAACGATGCAGCGCCTCCAGCTTTTGCGCGCTGGGGCTTTTAATCTTCGCGTTCAGAAGTTGGCTCAAATACCCTTTGGTCATGCCGCTGGCATCCGCCACCTGTTGCAGGGTACACCCCTTTTGCTTGATCGCGGTTTTGAGATAGTCGAACGATGACACAAGAGCCTCCTGCTAAAAAACGCGTAACAATGCCTGATGGCGCTTCGCTTATCAGGCCTACAACATCAATCCGTAGGCCGGATAAGACGCACTGCGTCGCTATCCGGCAAATTATACAACATCAGTGCATACAGATGATTATAAGTCGTCAAACACACTTAACGCATCCGCAAGCTTTTTAACGCCAAAAACCTGCATCCCTTCCGGCGGCTTTTTCGGCACGTTGGCAGCCGGTACGATAGCGCGGCGGAAACCGTGTTTAGCCGCTTCAGAAATACGTTCCTGACCGCTGGGCACCGGGCGAATTTCCCCTGCCAGCCCCACTTCGCCAAACACCACCAGATCCTGCGGCAGCGGCCTGTCGCGCAGGCTGGAGACCATCGCCAGCAATAGCGCGAGATCCGCGCTGGTCTCCGTGACCTTCACGCCGCCCACGACATTGACGAATACATCCTGATCGGCCATCTGCAATCCGCCATGACGGTGCAGCACCGCCAGCAGGATCGCCAGACGGTTTTGTTCCAGGCCGACCGCCACGCGACGCGGATTCGCCATCATCGAGTGATCGACCAGCGCCTGAATCTCTACCAGCAGCGGGCGCGTCCCTTCCCACACCACCATGACCGAACTGCCGGAAGTCACCTCATCGCCACGGCTTAAGAAAATTGCGGACGGGTTGCTGACTTCACGCAGCCCCTGCTCCGTCATCGCAAAAACGCCCAGCTCGTTTACCGCGCCAAAACGGTTTTTATGGCTACGCAGCGTGCGAAAACGGGAGTCAGCGTCGCCATCCAATAGCACCGAGCAGTCAATGCAGTGCTCCAGCACCTTCGGGCCAGCCAGCGAGCCGTCTTTGGTTACATGACCAACCATCACGATAGCCACGCCGCGCGTTTTGGCAAAGCGCGTCAGATAAGCGGCCGTCTCACGCACCTGGGCCACGCTGCCCGGCGAGGACTGGATATCCGCCATATGCATCACCTGGATGGAGTCGATCACCATCAGCTTCGGTTGTTCTTCTTCCGCAATCAGGCAGATCTGTTCAATACTGGTTTCTGACAGCATATTCATGTTAGCCGTCGGCAATCCCAGCCGATGCGCGCGCATCGCTACCTGTTGCAGGGACTCTTCGCCCGTGACGTACAGGGTTTTCATCTGCTCGGCCAGTTTGCAAAGCGTTTGCAGCAGCAGCGTGGATTTCCCCGCACCGGGGTTGCCGCCGATCAGGATGGCGCTGCCGGGCACGACACCGCCGCCCAGCACACGGTCGAACTCTTTAAACCCGGTGGAAAAACGCGGCAGCTCCTCAAGGCTGATGTCAGACAATTTCTGCACCTTTGCCACACCTGCGTTACCGGCATAGCCGCTGAGTCGCTCATTACGCGCCACCGTTGGCGACGCGGCAAGACGCACCTCGGTGATGGTGTTCCAGGCATGACAGGCGCTGCATTGCCCCTGCCAGCGCGGATAATCGGCCCCGCATTCATTACAAACAAAGGCGCGTTTTGGAGCTTTTGCCACGGTTTACCTCTTTATTTCATGCAGTTGCCGGATGGCGCTGGCGCTTATCCGGCCTACAGTCACTTTCCCGTAGGCCCTGCGCCATCGGGCAATTCAATCATTTTTGATTCATACTGCCGGAGAGAATGCAGAACACCCCCATCAGGTCAGCGTGACGAATCGTGATTTCCGTCTTTTCATTCACTTTCGGTTTGGCGTGGTACGCAATCCCCAGCCCGGCCGCTTTGATCATCGGCAGATCGTTAGCGCCATCGCCAATCGCCACCGTCTGCGCCACGGGAATTTCATACTCCTGCGCCAGTCGGGTCAGCGTGTTAGCTTTGTACCGGGCATCGACGATATCGCCAATGACATTGCCGGTAAATTTCCCGTCGATGATCTCCAGCTCGTTCGCCACCACCGCGGTTAAACGCAGCTTTTCACGCAGGTATTCTGCAAAAAAGGTAAACCCGCCGGAGGCGATCGCCACTTTCCAGCCGAGCGTTTCCAGCTTCAGCACCAGTTGCGTCAGACCCGGCATCAACGGCAAATTCTCGCGCACCTGGCGCAGAATATCGGCATCCGCGCCTTTCAGCGTCGCCACCCGGCTGCGTAAGCTGGCGGTAAAATCCAGTTCGCCGCGCATCGCGCGTTCCGTGACTTCCGCAACCATTTCGCCCGTCCCGGCCAGCTTCGCTATTTCATCGATGCATTCGATCTGAATCGCCGTCGAATCCATATCCATAACCAGCAGGCCTGGCGTACGCAGATGCGGAATTTTGCCCAGCGGCGCGACGTCCAGCCCGGCGCCGTGCGCCAGTTTCGTCGCGCGCGGCGTTAAGGAACCCGCCAGACGAATCACCTGATAATCTTCGACGCACCAGGCCGCCACGATCACCATCGCCGCGCCCAGCTTGCTCTGGTACTGCGTTAAGCGCTGCTTATCCAACCCGCGACCGTACAGCAGCCAGCCGCTACGGCCTGCGTGGTAATCCAGTGGCATCACCTCGTCACCACTTAATGAAAGGGGTAAACCAGGCCACAAAGAAACATCTTCAGGCAGATCGCACCAGGTAATGTTAGGCATTAAAGCTCCTGTAAAATCGTTCGGGTCGGGAATCATCCTGGGGAAAATAACGCATGAGGCTACCCTGTAACCATCGCTTCTGGCAACATTAAGCCTCAAATTTTCAGCAGGTGGAATATGGCTCGCGCAAAACTGAAATTCCGGCTTCATCGTGCAGTGATTGTATTGTTCTGTCTCGCACTGCTCGTCGGGCTGATGCAGGGGGCGTCCTGGTTCAGTCAAAACCATCAACGGCAGCGCAATCCGCAGCTCGAAGAACTGGCCCGCACGCTGGCGCGCCAGGTGACCTTAAATATCGCGCCGCTGATGCGCACCGAAACGCCGGATGAGAAGCGGATCGCCGTCGTACTCCGCCAGCTAACGGAAGAGAGCCGCATTCTGGATGCCGGCGTCTACGACGAGCAAGGCGATCTCATTACGCGCGCAGGCGAAAGCGTCAATGTGCGCGACAGGCTGGCGCTGGACGGTAAAAAAGCGGGCGGCTATTTTAATCAGCAGATTGTCGAACCTATTCAGGGTAAAAATGGCCCGCTGGGCTATCTGCGCCTGACGCTGGATACGCATACGCTGGCGACCGAAGCGAAACAGGTCGATAACACCACCAACATTTTACGCCTGATGCTGCTCCTGTCACTGGCAATTGGCGTGGTGCTCACGCGCACCTTGCTACAGGGCAAACGCACGCGCTGGCAGCAATCGCCTTTCCTGCTCACCGCCAGTAAATCCGTACCGGAAGAGGAAGAGAGCGAGAAGAAAGAACCATAGGATAGCCGCCGCTTTGTCGTTAATATAGTTGAGACCACGAAAAGGAATGCTGCCATGACGACATTACGTCTGCTTATCTCTGACTCTTACGATCCCTGGTTCAACCTGGCGGTTGAAGAGTGTATTTTTCGCCAGATGCCCGCGACACAGCGCGTTTTGTTCCTGTGGCGCAACGCTGATACGGTCGTCATCGGGCGGGCGCAAAACCCGTGGAAAGAGTGCAACACCCGGCGTATGGAAGAAGACAATGTCCGGCTGGCGCGTCGCAGCAGCGGCGGCGGCGCGGTGTTCCACGATCTCGGCAATACCTGTTTTACATTTATGGCCGGGAAGCCGGAGTATGACAAAACGATCTCCACCGCGATAGTGCTCAATGCGCTGAACGCGCTGGGCGTTACCGCAGAGGCTTCCGGTCGTAATGATCTGGTGGTGAAAACGCCGGAAGGCGACCGCAAGGTTTCCGGCTCCGCCTATCGGGAAACCAAAGATCGCGGCTTCCACCACGGCACATTGCTGTTGAATGCCGATCTCAGCCGTCTGGCGAACTACCTCAATCCTGATAAGAAAAAATTACAGGCCAAAGGGATCGCCTCCGTGCGCGGGCGCGTCGCCAATCTGGTCGAACTGCTGCCTGGCATTACCCATGAACACATCTGCGACGCCATTACCGAGGCGTTCTTCAGCCACTACGGCGAACGCGTGGAAGCCGAAATAATCTCTCCAGATAAAACGCCGGATCTGCCCAATTTTGCCGAAACGTTCGCTCGCCAGAGCAGTTGGGAATGGAACTTCGGCCAGGCGCCAGCTTTTACGCATCTTCTGGACGAACGCTTTATCTGGGGCGGCGTTGAACTGCACTTCGACGTTGAAAAAGGGCACATCACGCGCACTCAGGTTTTTACCGACAGCCTTAACCCTGCGCCGCTGGAAGCGCTGGCGGGCCGTTTACAGGGGTGTCTGTACCGTGCGGATATGCTGCAACAGGAGTGTGATGCGCTGTTAGTCGATTTTCCAGAGCAGGAAAAAGAGCTACGGGAATTGTCGGCGTGGATTGCGCGGGCGGTGCGTTAACCCTCTCCAGGACGTGCCCGTTTCCCCTTAACAAGGGCGGCACGTTATTTTCTCAATAACCATCAGCAATACATTAAAAGCCTGCCGATTAACGCCCTGGCTGGCATATTATTTATCAATAATATTCACCGCGTGAATATATAAACATACACTCTCGCCACATTCCAACCGCATACAAAATAGCAGCAACTCTAAAACAAAAAATAACAAAGATCACCAGAAATCAATTTTAAATAAAACTAAAACCACTGTCTGCTGTGTCCAGATAATATATTATTTCTGAAATATAACTCTATCCCAACCATATTCCATAGCTATCTGGTTGATATAAAACGTATTCAGAAGGCAAGTAACATGCCTTTTCGTACCATCACACAATTCAAGTTAAGGATCAACAAATGAAAAAAGCACTTCTTGCCACCGCAATCGCGGCACTGACCATGTCTAACGTATGGGCGGCCGATGGCTCCACTACTGAACTGCGCGTAACGGGGAAACTGCTGGTCGGTGGCTGTACCGCGACTGTCAACGGCGGCAACGCACTTGACTTCGGCTCGCATCTGATCAGCGACCTTAGCTCAACGGCCGTCAACGATATCGCCACGAAAGACACCGATCTGGTCATCGAGTGCCCCAGCGCCACAAAAGTAGGCTGGACGCTGACCGATAACAAAGCGGATAGCAACGCAGAGATCTGGATAACCGGCATCATTAAAGGTAAAGGAGTCTCATTCGGCGTAGGTAAAACAGCAGGCAATGTCAACATTGGCGCCTATGCCGTATCCATCGATTCTGCCAAGGCAGCAAGCGCGCAAGCCGTCAATGGCGAAGACACTTTTGACGTTGACTATATTATAGGCGCCGCCGCAAGTATGGGTTCGTGGGCTAAGGCGACAACGGCAACTTCTTTTCGGAACCAGGAAGGGACGCAGGATATCATCACCGTCGGCGCCAAAGGCACGCTGGAACCAGCAGCCTATAGCAATGCAACTTATCCGCTTAAGGTTTCTCTGGCTGTAGATAATACCACCAAACTGGCCATTAGCGATGATACCGATATTTCAGGTTCCGCCACCATTACCCTGAGATATATCTAATCACATCGTTATTAATCATATCTGTACAACAACTCCCTACATGGATGGGTGGGGAGTTTTTCCAATAGAAGGAATTACAATAATGTCTGACAAATCTTGTACCGTTAAAGCGTATATATTTGCCGCCACGCTTCTCTGTTTACCTTTATCTCAGGCTTATGCGGCAGGAATGGTTCCCGCCTCCACGCTACTGGTTATTGAAGAAAGCCATAATGGCGGAACGATAAATGTCAAAAACAGCGATACGGTTCCGATGTTGCTGTACACCACAATAGAAGATGTAAAAGATGACAGTGGCATCACCGTCAACGTCACACAGCCCGTCGTACGCGTGGAACCCGGTCAGGAACAGCAGGTCCGCTTTATTATGGAAAGCAGCGCCCCGCTAACCAAAGAGCACTATAAACGCGTCACCTTTGAAGGCATCCCGCCATCAGGCGTGTCTAAAGGCGCAATGAAAGTTAACTTCAATCTGCGTCAGGATCTGCCGGTATTAATTCGCCCCAAAAATTTACCGGTCGTCACCGATGCGTGGAAACTGCTGAAATGGTCCGGCTCCGGGCAGCATATTAAAGTCAGCAACCCTTCCGCCTATGTGGTGCGCCTGGCGCAACAGGTGATTTTTTTACCTTCGCAAACGGCCGGGGAAATTGCAAAAACCTATATTTTACCCGGAGAAGTTCTGGATGTAACCGTCAAGAAATCCATCATCTCCGATCAATCTGTACGCTTCTTCCCGGCCAGCCGCTACGGCATCGACATACCCAATTTCACTGCGCCGTTAACACCATAATCAATAAAAAACGGGGACAAAGTAAGTGTATATGAAAGGAATCAACCTGCTGTCTCGCCATATTCAGATCGCGTTATATTCATGTACTTTATTAACCTCAACGGCGTTAGCCCGTGAGGTAACGTTCAGTACCGATATACTCAATACGCGCGGCATCAGTAAAAATATCGCAAATTACTTCGCAGAAGAGCCGCGTTTTTTGCCCGGTGTACATAGCGTTCTAATCAACGTAAACGGGTCAGAAAAAGGTTCGCTGGGCGCCAAATTTGACGAACAAGGGCAACTCTGCGTAGATGACGATTTTCTGACAGCAATCGGGCTACGTCCTCTGGGGATCTCCCTGCAAGAACACTGTCATGACCTGCAAAAAGATTATCCCTCCGCCGTCATAAAGTCCCTTCCCGGTAAGGAGATGCTGGAGTTAACTGTCCCGCCCGACGCACTGGAAAATAGCGCGTCCCGGGAGAAAAACTATAGCCACGGCGGCAGCGCCGGGCTGCTCAACTACAGCCTGTTTTCCACGCGAAATGAATACAACGGCGGCGACAGCCATAACTACACGCAGGGCGATATAGAAGCGGGCGCCAATCTGGCCAACTGGGCATTGCGCAGCCGCTATTTTCTGCTGGACTCTGACGGCGATCGCAGCGCTAAAAATTTATTCACTTATGGCGAACACGTTTTTGAAGCGCAACAGATGCGTGTCCAGGTTGGGCAGATCAGCTCCAGATCGGCGCTGTTTTCTGGAACATCCCTCAGCGGCATTCAGTTACTCCCCGAGTCCAGCATGACCTCTGATAATTCAGGCGTCACCGTGACGGGGATTGCCCGCACGAACCAGGCGCGAGTAGAAGTCCGCCAGGCGGGGCAGCTTGTTTATTCCACGCTGGTAAACGCGGGGGCATTCAGGCTGGACAATGTCCCCATCCTGTTAAATAACGCCGATCTTCAGGTCAGCATCGTCGAAACCGACAACGTCACAACCAGTTTCATCGTACCTGCCTCCTCAATCAACCTGAACGGCCTTCCGCGACCACAAGGGCTTATGATGTCAGTAGGCCAGGTGCGCAACGTCGACAGCGATTACAGCAACCCCTGGGTATATAACATTTCAGACGGCTGGCGCCTTACCCCACAAACAAGTTTGCTGGCGGCGGGGGTTCTTGCCGAGGATTATCAGGCAAGCGGTGCAATGCTGGAGTGGAGTTCAAACGAGAAATGGCAAGTATTTGCCAGTCTGCTGGGCAGCCGTGAATCCTTCGGCGATACGCGCAGCGGTATAAAGGCGGAAATTCAAAACCAGCTGACACTTCCCGGCCATGTCTCTGTTGGGGTCAGCACCGCGCGTTATTCTGACGACTATCGTGAGTTGTCCGAGGCGATGGACGACGACAGCGCAAGCTATCAAAGCAGCTATAGCGCCAATGTAAACTGGAGCGGCAGAACAGCAGGAACCTTCTCGTTAGCCTATAGCTATAATCAGGCCACGGATGATTATGAAGACTCCAGTTACGTGAGTCTTTCATGGGGAAAAACATTTAAATACGCGTCAATAAACGTGAACTGGCAGCACTCTGTTAGCAACGATAACGATAATGACGACATCAACGATGACAGCTATGACGATGATGTGTTTTACATCAACCTCAACATTCCTTTTCAGTCGCAGTCGATTAACGCATATATGCGCAATCAGGGCGACCGAACGACATATGGCTTACGCAGCAGTGGCCCTCTCAGCGACAATACCAGCTATTCCGTTTCGGCGGATCGCGATATCGGAAACGATCTCAACACCCTCAACGGCAACATCAACAGCAACCTGCACTACACGCAGATGAGCGTTGGCGCAACAACCAACAATGACGATCAGCGTAGCTACAGCGCAATGCTGTCGGGCGGCATTGCCCTGCATCGCCAGGGGGTAACCTTCTCCCCCTATACCATTAAAGATACCTTTGGCATTGCCCACCTGAGCGAACCGGAAAGCGGCATCGAAATCGCAACGCCGCAAGGCCCGGTCTGGACAGATTTCTGGGGGCAGGCCGTGGTGCCAGGACTGACGGAGTGGCGTAAGTCACGTATTGAGGTGAACGCAAATACGCTGCCCAAAAATATGGATCTGGCTAACGGAACAAAACTACTGGTGCCCGCTCATGCTACCGTCAGCGACCTGGATTTTAACGTGCTAAACACCCGTCGCGTCATGCTGAAGATAAAACAGCAGGATGGCTCCTGGCTTCCTAAAGGCACGTCTGTTGTTGATGAAAAAGGAAACTACCTGGTCAGCGCAGTGGACAGCGGCCGCGTCTTTATTAGCAATATTGACGAAACGCCAACGCTCTATAGCGTTGATGACAATATGAACCGTATCTGCAAAATCACTTACACATTAAGCAATGTGCAGAATAAAGAGGCGTTTTACGAAACGGCGGAGGGTATTTGCCAATGAAGTCATACGGAAAGTGGATCATTGCATTATGTACGTTAGCAGCGCTGGGGTCACGCATAGCATGGGCAGACGAGAACTGCCAGGTATCGCTCTCTCGCGCTACCGTAGCCTTTCCCCCGATGCAGCGAAATGACAACGTCGGCTCACAGCAAAACTGGTTTAAAATGCCCTCACGCGATATCAATGTCAGCATCTATTGCCCGCAACCACAGGTGATGGCGCTATTTGTACATGGCACCGCAGGCCCACAAGGGCGATTTCTTTTCGGTAACGGCGGGGGGCTGGCATTGAAAGCCAGCCAAATGATACTGGATGGCCGCAGCTATATGATCGGGAAAACAACCGATCGCAATGAGTTCATTCCCGCAGACGGCCATGCCGATACACAGCTGCTGCACAACAACGAAGCCATTATCGCTATCGAGAACAATGAAGCCGCGCGCGGGCAGCAGTTGAACTTTACGTTAACGCTAACGCCAGTGCTGAACGAAAAGCAGTTCCGTAACGTCAGCGACAATACTGAGATGGAGAGTAATTTAAGCTGGGAGTTGCTAACGCATTAATCGCCAAAGGGCGGTAAATAAACAGGCAGGAAAAAGGGGCAAACTGCCCCTTCAGAGTGCTGACAAAGGATTGTGCAGCATTTATGTCGGGTGGCGGCCAGGCCTTACCCGACCTACAAATCACGTAAAATATTTTGTAGGCCTGATAAGCGAAGCGCCATCAGGCGTAAGGGGCAAACTGCCCCCTTCTTTTTTACGCTTTATCGCCCAGCAGAACAGATTCCAGCGCGATTTTGATCATGTCGTTGAAGGTCGTCTGACGTTCAGCGGCAGTGGTCTGCTCGTGAGTACGGATATGGTCAGACACGGTGCAGATGGTCAGCGCTTTCGCACCAAACTCAGCCGCTACGCCGTAGATACCTGCCGCTTCCATTTCCACGCCCAGGATGCCGTATTTTTCCATCACGTCAAACATTTCGCCGTCAGGAGAGTAGAACAGATCGGCGGAGAACAGGTTGCCCACGCGTGCGTCAACACCCAGCGCTTTCGCCGCGTCTACCGCGTTGCGCACCATGTCAAAGTCAGCGATCGCCGCAAAATCATGATCCTTGAAGCGGATACGGTTAACTTTGGAATCGGTACAGGCACCCATACCAATCACCACATCGCGCAGTTTCACATCGTTGCGTACCGCACCGCAGGAACCGACACGAATGATTTTCTTCACGCCGAAATCGGTGATCAGCTCTTTGGTATAGATGGAGCAGGACGGGATACCCATACCGTGACCCATGACGGAGATCTTACGGCCTTTGTACGTCCCGGTGAAACCTAACATGCCGCGAACGTTGTTCACTTCACGCACGTCTTCAAGGAAAGTTTCAGCAATGTGCTTCGCACGCAGCGGGTCGCCCGGCATCAAAACGACGTCAGCGAAATCACCCATTTCTGCGTTAATATGTGGAGTTGCCATCTTTTATCCTTATCTCATTGTTATTGCCTGATGGCGGCTATGCCTTATCAGGCCTACAAAACCGTAGGCCCGGTAAGCCTGCGCCACCGGGCAATTGCATCACAGCATGTTTTTGCCGTAGTCCATCGGCGACGTACCGAAGTACGTTGCCAGCGTCTGACCGATATCCGCGAAGGTTTCACGGTGACCGAGCGAGCCCGCTTTCACTTTCGGGCCATAAATCAGCACCGGAATGTGCTCGCGAGTATGGTCCGTACCGGTCCAGGTCGGGTCGCAACCGTGGTCGGCGGTCAGGATCAGAATGTCATCTTCACCGACCAGTTCCATCAGTTCCGGCAGACGACGGTCAAACAGCTCCAGACCCGCAGCATAGCCCGCTACGTCGCGGCGATGCCCCCAGGAGGAGTCGAAATCAACAAAGTTGGTAAAGACGATCGTCTCGTCGCCCGCTTCTTTCATCTCTTTAAGGGTGGCGTCGAACAGCGCGTCCAGGCCGGTGGCTTTCACTTTTTTGGTGATGCCGCAGTTGGCGTAGATATCCGCAATCTTACCAACGGAAACCACGTGCCCTTTTTTCTCGTCGACCAGTTTCTGCAAGATGGTCGGCGCTGGCGGTTCAACGGCCAGATCGTGACGGTTGCCGGTACGCTGGAAGTTACCGGCCTTATCGCCGATAAACGGACGCGCGATAACGCGGCCAATGTTGTAGCCGCCTTCGGTCAGCTCTTCACGGGCGATTTCGCACAGCTCGTACAGTTTATCCAGCCCAAAGGTCTCTTCATGGCAGGCGATCTGGAATACGGAGTCAGCGGAGGTATAGAAAATCGGTTTACCGGTTTTCATATGCTCTTCGCCCAACTGATCCAGAATGACCGTACCGGAAGAGTGACAGTTACCGAGATAACCCGGCAGGTTGGCGCGTTTTACCAGCTTATCCAGCAGTTCCTGCGGGAAGCTGTTTTCGTGGTCGCTGAAGTAGCCCCAGTCAAACAGAACCGGAACACCCGCAATTTCCCAGTGACCAGACGGGGTATCTTTACCGGAAGAGAGCTCGTGCGCCCACGCGTACGCGCCAATCACTTCCGCATTGCCGTCCATACCCGCAGCAATTTTACCGGTAGAACCTTCATGCGCTTTCACCAGACCCAGGCGGGTCAGGTTAGGCAAATTCAGTGGGCCTTTACGGCCATTGTCGGCCTCGCCCCTGGCGCAGGCTTCTGCAATATGGCCCAGGGTATCTGAACCTACGTCGCCAAAGCGATCCGCATCTTCAGTTGCACCAATACCAAAGGAGTCCAGCACCATAATAAATGCACGTTTCATCTTGTTCTCCATACATCTTGCGCTGCAAAAAAGCGATCAGATCAGTATACAGCTATTCGGTAATACGACGATAGACTGTCGGTGTAATTTCAGGCGCTTTGTCGTCAAGGCTGATTGCCGCTTTGACGGCTTTCGCCGCTTCCTGCCAGCTGGCTTCGTCTTTGGCGTGGATAACAGCCAACGGACGCTGCCCGTCAACGCTGTCGCCCAGACGCGCCATGTCGGTAAAGCCGACGCTGTAATCAATGGTGTCCGACGCCTGGCGACGACCGCCGCCCATTGAGACCACCGCCATACCCAACGCGCGAGTGTCCATCGCGGATACAAAACCTTCAGTATCGGCATAGACAGCTTTGCTGAGCATCGCCGTCGGCAGGTATTTCGCGTAGTTTTCAACGAAATCGCTCGGCCCTTTCTGTGCCGCAACCATGCGACCAAAGATTTCCGCCGCTTTGCCGTTATCCAGCACCGCCTGTAGTTTCACTCGCGCATCAGCGTCATCTTTCGCCAGCTTGCCGGAGATCAGCATCTCCACGCACAGCGCCATCGTGACGTCGAACAGACGCGGGTTGCGGTATTCACCTGTCAGGAACTGCACCGCTTCGCGCACTTCGACGGCGTTACCGGCGCTGGAGGCCAGCACCTGGTTCATGTCGGTGAGCAGCGCAGTTGTGCGCACGCCTGCACCGTTGGAAACGCCAACGATGGCTTCTGCCAGTGCGGCAGAGAGTTCATAGGTTGGCATAAAGGCGCCGCTGCCCACTTTCACGTCCATCACCAGCGCATCCAGCCCTTCCGCCAGTTTTTTCGCGAGGATTGAAGCGGTGATCAGCGGGATGGAGTCCACCGTCGCGGTAATGTCGCGGGTGGCGTAAAAACGTTTATCCGCCGGTGCGAGCGAACTGGTCTGCCCAATAATCGCCACACCCACGTCTTTAATGATTTCGCGGAAACGGTTGTCGTCCGGGAAAATATCAAATCCCGGGATCGCTTCCAGTTTGTCGAGCGTACCGCCGGTATGACCTAGGCCGCGCCCGGAGATCATCGGAATGTAGCCGCCGCAGGCCGCCACCATAGGGCCAAGCATCAGCGAAGTCACATCACCCACGCCGCCGGTGGAGTGTTTGTCAACGATGGGGCCGTTAAGGTTGAGACTCTTCCAGTCCAGAACGGTTCCTGAATCTCGCATCGCCATGGTCAGCGACACACGCTCAGGCATCGACATATCGTGGAAGAAAATGGTCATCGCCAGAGCGGCAATCTGCCCTTCAGAGATGGTGTTATCACGAATACCATTGATAAAGAAGCGGATCTCTTCGTCGCTTAACGGATGACCATCACGTTTTTTACGAATAATTTCTTGTGCGAGAAACACGGTAACCCCCAGGGGAAAAGAGTAGAAGGCCATTGTAGGCCGGGTAAGCAACGCGCCACCCGGCAGTCGTATTGATGCCGGATGGTGGCTGCGCCTTATCCGGCCTACGTCACTACAACTCCGGCAATATAAGGCTTAGTAGCTGCTTGCGCTCTTGCCGTCCCCGTGACCCAGCGCTTTCAGCAGGCTTGCCAGCAGGCTGGATGCGCCGAAACGGTAGTGACGGGAATCCGCCCAGTCAGCGCCAAACAGTTCGTCAGCAATGGCCAGGAACTGCTGTGCATCTTCAGCGGTACGCACGCCGCCAGCCGGTTTGAAACCAACGGTTTTGGAAACCCCCATATCGCGGATCACTTCCATCATGATGCGTGCGCTTTCCGGCGTTGCGTTAACCGGAACCTTACCGGTAGAGGTTTTGATAAAATCCGCACCAGCTTTGATGGAAATTTCAGACGCTTTACGGATTAACGCTTCTTCTTTCAGCTCACCGGTTTCGATGATCACTTTCAGCAGCACGTTTGCCGCCGCACAGGCGTCTTTACAGGCTTTCACCAGATCGAAGCCCACCTGCTCGTTACCAGCAATCAGCGCGCGGTACGGGAATACCACGTCAACTTCGTCCGCGCCGTACGCGATGGCCGCGCGGGTTTCTGCCAGCGCGATGTCAATGTCGTCATTACCGTGCGGGAAGTTGGTGACAGTCGCAATGCGGATATCCGGCGTGCCCTGCTCTTTCAGAGTCTTACGTGCAATCGGAATAAAACGCGGGTAGATGCAGATAGCGGCAGTATTCCCAACCGGGGTTTTCGCCTGATGACACAGCGCGATCACTTTTTCATTGGTGTCGTCGTCATTCAGGGTGGTCAGGTCCATCAGTTTCAGCGCACGCAGGCTGCTTGCGGTTAAATCAGTCATTACATTCTCCTGGCTCATCGCCGGTATAAAATTTCACCTTGCGAGTTTGTTAGTATTCTAACATCCGCTCGCCATTACACTTCGATATACATCACAGTTAATGAAAACTACGTACAAATTTGCATTACTGTAACGAGATCTACTTCAAATAAATGACCTTTCCCGGCCTCGCGAGTGGGCAACAGGCGCATCCTGATCAAAAGCCATCATCACGCAACTTCCTACAATGGCGCTTAACCTTCGGCACAAAAAAGGAAACGAAGATGCCCACTTCATGCGAAACCGCGCTGCAACATCGTTGCCAGCAAATTGTGACCAGTCCGGTGCTCAGCCCCGAACAAAAACGTCATTTTCTGGCGCTGGAAGCTGAGAACGCTTTGCCTTATCCGGCCTTGCCCGCAGAGGCTCGCCAGGCGCTGGACGACGGGGTTATCTGCGATATGTTCGAAGGTCATGCCCCGTTCAAACCTCGTTATGTTTTGCCCGATTACGCCCGTTTTCTGGCTAATGGCTCACAGTGGCTGGAGCTGGAAGGCGCAAAAGATCTGGATGACGCGCTATCTTTGCTGACCATCCTCTACCATCACGTTCCTTCCGTAACATCAATGCCGGTCTATCTGGGGCAACTGGATGCGCTGTTGCAGCCGTATGTTAAAATTCTAACACAAGACGAGATCGATATTCGAATAAAACGTTTCTGGCGCTATCTCGACAGAACGCTGCCGGATGCCTTTATGCATGCCAATATTGGCCCGGCCGACACGCCTGTCACCCGCGCTATTTTACGTGCCGATGCTGAGTTAAAGCAGGTTTCACCTAACCTGACGTTTATCTACGATCCCGATATCACGCCGGATGATTTACTGCTTGATGTCGCTAAAAACATTTGTGAATGCAGCAAACCTCATATTTCTAATGGCCCGGTAAATGATAAAATTTTCACAAAAGGTCAATATGGCGTCGTCAGTTGTTACAACTCTCTGCCGCTTGCGGGCGGCGGCAGCACGCTGGTCAGGATCAATCTGAAAGCCGTTGCAGAGCGCAGCACCTCTGTCGATGACTTCTTTACGCGCACGCTACCGCACTACTGCCAGCAGCAGATCGCCATCATTGATGCCCGATGTGACTTCCTCTATGAACAATCACATTTCTTTGAGAATAGCTTCCTGGTGCAGGAAGGGTTGCTTGATCCCGGACGTTTTGTACCGATGTTTGGGATGTATGGCCTGGCCGAAGCGGTAAACCTGCTGTGTGAAAACGCGGGGATGAACGCGCGCTACGGGAAAGACGACGCGGCCAATGCGCTGGGCTATCGCATCAGCGCGCAGTTGGCCGATTTCGTCGCAAACACGCCCGTTAAGCATGGCTGGAAACAGCGGGCGATGCTGCATGCCCAGTCAGGCATCAGCTCTGATATCGGTACGACGCCGGGCGCGCGTTTACCGTACGGCGATGAACCTGACCCCATTACCCACCTGCAAACCGTCGCCCCCCATCATGCGCACTACCATGCCGGGATCAGCGACATCCTGACGCTGGACGAAACTATCAAGCGGAATCCTCAGGCGCTGGTGCAGCTTTGTCTGGGCGCGTTCAAGGCCGGCATGCGGGAATTTACCGCCAACGTCAGCGGCAACGATCTGGTGCGCGTTACCGGGTATATGGTGCGCCTGTCGGATCTGGAAAAATATCGCGCCGAAGGATCGCGAACAAACACCACCTGGCTGGGGGAAGAAGCCGCGCGCAATACGCGCATTCTGGAACGACAAGCACGCGTAATAAGTCATGAACAGCAGATGCGCTTCCTAACGCAAAATCATTCGAGAGGCATCGAGGCGGCAAGCGAATGAACCCCCAGGAGCGTACACGTAGTACGTGACTGGGGTGAATAAGTGCAGCCAACAAAGAGGCAGTTCGAAGGATGAAGTGTTTAGTCAGTAAAATCATACCGTTCTCCTGCGTGGACGGCCCCGGCAGTCGTCTGGCTCTGTTCTTACAAGGGTGCAATCTGCGCTGTAAGAATTGCCATAATCCGTGGACGATCGGGCGCTGCAACGACTGCGGTGAGTGCGTTCCCCAGTGCCCTCATCAGGCGCTGGGCTTCAGCGCGGGGAAAGTGGTGTGGCAGGCTGACGTCTGCGAGCAGTGCGATACCTGTTTGCGGATGTGCCCGCAGCAGGCCACGCCGATGGCGCAGACGATGAGCGTCGATGAAGTGCTGGGTCATATCCGTAAGGCGTCGCCATTTATTGAAGGCATCACCGTCAGCGGGGGCGAAGCCACCACCCAGCTACCGTTTATTTGCGCGCTGTTTGCCGCGATCAAGGCTGACCCGCAACTGTGTACGCTGACGTGTCTGGTCGACAGCAATGGCCTGTTGAGCGAAACCGGCTGGCAGAAACTGCTGCCCGTTTGTGATGGCGCGATGCTCGATCTAAAAGCCTGGGATAGCGCCTGCCATCAGCGTCTTACCGGGCGGGATAACACGCAGATCAAACACAGCATCAGGATATTGGCGGAGCATGGCAAGCTGGCCGAGTTACGGCTACTGGTGATTCCTGGTCAGGTGGATTACCTGCAACAGATAGCGCCGCTGGCCGCGTTTATCTCCCGTCTGGGCGATATTCCCGTCCGGTTAAACGCTTTCCATGCGCATGGGGTGTATGGCGAAGCAAAAACGTGGCCGGGCGCAACGCCTGACGACGTGCAACAACTGGCAAACGCATTATGGGCGCACGGGGTGCATAACCTGATTTTCCCAGCTTTATATTTATGAATCGCCGGATGGCGGCTGCGCCTTATCCGGCCTACAAATGATGTCGACCCGTTGGCCGGATAAGACGCTTTTGCGTCGCATCCGGCAATCAAAGACGAAATAACGCCGTCGTATTGCGATACAGCGTTTCGGCTATCACCTCAGAGGGTTCATCGCGTAGCGCACACAGCTCGCTGAATACCCGTGCCGCCTGCTCCGGGCGGTTTGGCTGCCCCTGAAAACCATTTAGCGGCATATCCGGCGCGTCGGTCTCCAGCAGCAATGCGTCCAGCGGCAGTTGCGCCATCACATCACGCGTTTTGCTGGCGCGCGGATAAGTAATCGTGCCGCCAACGCCAATTTTGTAGCCTAACTGAATAAAGCGTTCCGCCTGTTGTAGGCTGCCGGAAAAACCGTGTACCACCCCGGTTCGCGCCAGGGCGTGGCGTTTGAGATGCATTGCCAGCTTGTCATGGGTGCGACGCGAGTGAAGGATCACCGGCAGATCGTAGCGTTTCGCCAGTTTAAGCTGCGCCTCCAGGAGCCGCTCTTGCTCATCGAACTGAGGATTATCGCGGTAAAGATCCAGCCCGATCTCCCCTACCGCCACGACTTTCTGCGGGCGTTGATCCAGTGCCTGTTGCAGGCGATCCAGACTGTCATCTGCGTGCTGCTCAATAAACACAGGGTGCAGCCCCAGCGCCGCGAACAGCGGCGGGAAGCGTTCAGCCAGCGCCAGCACGCGTGAAAAACAGGCCGCAGCCGTCGCCGGAACAATGATTTTGCCAACCCCCGCGTCAGCGGCACGCTGAATGCTGGCCGCTTCATCACCGGTGAAAGGCGGAAAATCAAAATGACAATGTGTGTCGATAAATCGGCAACTCACGCCAGATCCTCATTATTGAAGGTAGTGTCGTTGGCCTGCGCCACGCCGCTGACCGTTGCTACGTGCATATCGTTGGCCACCGCCGCCGGAGGCACCACCACCGGGCCAGGCATGACAATCTTCGGCGTGTGGCGGGAGAGCGGCGGTTTCTCCGTCAGCAGTTTCCCCACCGTCGCCAGAAAATAGCGCCCGCACAGGCGTCCGATTTTGTAATCTTCGCGCAGCGCAGGAAGACGACTGCCCAACGCCATGCTTTGCAGCGGTTTCGGCGGGTAGATTTCAATGATACGCAGCTTACCCGGCGGCTTCTCAATAAAACGCTGAATGGCGCTATAGCTGGTTTCGTGGTGCTGTACCAGATTCACCAGCGGCTGCAAACTGCTCTCCCCCAGCCAGCGCTCCATGCGCTTAAACCACTGCGGCGTATAGTACATTTGCGAAGGCACCGTGCGGATCACCACAATCGTTTTCGCGCCACGCTTTGCCGCCTCCTGTACCGGGATCGCATCACTGATCCCGCCGTCCAGATAATTGATGCCATCCAGCGCCACGCCTGTACGGTAGAACCCCGGAATCGCGCTGGTCGCACGAATAATATCGAGCCAGTTTTGCTTCGTTGGCGAGAAATAGTTCGCCGTGTAGTCATCCCCACGACAGGCGCACATATAGAAGGATTTTCCGCTATCGAACAGACTCGCGGCGGTGTCCATCGCCAGCGGCATCTGCCCGGATGTCGCGTCCACCAGCCAGTCGAGATCGATCAGGTTCCCCCCGCGAACAAAACGCACCGGGTCGAAGAACTCCCGCTTCGTGGTGTAACGCATAATAACTTTGCGCCCATAGCCGGGCTGGTTACAGAGATAGGCGGAAAGGTTTTGCGCCCCGGCAGAGGTGCCGAGGTAGAGGTCGAACGGATTGAACTTCGCGCGCATAAACTCATCCAGCACGCCAGCGGTAAAGATTCCCCGCTGCCCTCCGCCCTCGCACACCAGAGCCATTCGGCCTGGTCGGAACGCGTTTAATGATAATGGCGCAATATTGCCGAGCGTCACGGGTATTCGCTGCCCCACCTCTGCCTTCCTGTGTTTTATTTTATAGAATGACAAAGTAACGCAAATTCGCGATAGCTAAAACCGTAAAAGCCAGTCCGATGGACTGGCTTAGCATGAATCATGGGTATTACGGGTGACGTGCTAGGGTCGTTTACGGCCCATAAACAGGCTGATCAGGAACAGGACAATCCCGACGACGAAGACAATTTTCGCTGCGCTAGCTGCGGTGCCTGCCAGTCCACCAAAACCCAGAGCGGCGGCAATTAACGCGATAACCAGAAATATAATGCCCCAACGAAACATAAGCTTCTCCTTTACCATAGTTAATGTCGACCGCTTGATATGAGCGTTCAGGTTGCTCATTCGCGATATTTTTAGTGTGGTGTACATTGCGCCTCCCGACAAACGTCGGGAGGGCGAATTAAGACGAATTACTGAGTTTTCAGGTCATTTTTGACGCTTTTCACACCATCAACCGCTTTTGCGATACTTTCAGCACGGTCGATTTGCGCCTGAGAATCTACGGTTCCTGAGAGCTGCACCACGCCGTCGGTGGTTTCGACTTTCACTTTGCGGGAAGGCACGATGTCATCCGCCAACAGTTTCGCTTTGATCTCGCTGGTAGTGGCCGTATCCCCGGCATAGCCTTTCATCGTGCCGGACTTGCTGTCGCGAACATGCAGTTTGTCGCTGACGGAGGTCACACCCTCAACGCCTTCCGCCACTTTCACGGCTTCTTCAGCCTGAGCCTGGCTTTCAACAAAGCCGCTTAATGTCACCACTTTGTTATCGGTTTTGACCGAGATATCGGTGCTCTTAATACTTTCATGATCCACCAACGCCGCTTTCACTTTTGCGGTGATGGCGCTGTCATCCATGAAGTTACCGACTTTATTCATAGAGCTATCGACTTTCTGTCCCGCGCTTTCTGCGCTGGACTGTGCCTTATCCAGCGTAGAGGTTTCCGCAAATGCAGAACCGGTCGCGACAGCGGAGGTCAACATTACGGCCAGGAGAGTTTTAGAAATCTTCAGTCTTGTCGTCGTCATCGATTCATTCCTGTATGGATGGCAGCCGTCACAATCAACATACTTATGCAGAATCGCGGCGCTAATCCCATCTTTATTCAGTTATTAATATCGCAGACAAGATAAATGACGGCCTTAACAACCAGTATTCACGCATTGAGCAGTGTTAAAAGTCGTCATTTATGTCATCACTTTGTTAAATATAGATCACAATCGCAAAATCGCTTGCTGATACGCTTAAAAAACAAGCAACCATAAGAAAAACTGAGGGATTTAAGAACATTCCGCAAGCGGTTAAAAAGGCAGGGAAAGTAACAGGGCGCGCCGGATGACGCGCCCTGGAGGGACAATTAGTGCTCGCGCGTTTTACGGAACTGAACGTCAGGATAGCGTTCCTGCGTCAGGTTCAGGTTCACCATTGTCGGTGCGATATAGGTGAGGTTATCACCGCCATCCAGCGCCAGTTGAACTTCATTCTTACGCTTAAACTCTTCGAATTTCTTCGCGTCAGTACATTCAACCCAGCGTGCGGTGGCGACGTTGACGGACTCATAGATAGCCTCAACGTTGTATTCGCTCTTCAGACGGGCAACCACCACGTCGAACTGCAACACGCCGACGGCGCCCACGATCAGATCGTTGTTGGCGATCGGACGGAACACCTGTACCGCGCCTTCTTCAGACAGCTGAACCAGCCCTTTCAGCAGCTGTTTTTGCTTCAGCGGATCTTTCAGACGGATACGACGGAACAGCTCCGGCGCGAAGTTCGGAATTCCGGTGAACTTCATCATTTCGCCCTGAGTGAAGGTGTCGCCAATCTGAATGGTGCCGTGGTTGTGCAGACCCAGAATATCGCCCGGATACGCCTCTTCAACGTGGGAACGATCGCCTGCCATAAAGGTCAGCGCATCAGAAATCACCACGTCTTTGCCGATACGTACCTGACGCATTTTCATGCCTTTCTCGTACTTACCGGAGACCACACGCATAAACGCCACGCGGTCGCGGTGTTTTGGGTCCATATTGGCCTGAATCTTAAACACGAAACCGGTGAACTTCTCTTCTTTCGCTTCTACCGTACGGGTATCGGTCTGGCGCGGCATCGGCGCAGGCGCCCACTCCACCAGACCATCCAGCATATGGTCAACGCCGAAGTTACCCAGCGCTGTACCAAAGAAGACCGGGGTGATTTCACCTGCCAGGAACAGCTCATGGTCGAACTCGTTGGACGCGCCCTGCACCAGCTCCAGCTCGTCGCGCAGCTGCTGCGCCAGGTCTTCCCCTACGGCAGCGTCAAGTTCCGGGTTATCCAGACCTTTTACAATGCGCACTTCCTGGATAGTGTGGCCTTTACCGGTCTGGTACAGGTAAGTTTCGTCTTTATAAAGGTGATAGACGCCTTTGAACAACTTCCCGCAGCCAATCGGCCAGGTGATCGGCGCACAGCCGATTTTCAGCTCGTTCTCAACTTCATCCAGCAGCTCCATCGGGTCGCGGATGTCACGGTCGAGTTTGTTCATAAAGGTGAGGATCGGCGTATCGCGCAGGCGGGTTACTTCCATCAGCTTACGGGTACGATCTTCGACGCCTTTTGCCGCGTCAATCACCATCAAACAGCAGTCCACCGCCGTCAGCGTGCGGTAGGTATCTTCCGAGAAGTCTTCGTGCCCGGGGGTGTCCAGCAGGTTGACCAGGCAATCATGATACGGGAACTGCATTACCGACGTGGTAATAGAAATACCACGCTGCTTTTCCATTTCCATCCAGTCAGATTTTGCATGCTGGCTGGAGCCACGGCCTTTTACCGTCCCGGCAGTCTGGATAGCCTGTCCGAACAGCAATACTTTCTCAGTGATAGTGGTTTTACCGGCATCCGGGTGAGAAATAATGGCAAAAGTGCGGCGCTTAGCCACCTCTTGCAAATAAGGAGACAACGTCATAGTTCAATCTTCTTGAGTAAGCGCGGCGTCTGACCACGCATGTTGAATACGAAAAATTGCGGCTATTTTACCCATCAACGGGGGGGAGGCAATCAGTGTTTACACAGGAGTTGCTCCAGTTCGCTTAATGACGCCACGGTCCAGGTCGGTTCAATACCCGCAGGCTGCTCGCGATGGTGCGCATTCAGCCAGCAGGTGGAAAGCCCGGCGTTAATGCCGCCGAGAATATCAGACTCTGCGGTATCGCCGACCATTAACACGCGAGAGCGGTCAGGGCTGCCCGCCTGCTCCAGCGCGTAATCAAAGATGCGCGGATCGGGCTTCGCCACGCCCACTTCTTCAGAAATAACCAGCAGATCAAAACGATCGCGAAGCCCTGTTCGTTCAAGGCGAATTTGCTGCAATGAGGTGAATCCGTTGGTGATGATGCCCATCTTCACCTTACCGTGCAGGGCGTTAACCAGCGAAACTGCGCCCGGCAGCGGTGCGCAAATCTCCGCCATAGCATTCATAAACGCATCATTTAACTCTTCAGGCGGGACGTTCAGCTGCTCGCCCCAGCCGACAAAGCGCTGGCGCTGAAGCTGAAGCGAAGTGATAGCGCCGTTCTGATAATCCACCCACAGCGGTTTATTGACAGCCTGGTAGTCCTGAAAATCTTCAGCGGTAAAGGTGACGCTATAGTCGAGAAACATCCGCTGCAAGCCGGTAAACGAGTCAAACGTAAACAGCGTTTCGTCGGCATCAAAGAAAATCCAGTCCCACTTCATCATTCCACCTTGTCTTACATACTGATTGGCAATGCCATGATTATCGCGTCCTCACGCCCGTCAGCCGTCGGGTAGTAATTACGGCGCACCGTTGCCTCATTAAAACCTAAACTTTCATAGAGTGCGATGGCGGCGGCATTTGAGGCGCGCACCTCCAGCCATAACGTCAGGACGCCGCGTTTTTCCAGTTCATCAATCAGATGTTCCAGCAGTTCTCGCCCCAGCCCCCGACGCTGAAAATCCGGGTCGACCGCAATATTGAACAGCGTCGCCTCATCCAGCACCACCTGCGTAATCGCGAACGCCGCCATCTTTCCGCCGACCGTCAGTTGATAGTTGAGGTAACGTTCGCCCTGATTGCTGGCAAAGGTTTTTTCACTCCACGGAAACGCATGGGCGCGTTTTTCAATCAGAAACGCAGCAGGTAAATCAGTCGGATTGAGGGAAGAAATCGTGTTCATATGCGCAAATTTGTTGCCATAGTGCGGCGCGTGCCGTTGGGTTTGCCCGTAATTCATTAAACGCAGGACTTGTCACCTGAGCGCCTTCCAGCAGCAAAGGCTCTTCAGTACCCAGCCGCCAGCTGTTGCACCGGCTGCCTTCCGGCAGCATGGCGACGCGGTCAGGCGTCAACGGTAATACCTGGTCGGGACTGACGGTCAATGCGCGCAAAATATCGCTCATCAGGGGTTCGGTCAGCGCCGGTAATTCTTCCGCCACGACCACCAGACGAACGTGCGCAGGAAGGGAAATCGCGATTTCCCCCTGTAGCGCGCCAGGGCGACGCAGCGACCACTGGGTAATGCCCAGTTGCTGTAATTGCCAGTCTCGTCGGGATGTCATAGCGAAACGCTCCTGTCTGTCAGGGGCGCAAATATAGCAAATTCGTCGAAACTGCGCCAACAAACAACTATAATCGCCGCCAGGAACAATAGAGGAACCTTTCATGTCTGCTTTTACCCCGGCAAGTGAAGTCTTGCTGCGCCACAGTGATGATTTCGAACAAAGCCGTATTCTGTTTGCCGGAGATTTGCAGGATGACCTGCCAGCCCGCTTCGAAAGCGCCGCCAGCCGCGTGCATACGCAACAATTCCACCACTGGCAGCTGTTAAGCCAGCTGATGGGCGAGAAGGCGCGCTTTAGCCTGGTCGCCCACGCTGACGACGTCGCGGACTGCGACACGCTGATCTACTACTGGCCGAAAAATAAACCTGAAGCCCAGTTCCAGTTGATGAATATCCTGTCGCTGCTGCCGCTCGGCACCGACATCTTCGTGGTGGGCGAAAACCGTAGCGGCGTTCGCAGCGCAGAGCAAATGCTGGCCGACTACGCGCCGCTGAACAAAATCGACAGCGCGCGCCGCTGCGGGCTGTATCATGGCCGTCTGGAAAAACAGCCTGTCTTTGATGCGGAAAAATACTGGGGCGAGTACCGCATTAACGATCTGACCATCAAAACGCTGCCCGGCGTTTTCAGCCGCGACGGTCTGGATGTCGGCAGCCAGTTGCTGCTTTCCACGCTGACGCCACATACCAAAGGCAAAGTGCTGGATGTCGGTTGCGGCGCAGGCGTGCTCTCTGCGGCCTTAGCCAGCCACTCGCCAAAAGTGCGTTTAACCCTGTGTGATGTTTCCGCGCCTGCCGTTGAGGCCAGTCGCGCAACGCTTGCGGCAAACGGCGTTGAGGGTGAGGTGTTCGCCAGTAACGTCTTTTCTGACGTAAAAGGGCGTTTTGATATGATCATCTCTAACCCGCCGTTCCACGATGGAATACAAACCAGCCTGGATGCCGCGCAAACGCTGATTCGCGGCGCGGTTCGCCACCTCAACAGCGGCGGTGAGTTACGTATCGTGGCTAACGCCTTCCTGCCCTACCCGAAAGTGCTGGATGAAACGTTTGGCTTCCACGAAGTGATTGCGCAAACCGGGCGCTTTAAAGTTTACCGCACGGTGATGACGCGCCAGGCGAAGAAGTAGAGTGGTCATCGTAGGCCGGATAAGGTGCCTGCACCGCCATCCGGCATGGTTTGCGGATGCCGGATGGCACTTCGCTTATCCGGCCTGCGGTTAGCGCCCATTTTTGCAGCAATCAATCCATCCTGCGTAATTAACTATTGACGAAAAGCTGAAAACCACTAGAATGCGCCTCCGTGGTAGCGATTCTTTTTAAGAATCGATGGTATGCGAAGGTGGCGGAATTGGTAGACGCGCTAGCTTCAGGTGTTAGTGTCCTTACGGACGTGGGGGTTCAAGTCCCCCCCCTCGCACCAAAACCACGTTGATATTGCTCGCACTGGGCGAAGGTGGCGGAATTGGTAGACGCGCTAGCTTCAGGTGTTAGTGTTCTTACGGACGTGGGGGTTCAAGTCCCCCCCCTCGCACCAACGAGGCGATATCAAAAAAGTAAGATGACTGTGCGAAGGTGGCGGAATTGGTAGACGCGCTAGCTTCAGGTGTTAGTGTCCTTACGGACGTGGGGGTTCAAGTCCCCCCCCTCGCACCAATTATCTTATTTCCCTTCTCTGTTTTACGCCTTGTTTGTTCATCCCTGATTCAAATTCATCATAACCAGCACCATGCCGCTGATCAGCGCGACACATGACGGCAGCAGGACGAAATGCCGTAAGCGTTTGTGATACAGCATCAACGAAGTCAGCAGTAATCCTAATACAATCAGTACCTTCCATGCGTCAATGGAGAGGCCGGCAAACGCCAGTCCGGTAATAAAAATACCCGGCAACAATATCCCCCATCCACTGCCCAGTGTACGCTGCAACATGGCTTTACCTCTGATACCGATAATGATAACCAATAGCATATGATAAAATTTCTCATTTGTCAGCAGTTCGTCACACTTCCTTGTATGAGATTGTCTTAACAATTGATGACATGAATTCAGCAAGGTGATAGATTGGGCAGTGGTTAACTTACAAACAATAAAAATGTTTATTTATGCGGGCTTTTTCCCGCACGTTATTTTTCATTTTGGCCCCAACCAGCGTAATTCATAGATAAATAACGACATTCAGATATGACAGCTCAATCCTGGCGCGCACTACGCACCAAAAAATATCAATTCTCTTTACGCCTTTTTCTGTTTCTCAATGCGGTGTCCGGGCTGTTTACGCTTGTCTTTCCTCTTTATGAGGTCAGGGCTGTCTCAGTCCCGGCAATACTGCTCTTTGTTGCAAGTACGTTACTTCTGATATGGCACGGAAAATATACGCATAAAAAGATTAATATCCCCTTTATTTCTGTTATATCAGGCATATTGTGGGCCTGGCATATCACACTGAAATATAATGCTATGAACCATAGCGATTATACTTTTCTACTCATCGCCCTTCTCTGCGTGTTATTTATTGGCTCCATCGCCTTTGCTAATAATATCATTGCGTTTACGTTCCATTCATTGCCTTCCGTTCTGGCCTGCCTGTGGCTTAATGGCAGCGAACACGGCATACGGATTATTTATCTCATGGCGCTCCCGATGGCGGGCATTGCCATCCAGCATGTTATTCAAAAACGCTATGACGATTTCGCTCAACAGCTGATGTACAAACTGCTGGAAGAGAGAGAAACGCTGAACGGGCTGAGTATGCTCGATCCTTTGACTGGCCTGTATAATCGCCGCGGCCTGCAAAATAAGCTGAATACGCTCCTTGCTCTGGAAACGCACGAAGAACACTACGTATTGCTGCTGGATATCGATCACTTCAAAGCTTATAACGATCACTATGGGCACATGATGGGCGACCAGGCTCTCATTCGCGTTTCAGCCGCGATTCGTGACGCTGTCCGTTCCCGGGATATTGTCACCCGTTTTGGCGGCGAAGAGTTTATGGTCCTGCTGACCGCGACCGATCCACAGGAGGCGCGCACGACCGCCGAACATATTCGCCAGAAGGTCTACGATCTCAAAATCCCACATATGTTTAATGTCAGCGTGGCGACCAATGTCACCATCAGCGTTGGCATCGCGCCGCTACTGGGTCAGGACATGGAGGCTGCAATCGTCAAGGCGGATAAAGCGCTGTATGAAGCCAAAAACCTGGGGCGCAACAACATTCTTGCGAGTGACGAACTGCGTACGGTCTGACACAGGGCGATATCATCGTGCTACCGCGCACAGCGTCACGACAAAGCGCTTGCCATCAGCTATCGCCATCATTAGGATTAGCAATCATTATCATTTAGATTACTATCCTTATATACAGCGCTATGCCTTACCGTTCCGCACCGATCATTGAAGATGTCACCTGGCGAGCCCATCTCCAGCCTGAGATGCCCTCGCTGGCTGAAGCCGTGCGTGAAACGATAACCCGGACGCGCGAACATCTGCTTGATTTTATTCGGCTGGACGAACCGCACCCAACGGGCGCCATGACACTGGCGCAGTGGGCTCGACCGGGTACGATGCGCTCCCTGCTGGCTATCTATTCCGACCATATTTATCGTCATCAACCGACGCAACCACGCGAAAATAAGCCGCTCATTTCGCTTTGGGCGCAATGGTATATCGGTCTGATGGTACCGCCTCTGATGCTTGCCCTGCTCACCCAGGAAAGGGCCATTGACGTTTCGCCCGAGCACATGCACGTTGAGTTCCACGAAACCGGACGCGCAGCCTGTTTTTGGGTTGATGTGCATCAGGACGAGCGGGCAACCGCGCATTCTCCTCAACAGAGAATGGAAACGCTGATCGTCTCTGCGCTGATGCCGGTCGTTCAGGCACTGGAATCAACCGGCGATATTAACGGTAAGCTTATCTGGAGTAACACCGGGTATCTGATCAACTGGTATCTGACCGAAATGAAACCGCTGCTTGGCGAAGCCTTGCTGGCAACGCTGCGCCAGAGTTGCTTCTTCGAAAAGCAACTTTCCAGTGGCCAGGATAACCCGCTGTGGCGTACCGTCGTCCCTCGCGAAGGTCTGCTGGTGCGCCGAACCTGCTGTCAACGCTACCGGTTGCCAGACGTTCAGCAATGCGGTGACTGTACGCTGAAATAAACAAGGCGCCGCAGCGCCTTGTTCAACACGTCAGGCCATCTGCTGGCTCTCCTCTTCTGCACGCCCGGCTTCTTCTGCCTCTTGCGCCAGAAGCTGCTTCTCATAAACCTTAAAGAACGGGAAGTATATGATGGCGGACACCAGCGCCAGTATGACCACCAGGATCGCCGCACGGTAGTCCCAGCCCAATGCCCACGCAGCGCCAACCGGTGCGGGCGCAGTCCACGGCACCACGGAAATCACCCGCCCAATCAGATCCAGTTTCATCGCCGCCCACGCCAGCACGGCGTTCACCATTGGCGCCAGCAGGAACGGGATAAAGAACACCGGGTTCATCACAATCGGCGTCCCGAAAATAACCGGTTCGTTGATATTAAAGATACTCGGCACGACGCTTAAGCGGCCAATAGAGCGCAAATGTACGGAACGGCTGCGTAAATAACAAATCACCAGCCCCATCGTGGCGCCAGAACCGCCAATGACGATGAAGAAAGTCCAGAAGGCTTCCATGAAAATGTGCGGCAACGGCGCCCCCTGCGCCAGCGCGGTCTGGTTCATACCGAGATTGGTCAGCCAGAACATTTGCAGCATCCCGGAGACAATCGCTGCTCCGTGAATCCCCGCAAACCACAGCAGATGCCCAATCAGCACCGCCAGCAAAATAGCGGGCAATGAATCCGCAGCGGAAACCAGCGGTTTAAAGATCGCCATGATCGCCTGTGGGATCAGCATATCGAACTGCGACTGGATCGCCAGGCTCAGCGGATACAAGGTCAGAACCACCACCAGCACCGGGATCAGCAGATCAAAGGAGTTCTTGATCATCGGCGGCACCTGGTCTGGCAGGCGAATGCCAATGTTATGCGCTTTCAGGAAGCGCATCATTTCAACACAGTAAATCGCCACCAGAATCGCGGTAAAAATCCCCGTTCCGCCCAGGCTGTCAACCGGCATAGTGCCGTTTGTTTTCGGCGCGGCAACCAGCAAGAAAGCCATGATCGAGAGCATGGCGCACATAAACGGATCTAACTGATGCGATTTAACATAGTGTTTGCCCAGGTTATAGGCAATGGCCGCACAGATATAGATGGACATGATCCCCATCGTCATATCAAACGGCGTCAAAATCTGGCTTTCAAACTGTTTCGCCAGCGCCAGCCAGCCACGGGCAAATCCCCAGGTGGTGTCCGGTGAGAAAGGAGGATAGGCGAAAACCAGCAGGAAGGAGCCGACAATCATAAACGGCATTGCCGAAATGAAGCCATCACGAATAGCCATAACATGACGTTGTGAGGAAATACGTCCGGCAACGGGACTCACGTAGTTTTCGACAAACCGAAAAATCACATTAAACACAGCATGGTTGGTAGACATAGCGTTCTCCTGTCAGTCAAAACAACATAGACGTGCTGGCAACAGCACCGCCGTGTAAGGGTCCATTACTACTTTTCGCGACCGCGCCGGGGAGAACACCAGCGATACAGCAGAGAGAATGAAGTTTCATAAATGGCTCTTATTATGTGATACAGAGGAAGTGACAGGCTCAGTATTAATCCCCGCCCGCCGGACTGCAACCGGTTACTGTAACCGGTTTCCGTGAATGTGAAGACGATCGAAAAATCGTTCATGCTGCTGGTTTATTACATAAATTATTTACAGTGCCGCTTTCCTTATGACAAATTACGCCACGCGGTTTTCTGAAAAACAGGACTGCTAATACAGCGTCAGGAGAAAAGAATGAGTCTGCAATCGGTACGGCAGTTTCTGGCCGAACGTGCCCCGGATATTGAAATCATCGAATTAAATCAGAGTACGGCGACGGTGGAACTGGCAGCGAAAGCACACAATGTCGCGCCAGGACAGATAGCGAAAACGCTTTCGCTTAAGGTGAAAGACGACATTATTCTGGTTGTCGCCAAAGGCGATGCCCGCCTGGACAATAAGAAACTCAAGAGCACGTTTGGCGCGAAAGCGCGAATGCTCAGCAGCGATGAAGTCGTGATCGCCACAGGGCACCCGGTCGGCGGTGTCTGCCCTTTCGGGCTGGAAACGCCTCTGCCCGTCTATTGCGACGTCTCATTAAAACATTATGCTGAAGTCTTACCAGCAGCAGGGGCAACGCACAGCGCAGTCCGAATCTCCCCCGACAGAATGGCAGAACTCACTTCAGCAACCTGGATTGATGTGTGCCAGTGATGCTATTTGTGCCCGGGCGATAAACCCGGCACAAGCACCTGTAAATACAGAACGACTACAGAATTACGCGGATAAGCGACCTGGCTTTTCGGCGCGCAGAGACAGCAGGATATCCGCCGCATCAAGCAATCCGGCGTCTGAGCTGACGCCCAGTTTAGACATCACATTAAATTTATGGGCGCGAATCGTCTTGATATTGCGTTCCAGCTGGACGGCTATCTGTGGCATCGAATAACCATTCGACATAAAACGCAGAATTTCACGCTCAGTGGGGCTTATCATTCGGCTCTGATTGAGATACCAGAGGTTCAGAGTGTGTTCCGTCACCTCTCGCTTACTGTTCAATAATAAAAAGAGCTTTTCCTGAAAACTGGCCAGTGACGACGCTTTACTTAATACCCCATCTAACGGCGAAGGCGACAGCGAATCAATTAACCGGGCTTCCGCATCATCATCCGCGATGACCAGTCGGCGCACACGAGGAAAATTCACAGCCAGTTCCGCCAGATAAGCCAGCCCCAACCGGCGATCTTCCCGCATCGCAGAAAGTGAAAAAATAACGACGGAAAAGGGAGTACTTAACATCGCTTTCTGGAAAGCAGATTGAGTTGGAAAAATATGAAGTTTATATTGGCAATCAGGAAACGCGTCAAATAAACTTTTCATTCCAATACTGCTCATTACGCACTTCTCTATGAGTGCGACATTTCCCTTGGCAATTCTGTTTTCCATTCAGTAGCATCTCCATAAACTGAAGGTAAATTCAATTCTCTTGCTCCCTGAGAACTGTTTATCCAGGCATACATCTCAGCATTGCTGTGTATTGACAGACGCCGCATCGCACTGTTTTTCTGCGCGCTAATCGTTTTATTACTCTTCTTAAGCAACATCGCTATCTGATTAATCCCCCAACCCTTACCCAGAAGCCGTAACACTTTCCGTTCCGACAGCGTAAGAACAACCGGACGATGGCCAAAACTCGAGACGTCTGGCAGAGCGGGAGATAGCAGCGTCTTACTGATCCTGTCCGTATGGGCATTGCCTGCTTCAATCACGTTTACCAGATTCTCAACCGGTTCAACGTCAGACAGCAACGTACTGAAGGGGCTCATCAGAAGCTCAATCGCCTGTGAGTAAAACGCACGGGAAACAAGAAATATCCAGTGAATATCATGGTATTGAGATAATAAAGCGTAAAATTGCTCGCAGACAGCGCGGGGATGTTTACATTCTCCCGTTAAATCCGTAATCACTACATCGGAGCGGCGCAGCTGCATTAATGTCAGTTCTTCTACGGAACGGCAGTACATCAGTTCATAAGCAGGGAAATGGCCCTGCACCACCTCTTTTAACCCCGTCTGTATAACAGGTATTTTACTGATAATAATTATGTTTTTGCGGCATCCTGGCAACATATCTCCTCCATATCCACAGGTCTCCCCTCCTGTTCACTCATTAATAAATAATATAATTAATGAGAAAAACAGACGTGGTAATAGACGAAGTGAATTGTTTATCCTTGGCTTTTATTTGAAATGTTATAGCAATAACGACTCTATACAATGATCCGCATAGTATAAAATCACCAAACTATTATTGCATAATTACCGCTAAAAATAATTGCGGTACAATTAAATTAACTAAATTAGATCATTAGCATTTCTAACATATGCAAGGGGAATTTAATAAACTCACGCTATGTTTCGCATCAGATAATTATGCTTTCAGGAAGCACAAGAAAAGAATATCGTCTCATTAATTTCAGAGGTTACAGACGATACTTCATTCCCTGTCATTCACGTTCGACGTAAGGCATTCAATATACTGCAATTATGACATTCAGCGACTGATTGTCTGGCATCCTGCCTCTTTTTTCATCACAAAATTGATCTTAGCCAGAGCCAAAAGGGTCGGGCTTCATGATACAAAGAAGACTTTCGTCATTCAGATGGTACGCAACGCGTCTTTTCAGTCAGGGCGAGTCATGCAAACAGAGCAGTCGTTACAGCGAACGGTTACACGGTTATGTATTCAATGCGGGCTTTTTTTACTGCAACACGGCGCAGAGAGCGCGCTGGTTGATGAACTCTCCACCCGCCTGGGGCTGGCGTTAGGGATGGACAGCGTGGAAAGCGCCATCTCCTCCAACGCTATCGTTCTCACCACCATTAAAGATGGGCAGTGTCTGACATCGACACGTAAGAACCAGGATCGCGGCATTAATATGCACGTTGTCACGGAGGTGCAGCATATTGTCATCCTGGCCGAACATAATTTGCTGGATATAAAAGGCGTAGAGAAGCGCTTTAGCCAGCTCAGACCGTTGCGCTACCCGCGCTGGCTGGTGTCGCTGATGGTCGGGCTTTCCTGCGCCTGCTTCTGCAAACTGAATAACGGCGGATGGGATGGCGCGGTGATCACCTTTTTCGCCAGCATGGTGGCGATGTATATTCGCCAGATGCTGGCGCACCGGCATTTACACCCACAAATCAACTTTTGCATCACCGCTTTTGTCGCCACCACCATTTCCGGCCTTTTGCTTCGCTTGCCCACTTTCAGCCATACCCCGACCATCGCCATGGCCGCCAGCGTCTTACTGCTGGTGCCGGGGTTTCCGCTGATTAATTCCGTCGCGGATATGTTTAAGGGCCACATTAATACCGGTCTGGCGCGCTGGGCGATTGCCAGTCTGTTAACGCTGGCGACGTGCGTCGGCGTGGTGATGTCGATGACGCTGTGGGGGCTACGCGGATGGGTGTAATCGATTTTCTTCTGGCGCTGATGCAGGACATGATTCTCTCCGCAATCCCGGCAGTGGGCTTTGCGATGGTGTTCAACGTGCCGCACCGGGCGCTCCCCTGGTGTGCGTTGCTCGGCGCGCTGGGCCACGGCTCACGCATGGTGATGATGACCGCCGGGTTTAATATCGAATGGTCGACATTTATGGCCTCGCTGCTGGTAGGGAGCATCGGCATTCAGTGGTCGCGCTGGTATCTGGCGCACCCCAAAGTCTTTACCGTCGCGGCAGTCATCCCGATGTTTCCGGGGATATCCGCCTATACGGCAATGATATCCGCCGTTAAAATCAGCCACTTTGGCTACAGCGAACCGTTGATGATCACATTGCTGACCAATTTCCTGAAAGCCTCCTCTATTGTCGGCGCGCTTTCCATCGGGCTTTCCGTTCCCGGTCTGTGGCTGTATCGCAAACGCCCACGGGTGTGATGCTTTTCTCCCTGCGCTCAGGCAGGGTGAGGCTGCTTTCCCTCACCCTGCCGATATCTCCCGTCTGTGTGTTACTATAAAAACAGTATTCCTTCTCGGTTGTGGTTCCCTGTTGAGAAACATTATGTCTTCCAGAATTTTGACCCCGGACGTCATCGGTATTGACGCCTTATTACACGATCACAACGCGGTGCTGGCAAAATCGGCAAGCGGCGCGGTGGCGGTCTTCGCCAATAACGCGCCCGCGTTTTATGCCGTGACGCCGGCACGTCTGGCGGAACTGCTGGCACTGGAGGAAAAGTTATCGCGTCCGGGAAGCGATGTCACACTGGATGCTCAACTCTACGAAGACTCCCAGGCCGCGCCTGTGGCCGTTCCGCTGGGGAAATTCGCCATGTACGCAGACTGGCAGCCGGATGCTGACTTCCAGCGGCAGGCCGCGCTGTGGGGCGTCGCGCTAAGGGAACCCGTCACCGCCGAAGAGCTGGCCTCTTTTGTGGCTTACTGGCAAGCAGAAGGTAAGATTTTTCACCACATCCAGTGGCAGCAAAAGCTGGCGCGCAGCGTGCAAATCAGCCGGGCCAGTAACGGCGGTATGCCGAAACGTGATGTGAACAACGTCAGCGAACCTGACGACCATATTCCACCTGGTTTTCGAGGGTAACGATGAAAAACGTTGGCGACCTGATGAAACGTCTGCAAAAAATGATGCCAGCAAATGTTGAGCCTGCATTCAAAACGGGCGAAGAACTGCTGGCATGGCAGAAAGAGCAAGGCGAAATGCGTGCGGCAGCGCTGGCGCGTGAAAACCGGGCGATGAAAATGCAGCGCACGTTCAACCGTTCCGGCATCCGTCCGCTGCATCAAAACTGCTCGTTTGATAACTATCGTGTTGAGAACGACGGGCAGATGAACGCGCTGAGCAAAGCGCGGCAGTACGTCGAAGAGTTCGACGGCAACATCGCCAGCTTTATCTTTTCGGGCAAACCCGGCACCGGGAAAAACCATCTCGCGGCGGCAATCTGCAATGAACTGCTGCTGCGCGGAAAATCGGTTTTGATCATTACCGTCGCCGATATTATGTCCGCGATGAAAGGCACCTTTAACAATCGCGAAACCAGCGAAGAGCAGTTGCTCAACGATCTCAGCAATGTGGATCTGCTGGTGATCGACGAGATCGGCATGCAGACCGAATCCCGCTATGAAAAAGTGATCATCAACCAGATCGTCGATCGCCGCTCATCATCCAAACGCCCTACCGGAATGTTAACCAACAGCAATATGGATGAGATGACCAAACTCCTTGGCGAGCGCGTAATGGATCGTATGCGTCTGGGAAACAGTCTGTGGGTGATCTTCAACTGGGAAAGCTACCGTAGCCGCGTCACCGGCAAAGAGTATTAAGACCATTCCGACCCAGGCAAGCGCTATACTGCGACGAAAGGTACACACACACGAGTCATAACGATGAAAACCACAAAACGTCTTCTGTGCTGCGCGGTTGCCGCCAGCGCGTTTATCGCCACCAGCGCCTTCGCCGCGTCCTGGCAGGATTCTCTCTCCAGCGCCGCCAGCGAACTGAGCAAACAAAGCAGCTCTTCACAGCAGGGCGGCATGTCGCTGTCTTCCCTGACCAGCCTGCTGAATGGCGGCAATCAGGCATTAAGCGCTGATAACATGAACAACGCGGCAGGTATTTTGCAGTATTGCGCGAAACAGAAACTGACTTCCGTTACCGATGCGGAAAACGTTAAAAACCAGGTGCTGGATAAACTGGGTCTCGGCGCCACCGAACAGAAGCAGGACACCAATTATCTGGATGGCATTCAGGGTCTGCTGAATACCCAAAACGGCGAACAGCTTAGCCTGGATAACATTGGCAGCACGCCGCTGGCGGAAAAAGTGAAAACCAAAGCCTGCGACCTGGTGTTAAAACAGGGGATGAACTTCATTTCCTGATGCGCCAACATGCCGCGTTTCAACCGTTTAGCGTTGAGCGCGGCCTGACCTCTCTCTTTCTACTTCTCTCTGTCTCGCCTTCCCCGCATCACGGGAAGTGACGACGATCAAAAAAGCCAGGTTCTAAACCAATTCTTAATCACTGCACATTTTAATGTCACCATAATTGCAGCAATATGACATCGCCATTACATTGTATGTCCTGAAAAGAGATTACGCCGCCTGCCGAATGCGGGTTTATTGAGGATCATCAGTTGTCTGAGTTACTTTCCATCGCCCTGTTTCTCGCGTCCGTGCTGATTTATGCGTGGAAAGCGGGTCGCAACACCTGGTGGTTTGCCGCCATTTTAGCGGTACTTGGGCTTTTTGTTGTCTTAAATATTACGCTCTATGCCAGTGATTACTTTACCGGTGACGGCATTAACGATGCGGTTCTCTACACGCTGACCAACAGCCTGACGGGTGCCGGCGTCAGCAAATATATTCTGCCCGGCGCCGGCATCGTACTTGCACTGGCCGCCGTATTTGGCGCGTTAGGCTGGGTTCTGCGCAGGCGTCGCCACCATCCTCACCATTTTGGCTACAGCCTGTTGGCGCTCTTACTGGCGCTGGGATCGGTGGATGCCAGCCCGGCATTTCGCCAGATCTCCGAACTGGTCAAATCCCAGTCGCGCGATGGCGACCCGGACTTCCCGGCTTATTACAAAGAACCGTCGAAAACGATCCCGAATCCGCAGCTCAACCTGGTCTATATCTACGGTGAAAGCCTGGAGCGCACTTATTTTGATAACGATGCCTTCCCGGATCTCACGCCGGAACTCGGCGCGCTGAAAAACGAAGGGCTGGATTTCAGCCACACCATGCAATTGCCGGGCACAGATTACACCATCGCCGGAATGGTCGCCTCGCAGTGCGGCATCCCGCTGTTTGCGCCGTTTGAAGGCAACGCGTCGGCTTCCGTATCCAGCTTCTTCCCGCAGAATATCTGCCTGGGCGATATCCTGAAAAACTCCGGCTATCAGAACTATTTTGTGCAGGGCGCAAATCTGCGTTTCGCCGGAAAAGACGTGTTCCTCAAATCCCACGGCTTCGACCACCTGTATGGTGCGGAAGAGTTAAAAACCGTGGTGGCAGACCCGAACTATCGTAACGACTGGGGCTTTTACGACGATACGGTGCTCGACGAGGCATGGAAAAAGTTTGAAGAACTCTCTCGCTCCGGCCAGCGTTTCTCGCTGTTTACGCTGACGGTGGATACTCACCACCCGGACGGGTTTATCTCACGCACCTGTAACCGCAAGCGTTACGACTTCGACGGTAAGCCGAACCAGTCCTTTAGCGCCGTCAGTTGCAGCCAGGAGAACATTGCCGAATTTATCAATAAAATCAAAGCGTCGCCGTGGTTTAAAAATACCGTCATCGTGGTTTCCTCCGACCATCTGGCGATGAACAACACCGCGTGGAAGTACCTGAACAAACAGGATCGCAACAACCTGTTTTTCGTGCTGCGCGGCGACCAGCCTCAGCAGGATACGCTGGCGGTGAAACGCAACACGATGGATAACGGCGCGACCGTGCTGGATATTCTGGGCGGGGATAACTTTATCGGCCTGGGGCGCAGCAGCCTCTCCGGCCAGTCGCTGTCGGAAGTCTTCCTGAACAGCAAAGAGAAGATCCTGGCGATGAAGCCGGACATTATTCGCCTGTGGAACTTCCCGAAAGAGATGAAGGATTTTACCGTCGATCGGGATAAAGACATGATCGCTTTCTCAGGGAGCCACTTCCGCCTGCCGCTGCTGTTGCGAGTGTCGGATAAGCGCGTCGAACCGCTGCCGGAAAGTGAATACTCCGCCCCGCTGCGTTTCCAGCTGGCTAATTTTGCCCCACGCGATAACTTCGTCTGGGTCGATCGCTGCTACAAAATGGCGCAGTTGTGGGCGCCGGAGCTGGCGCTCTCCACCGACTGGTGCGTTTCACAAGGGCAACTGGGCGGGCAACAAAGCGTCCAGCACGTCGATAAAGCACAGTGGAAAGGCAAAACGGCGTTTAAAGATACGGTTATCGATATGGAACGTTACAAAGGCAACGTTGATACGTTGAAGATCGTCGATAACGACATTCGTTATAAAGCCGACAGTTTTATCTTTAACGTGGCTGGCGCGCCGGAAGAGGTGAAGCAGTTCAGCGGGATTTCACGACCGGAATCGTGGGGGCGCTGGTCTAATGCGCAACTGGGTGATGAAGTGAAGATTGAATACAACACGCCGTTACCGAAGAAATTCGATCTGGTGATCACCGCCAAAGCCTTTGGCGCGAATGCTAATCGCCCTATTCCTGTTCGCGTAGGCAAGGAAGAACAGACGCTGGTGTTAGAGAACGAAGTCACCACAACAACGCTGCATTTTGATAACCCGTCAAATGCCAGTACGCTGGTGATTGTGCCGCCCGACCCGGTATCGACCAATGAAGGCAATATTCTCGGCCACTCCCCGCGTAAGCTCGGTATCGGGATGGTTGAGATTAAAGTGGTGAATGCCGAAGGCTAATCCTTAGTACAGGCCCGATAACACAACGTTTATCGGGTCTGAGCAATCCACGCTATACTCCCGCGCATGAAGATGACTTTTCGCCCTACCACGCTGGCTGATATCACCGTCATGCCCGCCATTGAACGCTCTGCGGGTCAACGCTTTCGGGACGTGCCTGCGCTGGCATGGATAGCCGACGGCCCTGTTATTTCAGTTGAACAACACCGGGAACACACCGCAAAAGGATTGAGCTGGCTGGCGCTGGCCGATGAGCGTCCTGTCGGTTTTTTACTGGCCGAAGCGCTGGATTCATCGCTGTTTATCGCCGAGGTGTCTCTGCTGTGTGAATGGCAGGGAAAAGGCATTGGCCGTCAACTGCTTGCGTACGTCGCGGAGCAGGCGCGCAGCAGCGGTTTTGATGCGCTGACGCTTACCACCTTTCGGGACGTGGCGTGGAATGCGCCGCTCTATGCGCGAATGGGATTTGTGGTGCTGGATGATGAGAACCTGTCGCCAGGGTTACGTCAAAAGCGAGAGGAAGAAACGGCGCACGGTCTGGCGTATGAATCACGCTGCGCCATGCGCCTGAGGCTGGTCTGAAGCGCCCGATGGCGGCTGTCGCCTTATCGGGCCTACAAGCACCGCATCCATACCGTATGCCGGATTCATCCGGCATCACAGCAGCTCCCTACCCGTAGGCCGGATAAGCGTTAGCGCCATCCGGCATCACAGCAGCTCCCTGCCCGTAGGCCGGATAAGCGCCAGCGCCATCCGGCATCACAGCAACTCCCTGCCCGTAGGCCGGATAAGCGCCAGCGCCATCCGGCATGACGGCTTAGAAGGTTTCCCAGTTATCGCCGCTATCCGCGACGGCTGCTTTACGCGGCAGTACAGACGCAGAAGCCGGTTTCACCGCTGCGGCATCACGCGCACGCTGCTGTTCCTGCTGAATGCGGAATACGGCAACGGCCTGCGTCAAGCGGCTGGCCTGCTCTTCCAGCGCGGCAGCGGCGGCAGCAGACTCTTCCACCAGCGAGGCGTTCTGCTGGGTAACGCGATCCATCTCCGCTACCGCCAGGCCAACCTGGTCGATACCACGGCTTTGCTCATCAGATGCCGAGGCGATCTCCCCCATGATATCGGTCACACGCGTCACCGCGTTCACGATTTCATCCATCGTTTCACCGGCGCTTTCGACCAGCGTTGAGCCCACATCCACACGGCTGACGGAGTCTTCTATCAGGCTCTTGATCTCACGCGCCGCCTGCGCACTGCGTTGCGCCAGGTTGCGAACTTCACCCGCTACCACGGCAAAACCACGACCCTGTTCACCCGCACGCGCCGCTTCTACCGCCGCGTTCAGCGCCAGGATGTTGGTCTGGAAAGCAATACCGTCGATCACACTGATGATGTCGGCAATTTTCTGCGAACTGGAAGCAATATCACGCATCGTTTGCACGACATTATCCACCACTTTACCGCCTTTCTGCGCGGTTTCAGACGCGCTCAATGCCAGATGGCTGGCCTGGCGCGCGTTCTCGGCGTTCTGTTTCACCGTGGCGGTCAGCTCTTCCATGCTGGCGGCGGTCTCTTCCAGAGAGGCGGCCTGCTGTTCAGTACGGGAAGAGAGATCGTTGTTGCCCATCGCGATTTCGCTGGCGCCGCTGTAAATCGCATTCGCGCCGTTACGCACATCACCGACGGTACGAACCAGCTCGCCCTGCATATGACGCAGGCTCTGCGCCAGTTGTCCCATTTCGTTAGAGCCTTCCACATCAATGCGTTTCACCAGATCGCCGTTCGCAATATGACGAATACTTTCGATCAGACGGTTCATCGGCGCGATCAGAGAGAGCTTAATGCCGAACCAGACGGCGACGATCACCAGCAGCACAACGATTAACACGCTCGCCAGTACCCACATCGCCTGGCTGTATGAACGGTTATTATCTTCTACCGCAATGTCATACAGACGATCGTTCTGCTGCATGTAGTTAACATACTGCTTCTCAAAACCGTCCTGATAACCCTGAGTGGGCTGATCGAAGAAGTCGTTGATCTTACCTGCGCCCAACAGCTGGATCAGCTCCGCCAGCGCATTGTGGTAGATATCGTAGTTACGCTTGATCTCCACTGCCGCCGTTTCACTCTGGCGCGGATCGCGAGGCAACGCCTCGTACTCAGCCCAGTGTTTTTCCGCCAGTTTCAGAGAGGTCGTCGCAATTTGCATCAGATCGGTAACGGTCGCGCCGCTGCCAATATTGTTCTGATCCATCATGTAACGGATACCCGCCCGGTTCAGGGTGTTTCGCGTTTGCAGCAGCGCAACCCAGCTGGCGTTCAGCGTGGACTGTTGCTGACGAATGGTTTGCAGAACGGTGAAGTTCTCTTTGTCATTCTTCAATGAGTTAAAGAACAAACCGCCTGAGGTGAGTTGTAAAAGGCCAAATATTGCCAGGACCAGCAGCAAGCTGGTCACAATCTTGATTCGTTTTAACATGTTTTCTCTTTCCGCTAGACAGATACCAGAATTTTCGGCCTGGAAAGGGAAAACTTTACCGAATTCGTACTGGTTGGGACGATATCAGCACGAATGATTCTCCGTTCACGATCGACGAAAAAGAAATGCTGGATTTTAATTAGTGATCTCAATCACATAAATGACCGCATCCCTCCGTCGGAAAAACCACTCACTGACACTCCTGACCGCTTAAGCCCACATATAACCACTCACTTATTTACCTTACTTTACGCGCGCGTATCTCTGGCAGGATCACCTCAGCATAGCAGTCAATTTACCTCCTCAAACACAGACTCAAACCCAACGGCTTCGGCCAATTATTAATCTTAAAAACCAGGTTTTACTATGGATACGAAAAAGATATTCAAGCACATACCCTGGGTGATTCTTGGAATCATCGGTGCATTCTGCCTCTCGGTCGTCGCCTTACGCAGAGGTGAGCACGTCAGCGCCCTGTGGATCGTGGTCGCTTCCGTCTCTGTTTATCTGGTGGCTTATCGCTACTACAGCCTGTACATCGCCCAGAAGGTGATGAAACTCGACCCAACGCGTGCTACGCCTGCGGTCATTAATAACGACGGCCTGAACTACGTCCCGACAAACCGTTACGTACTGTTTGGTCACCACTTTGCCGCTATCGCTGGCGCCGGTCCGCTGGTCGGCCCGGTTCTAGCCGCGCAAATGGGCTACCTGCCGGGTACGCTGTGGCTGCTGGCGGGCGTAGTGCTGGCCGGTGCGGTACAGGACTTCATGGTGCTGTTTATCTCTTCCCGCCGTAACGGCGCGTCTCTCGGTGAGATGATCAAAGAAGAGATGGGCCCGGTGCCGGGCACCATCGCCCTGTTCGGCTGCTTCTTAATCATGATCATCATCCTCGCGGTACTGGCGCTGATCGTGGTAAAAGCGCTGGCCGAAAGCCCGTGGGGCGTCTTCACCGTTTGCTCAACCGTACCTATCGCGCTGTTTATGGGGATCTACATGCGCTTCCTGCGTCCGGGACGTGTGGGTGAAGTCTCCGTTATTGGTATCGTGCTGCTGGTTGCCTCTATTTACTTCGGCGGCGTAATTGCGCACGACCCGTATTGGGGCCCGGCGCTGACCTTTAAAGACACCACCATTACCTTCGCGCTGATCGGTTACGCGTTTATTTCCGCACTGCTGCCGGTATGGCTGATCCTCGCCCCGCGCGACTATCTGGCAACCTTCCTGAAAATCGGCGTTATTGTCGGTCTGGCGCTGGGGATTCTGATCCTCAACCCAGAGCTGAAAATGCCAGCGATGACCCAGTACATCGACGGTACAGGCCCGCTGTGGAAAGGCGCGCTGTTCCCGTTCCTGTTCATCACCATCGCCTGTGGCGCGGTATCTGGCTTCCACGCGCTGATCTCTTCCGGTACGACGCCGAAACTGCTGGCTTGTGAAACCGACGCGCGTTTCATCGGCTATGGCGCAATGCTGATGGAGTCTTTCGTGGCGATCATGGCGCTGGTTGCGGCGTCTATCATCGAACCGGGTCTTTACTTCGCGATGAACACCCCACCGGCGGGCCTCGGTATCACCATGCCGAACCTGCACGAAATGGGTGGCGAGAACGCGCCGCTGATTATGGCGCAGCTGAAAGACGTCACCGCACACGCGGCGGCAACCGTCAGCTCCTGGGGCTTTGTGATTTCGCCTGAGCAGATCCTGCAAACCGCGAAAGACATCGGCGAGCCGTCGGTACTGAACCGCGCAGGTGGCGCACCGACGCTGGCGGTCGGTATCGCTCACGTATTCCACAAAGTGTTGCCGATGGCTGATATGGGCTTCTGGTATCACTTCGGTATTCTGTTCGAAGCGCTGTTCATCCTGACCGCGCTGGATGCAGGCACCCGCTCCGGCCGCTTTATGTTGCAGGATCTGCTGGGTAACTTCGTCCCGTTCCTGAAGAAAACCGACTCTCTGGTTGCTGGCGTCATCGGTACTGCGGGTTGCGTCGGTCTGTGGGGCTACCTGCTGTATCAGGGCGTGGTTGATCCGCTGGGCGGCGTTAAGAGCCTGTGGCCGCTGTTCGGTATCTCCAACCAGATGCTGGCCGCCGTGGCGCTGGTTCTGGGCACCGTGGTACTGGTTAAAATGCAGCGCACCAAATACATCTGGGTTACCGTTATCCCGGCAGTATGGCTGCTGATCTGCACCACCTGGGCGCTGGGTCTGAAACTGTTCAGCACCAACCCGCAGATGGAAGGCTTCTTCTACATGGCTAACCAGTACAAAGAGAAGATTGCCAACGGCAGCGACCTGACCGCACAGCAAATTGCCAATATGAACCACATCGTCGTGAACAACTACACCAACGCAGGCCTGAGTATTCTGTTCCTGGTGGTGGTGTACAGCATCATCTTCTATGGGTTCCGTACCTGGCAGAAAGCCCGCACCATCAACGGTCGTACCGATAAAGAGACGCCGTATGTACCGGTGCCGGAAGGCGGCGTGAAGACCTCTTCACACCATTAATCGGATGCCGGGTGGCGCTACGCTTACCCGGCCTACAAAATGCAGTTAACGTAGGCCGGATAAGGCGCAAGCCGCCATCCGGCAAAACCAACGCCCGGTTCGCTGGGCTTTATTCATATCTGGATGAGAAAATGTTTGGTAACTTAGGTCAGGCAAAAAAATATCTCGGCCAGGCGGCGAAGATGTTGATTGGCATTCCAGACTACGACAACTATGTCGAGCATATGCAAACCAACCATCCAGACAAGCCGTACATGAGCTATGAAGAATTCTTCCGCGAGCGCCAGCAGGCACGTTACGGCGGCGACGGAAAAGGCGGCATGCGCTGCTGTTAATGGAGGCACTGATGACCCCGATTGCAGTTACCCTACTCACCGGTTTTCTCGGCGCGGGTAAAACCACCCTGCTGCGCCACATTCTTAACGAAAAGCACGGCTACAAGATTGCCGTTATCGAAAACGAATTCGGCGAAGTTTCCGTTGACGATCAGCTGATTGGCGACCGCGCCACCCAGATCAAAACCCTGACCAACGGCTGCATTTGCTGCACCCGCTCCAGTGAACTGGAAGACGCGCTGTTAGACCTGCTCGACAACCTCGACCAGGGCAATATCCATTTCGACCGTCTGGTGATTGAGTGTACCGGCATGGCCGACCCCGGCCCGATTATTCAGACCTTTTTCTCCCATGACGTGATTTGCCAGCGCTACCTGCTGGACGGCGTGATTTCGCTGGTCGATGCGGTACACGCCGACGAGCAGATGAACCAGTTCACCATCGCCCAGTCGCAGGTCGGTTATGCCGACCGCATCCTGCTGACCAAAACCGACGTGGCGGGAGTTAGCGAAAAACTGCGTGAACGCTTAGCGCGCATCAACGCCCGCGCCCCGGTTTACACCGTCACGCACGGCGATATCGACCTCTCCTTGTTGTTCGACACCAACGGCTTTATGCTGGAGGAGAACGTGGTCAGCGCCACACCGCGCTTCCACTTTATCGCCGACAAACAAAACGATATCTCATCAATTGTGGTGGAGCTGGATTATCCGGTAGACATCAGCGACGTTTCCCGCGTCATGGAAAACCTGCTGCTGGAGTCCGCCGAGAAACTATTGCGCTACAAAGGAATGCTATGGATTGAAGGCGAACCGAACCGCCTGCTGTTCCAGGGCGTCCAGCGCCTGTACAGCGCCGACTGGGACCGCCCGTGGGGCGACGAACAGCCGCACAGCACGCTGGTGTTTATCGGCATTCAACTGCCGGAAGATGAGATCAGAGCCGCGTTTGCGGGGCTGAAGAAGTAACCCTCATTCTGGATTGCCCGGTGGCGCTGCGCTTACCGGGCCTGGAAATCAACTACGTAGGCCGGATAAGGCGCAGCCGCCATCCGGCACTCACTCCCCCTCCCCCCACTCACTCAGTAATCACAAACCGTGTCGCTGCAAAGCAGTTGAGGATGCGGTGGACCAGAAACACCATCGTCAGCGTCGCTACCAGCGCGACGGTGACTGAAGTGATGCGGTACAGATCGCTGAACACCAGATCGCTGTCCGGGTGCAGGTTCTGGCCGAACATAATGCCGATGGTGGTGATACTGGCAAAGCCGACGCCCGCGCCGACCTTTTCCATCACATGCAGACGAGCGCTGAAGCCTAGCCCGAGACCGATTAGCGGCATCATCAGCAGCATATGGTTGCTGAAGTCATAAATAAGCAGTTGCACCAGCAGAATATAGAGACAGGCCAGCACCACGCCGACGACGCGCCAGATAGAGCTGATCACCGCGCCACGATAGTGCATCGGAAACAAAATCAAAATTCCCGCCATCAGCGCCGACAACGAATCGCTCAAATCGCAGATCTGGAAAATCACAAAGATCATCGTCGCCACGGTGCCGGAAAGCAGCGACTCATGGCGAATACGGGCATCATCTTTCTCAATACGCGGCGGCGGCTGACGCGGTTCGACATCCGGGATCAGATAGTGCAGCAGCGCGCTCAGGGCTACCGCCATCACGCAGGCCTCCATATTGGAGAACATCAGCGTATGCCAGTTGGTGCCAGGGTAACTCATAAAGTTGAGCATCGTGCTCTGGCACACCACGCCCATCGAACCGAGCAGAAACAGCGGCCCCTTGCTCATAAAACGAAAGCGCATCACGTACAGGCCAAACACCACCAGCGTCATAATTACCGGCCACTGCGAGAGATAGCCGACAATCAACACCATTTCAACGCAGTTCACCGCCGCGCTGAATACAAACTGACGAGCCACATGGCGGTTAAACACCGGCACCAGCGACAACAGCATCAGCGGATAAACCACAAAAAACACGCCGTACTGCACGTTGTAGAAGGTCGAGATACTCAGTGCTATCGTCCCGGCAACGGAAATACGCACGGTCTGGCGAAAATCATTGGCGGTGTAGACAATATTCCCGTGCGGCGTAAAGACGTGGGCCAGGGTGTTAATAGACATAGTGAAGCCAGCTTACCAGGTGGATCTGCGCCCCTGCAAAGGTGCGGGCAAACATCCCCTCGCTGTTATACAACTGCACCGTAGCGCGAGCGCCGGTCGGCAGGGGGTTCTCCAGCGGGGTATCCAACGCAACGTGAATGCGCATACGCTGGGCATCGCGCACCCAGCGCGTCGACTGTTCCGGCTGCGACAGCTGTCCGTTAACCGCTTCCTGCCCGGCCAGAATCCCGGCGTCGCTGCTGGTCACATGCGCAGGAAACACTTTGCCCGGCATGGCGTCAAACACCACTGCGGCATCGGTATTTACGCGGGTGTGACGCAGGCTTTTCTCACGAAAATCGGCCACAATATCGGTCTGGTTACTGACCAGCGCCATCAAAGGCGTAGCGGCGGTGGCGTAAAGTCCAGGGTTGAGCTGGAGATTGCTCACCGTCCCGTCGGTTTCCGCCCGCACCTTCGTCCAGCCCAGGTTCAGTTGCGCCTCCTCCAGCGCATTGCGGTATTTTTGCAGCGTCACATTGCGACTGTCGTCGCGTTCACCGCGCTGGATCAGCAGGTTCTGGATACTGGCATTCAGCGCAGCCACCGACTGCTCGCTGGTCTGCCAGGTGGTGCGCACTTTATCCAGATCCGACTGCGAAACATTCTGCATCGCGCTCAGCCGCTGATAGCGGTCAAACGTGAGCTTATCGTTGCGGGCAGTGTATTGCGCGGTGCGCAGGTTGGCGCGCGCAGAGGCGATCTGCGCATCCAGCTGTTGGTTGCTCAGCTTCGCCTGCTCAAAGGCAATCTGTGCGGCCTCAACTTTATTGATAAACGGCGTTGGGTCCAGTTCATACAACAGGTCGCCCTTTTTCACCTGGCTATTGTTGCGTACGTAGACGTGAGAGACATAGCCGGAGACGCGCGAGGAGACCGGCGTCACCACACGCATCACGGTGGAATCCGGCGTCAGCGGGATCCAGATATCGGCAACAATAAACCAGGCGAATATTGCAAGGAAAGCGGCAATACTCACCCTTACCCAACGGGCAAATTTTTGTTCTGGGGTCATCATAGTTTTTTAGAGTTAATTATCTTCTTCGCGGATTAACCGCAGATTGCAGGCGATTTGATTTAATGTGGCGCTGAAGGCGGCAAGTTCCGCTTCCGGGATAGTGCGGGTGACGCGTTGCTGATAGGTCTCAATCACCCGGTTCAGTTCTTCCAGCCTTGAACGGCCTTGCGCTGTCAGCGTCAGCAGGCGGATGCGTTTGTCATATGGCGATGTTGAACGCACCAGATAGCCCTGTTTTTCCAGTTGCGTGAGGGTACGCATCAGCGGTGGCAGCTCAATGCCCTGCACCTCCGCCAGTTCGCTGACCGAGACGTTGTCTCCCAACTGATGCAGTTGCATCAGTACCGTCCAGCTTGACTGCGTCAGGCCGGTATCGGTGATGGCAGCATCAATAATTGCACGCCACTGGCGTACCACCATTGCCATGCGCATCCCCATCGGACGGCGGGCAAACAGCTCATCTTCAGTCATCTCTCTTTCCCCTCTTAGCAGATGGGAAAATAATACTTATCAGGATAAGTATCAAGAAACAGCTGATAAGGAAGCATCAATTGATAAATTACGTGAATGTAAAAAAGGCCGGACTGAATACAGCCCAGCCTCTGTGATGTTACGGTGGATCACTCAATCTGATCCCGTCGCAGCCCCACATCCTTTAACTGTTCATCGTTCATGCGTTGCAATACGCGCTGCGTCTGCGCCCGCAGTCGCCATCTTTTTATTGCCTGCCAGACCTGAACAAAACCAATAAACGGCTGTTTTGCGCGATTCTCGTGAAATTCCATACTCCACCTCCCCACCTGGTCAGAGGCTTTATCTTCCCGGATCTTCACCACCACAATACAGATTCAAAAAATACTTTTCTTTGCCATACAGATTGGCTAAAACGGTATCTGAACGCGATTTCGACCACCGTTCTGTACTGGTTTTTCCATCTGTATGGCAAGAGTGAGGGATACAGCATGACGCGTTACCAACATCTGGCTAATCTGCTGGCCGAGCGTATTGAGCAAGGGCTATATCGCCACGGGGAAAAATTGCCCTCGGTGCGTAGCCTGAGTCAGGAGCATGGGGTGAGCATCAGTACCGTACAGCAGGCATATCAGACGCTGGAGACGTTGCAGCTCATCACTCCACAGCCGCGTTCCGGCTACTTTGTCGCCCCGCGCAAGGCGCAACCGCCGGTGCCGCTGATGTCACGCCCGGTACAGCGACCAGTAGAGATCACCCAGTGGGATCAGGTGCTGGACATGCTGGAAGGGCACAACGACAAATCAATCATTCCTTTCAGCAGCGGCGTCCCCGATATCCACCAACCCAGCCTGAAACCGCTCTGGCGCGAGCTAAGCCGCGTGGCGCAACATAACCTGGGGGCGGTGCTGGGCTACGATGAACTGGCCGGATACCGCGAACTGCGGGAACAGATCGCCCGCCTGATGCTTGACAGCGGTTCGGTCGTCAGCGCTGATGATATCGTTATCACCAACGGTAGCCAGAGCGGTTTGTCGCTGGCGCTGCTGACCGTCTGCCAGGCGGGTGATATTGTCGCCGTCGAATCCCCCGCCTATTACGGCACCATGCAGCTCCTGCGCGGCTTAGGAATAAAAGTCATTGAAATCCCGACCGACCCAGATACCGGTATCAGTATTGAAGCGCTGGAACTGGCGCTGGATCAATGGCCGATTAAAGGGGTTATCCTCGTACCAAACTGCAATAATCCCCTCGGGTTTATTATGCCGGACGCACGCAAACGGGCAGTGCTCAGCCTCGCGCAGCGCCACGATATTGTGATTTTTGAAGATGACGTGTATGGCGAGCTGGCGACGGATTACCCGCGCCCCCGCACCATCCACTCCTGGGATATCGATGGTCGGGTGCTATTGTGCAGTTCGTTTACCAAATCCGTCGCGCCGGGCCTGCGCGTAGGCTGGGTCGCTCCGGGTCGTTACCACGATCGTCTGCTGCATATGAAATACGCCGTCATCGGCACCAACGTTCCCGCCACGCAGCTGGCGGCGGCCACCTTCGTTCGCGAGGGCCACTATCACCGTCATGTCCGGCGAATGCGCCAGATCTACCAGCGCAACATGGAGATCTATACCTGCTGGGTACGCGAATATTTTCCCTGCGGGATCTGCGTCACCCGACCAAAAGGCGGCTTTATGCTATGGGTCGAGCTGCCGGAGCATATCGATATGGTCTGCGTCGCCAGACAGCTATGCCGCCTGAAAATCCAGGTCGCGCCGGGGTCACTGTTTTCCGCCTCCGGGAAGTATCGCAACTGCGTGCGCATCAACTGTGCGTTACCGCCGAACGAGAAACATCGTGAGGTAATGCAAAAACTTGGAGAGGCGGTGAAGGTGGCGATGGAGTAAGCCCGCCCGGCAGAACGGCGTTTACCGGGCCAGTGATGCGCTGGCGAATATATTTTTGTATCAACTCCAGCAAGGCAATACGCCGATGTTGCATGATCTCACTATCCGGCGTCACCTTACCTTGTCAGGATGCCAACGACATTCGGTATTATGCGTTGCTGCGAGGCGCTATCAACGATAAATTCACCTTTCTGCAAGGCGTACATTTTTTCTGAATACGCCACGCAGAAATGTTTCACTGTACCCGTTCAGGGTTTTCTCCGACATGGAGTGCGATTTATATGCAACGGATACGTCAATTCTTCTCCCGGCGCGCGACAACGCTATTTTTCCCGATGGCGCTGATTCTGTACGACTTTGCCGCCTATCTGTCGACGGATTTGATTCAGCCGGGCATCATCCATGTCGTGCATGATTTCAATGCCGATGTCAGCCTGGCTCCGGCATCCGTCAGTCTCTATCTGGCCGGAGGGATGGCATTGCAGTGGTTGCTCGGCCCGCTTTCCGACCGGATTGGCCGCCGACCGGTGCTGATTACGGGCGCGCTTATTTTCACCGTTGCCTGCGCCGCCACGCTCCTTACAACGTCGATGACGCAGTTTCTGGTCGCGCGTTTCATTCAGGGCACCAGCATCTGTTTTATCGCCACGGTCGGTTACGTTACCGTGCAGGAAGCCTTCGGCCAGACCAAAGCCATAAAACTGATGGCGATCATCACCTCAATAGTTCTGGTTGCGCCGGTTATCGGCCCGCTCTCAGGCGCTGCGCTAATGCACTTTGTTCACTGGAAAGCCCTGTTCGGCATTATTGCACTGATGGGGCTGATCGCCCTGTGCGGCCTGGCGCTGGCGATGCCAGAGACGGTACAACGCGGCGCGGCGCCGTTTAGCATTCCCGCCGTCCTCCGCGATTTTCGCCATGTCTTTCACAACCGGATTTTCCTCTTCGGCGCCGCAACGCTTTCGCTGAGCTACATCCCGCTAATGAGTTGGGTGGCGGTCTCGCCAGTAATCTTAATCGACGCGGGCGGCATGACTACCGCGCAGTTCGCCTGGGCGCAGGTGCCGGTGTTTGGCGCGGTAATCATCGCCAATATGATGGTCGCTCGGGTTGTGAAAGATCCTGGCGATCCGCGTTTTATCTGGCGCGCACCGCCGATACAGCTTGTCGGTCTGGCCATCCTGATCGCAGGAAATCTGTTGTGGCCTCATGTCTGGCTGTGGTCAGTGCTGGGCACCAGTCTGTACGCTTTTGGCATCGGGATGATTTTCTCGACGTTGTTCCGCTTTACGCTGTTTTCCAACACTCTGCCTAAAGGCACCGTCTCAGCGTCGCTGAATATCGTCATCCTGACAGTCATGGCCGTCGCTATCGAAGTCGGACGCGGGCTGTGGTTTAACGGCGGCAAGATTCCGTTTCATCTGTTGGCGGTGGTGGCAGGAATTGCGGCGGTGTTCACATTGAAAGGGCTATTACAGCGCGTGCGTCAGTATGAGGTAACAGAACTGGCAACTGAGAAATAAACTCATGCCTGATGGCGCTACGCCAGAAGGCCTTCACCGCAGGTAGCCCGGGATGAACTTTTGCACGATCCCCCCGTCTGGCTCTATCCTTAACGCTATGAATAAAATTGCTGAACTCAAACGCGCCAAACGACTGGCGCTCTCGCTGCTGCTGATTGCCGCCGCCACGTTCATCACGACGCTTTTCCTGCCGCCAAATTTTTGGGTACTCGGCATTAAAGCCATTGCGGAAGCGGCAATGGTGGGCGCACTGGCAGACTGGTTCGCCGTCGTGGCGCTGTTTCGTAGGGTGCCGATCCCGTTTATCGCGCAGCATACCGCCATTATCCCGCGTAATAAGGATCGAATCGGCGAAAATCTTGGCCAGTTTGTGCAGGAGAAATTTCTTGATACCCAGTCGCTGGTCGCGCTCATTCGCCGTCATGAACCGGCCTTGCTGATCGGCAACTGGTTCAGTCAGCCGGATAACGCCCGGCGGGTTGGGATGCATTTGCTGCAAATCATGAGCGGTTTTCTCGAACTGACGGACGACGCCCGTATTCAGCGCCTGCTCAAGCGGGCGGTACACAAAGCGATCGATAAAGTGGACTTCTCTGGCACCAGCGCGTTAATGCTGGAGAGCATGACCAAAAACGATCGTCATCAGGTACTGCTGGACACCCTGATCGCGCAGTTGATCGCCCTGCTTCAGCGCGACAGCTCACGCGCATTTATCGCGCAGCAAATCGTGCGCTGGCTGGAGACGGAACATCCGCTAAAAGCGAAAATTTTACCGACCGAATGGCTGGGGGAACACAGCGCAGAACTGGTTTCCGATGCAGTGAATTCGCTGCTGGATGATATCAGCCACGACCAGGCGCACCAGATCCGCCACGCCTTCGATCGCGCCACCTTTAAGCTGATCGACAAACTCAAAAACGATCCAGAGATGGCCTCCCGGGCGGAAAGCATCAAAGCGTACCTGAAAGAAGATGAGGCGTTTAACCATTATCTTGGTGAACTCTGGGCTGATTTACGCCAGTGGCTGAAGGCAGATATTAACGTAGAGGGTTCCCGCGTGAAGCAGCGGATCGCCCATGCCGGGCAATGGTTCGGCGAAACGCTGGTGGCGGATGATGCCCTTCGCGCTTCGCTCAACGGCCATCTGGAACAGGCTGCGCACCGGGTCGCACCGGAATTCGCCGCGTTTCTGACGCGCCACATCAGCGACACGGTAAAAAGCTGGGATGCCCGCGATATGTCACGCCAGATAGAGCTGAACATCGGCAAAGATTTGCAGTTTATCCGCGTCAACGGCACGCTGGTCGGCGGCTCCATCGGGCTGGTGTTGTATCTGCTGTCACAAATACCGTCCCTGCTGACGTTACCCAACTTTTAAGCAGATCAATAAACACCTGGTTTTTACAGGGTTATAATGCATGGTCTTTTCATTGTCTCCCGTGTTACGGGGAAGGAAAACCATGTCGCTTATCACCGATCTACCCGCCATTTTTAACCAGTTCTCCGACGCCCGTCAGAAAGGCTTTCTCACCGTTATGGATCTTAAAGAACAGGGGATCCCGCTGGTCGGCACCTACTGCACGTTTATGCCGCAGGAGATCCCGATGGCGGCGGGTGCGGTTGTCGTTTCCCTGTGTTCAACGTCGGACGAAACCATCGAAGAAGCCGAAAAGGATCTGCCGCGCAACCTGTGTCCGCTGATCAAAAGCAGCTACGGCTTCGGCAAAACGGACAAATGCCCCTACTTTTATTTTTCCGATCTGGTGGTGGGCGAAACCACCTGCGACGGCAAAAAGAAAATGTACGAATACATGGCCGAATTTAAGGCCGTACACGTCATGCAACTGCCCAACAGCGCCAATGACGCCGCCTCCCGTGCGTTATGGAAAGCAGAGATCCTGCGTCTGCAACAGGCTGTGGAAACGCGTTTTGGCCGCCCCATCAGCGAAGCCGCCCTGCGCGATGCGATCGTATTGAAAAACCGCGAACGCCGCGCGCTGGCCAATTTCTACCGCGTCGGCCAGCTTAATCCTCCTGCTCTTAGCGGCAGCGATATCCTGAAAGTGGTGTACGGCGCGACGTTTCGTTTTGATAAAGAAGCGCTTATCGACGAGCTCAACGGCATGGCTGACCGCGTGCGCCAGGAGTGGCAGGACGGCAAGCGGCTGGACGCCCGTCCGCGTATTCTGATCACCGGCTGCCCGATTGGCGGCGCGGCAGAAAAAGTGGTACGCGCCATTGAAGAAAACGGCGGTTGGGTCGTCGGATTTGAAAACTGCACGGGGGCAAAAGCCACCGAACAGTGCGTTGAAGAGACGGGCGATGTCTATGACGCGCTGACCGACAAATACCTCGCAATCGGCTGTTCCTGCATTTCGCCCAACGACCAGCGGCTGACGTTGCTCAGCCAGATGGTAGAGGAGTATCAGGCGGACGGCGTCGTGGATGTGATTTTGCAGGCCTGTCATACCTATGCCGTTGAGTCTATGGCGATTAAGCGCCACGTACGCCAGCAGCACAACATCCCTTATATCGCCATCGAAACGGACTACTCCACTTCGGATATCGGGCAACTCAGCACCCGCGTCGCGGCCTTTATCGAAATGCTGTAAGGAGAGCCCGTGACGTATTCGATTGGCATTGATTCCGGCTCCACGGCGACAAAAGGCGTTTTGCTGGCGGAGGGCGTTATCACACGCCGTTTCCTCTGCCCCACGCCGTTTCGCCCCGCCGATGCTATCCACGAGGCGTGGGAAGTGCTAAGCGCAGGGCTGGACACGCGCCCGTTTCTGACACTAACCGGCTACGGACGCCAGTTGGTTGATTTTGCCGATAAACAGGTGACGGAAATCTCCTGCCACGGACTGGGGGCGCGCTTTCTGGCTCCTGAAACCCGCACGGTCATCGACATTGGCGGCCAGGACAGCAAGGTTATTCAACTGGATAACGACGGTAATCTCACCGACTTTCTGATGAATGATAAATGTGCCGCCGGAACCGGGCGTTTTCTGGAGGTGATTTCGCGCACCCTCGGTGCCAGCGTGGATCAACTGGATACGATCACCGACGGCGTTGAGCCTCATGCCATCACCAGCATGTGCACGGTTTTTGCCGAGTCTGAAGTGATCAGCCTGCGTTCTGCGGGCGTTGCGCCAGAAGCCATTCTTTCCGGCGTGATCAACGCGATGGCCAGACGTAGCGCTAATTTTATCGGCCGACTGTCTGCCGGGGGACCTTTGCTGTTTACCGGCGGCGTCAGCCACTGTGCGGCATTCGCGCGTATGCTGGAAAACCACGTTGCGATGCCGGTTTACACCCATCCTGACGCGCAGTTTGCCGGAGCCATTGGTGCGGCGCTGATCGGTCAACGCCAGAGAAAACGCGGATGACGGAATATCTGTTTTTATTTCATTCGACGGTGGGCGTCATTCAGACCCGCAAAGCGCTTCAGGCTGCGGGAATGACCTTCCGGGTGGCGGATATTCCGCGCCAGCTACGCGGCGGCTGCGGGTTATGTATTTACCTGCGCTGCGCCCCCGGCGAAGAAACGCAGTGGATTATCCCCGGTCATACCGAATCCATCTATCGCTGCATGGATGATGGCTGGCACTGCGTAAAAACGATCGACGCCTGCTGAATTTCCCAACGCGTATGCCTTGCCAGGCTCTCACACACCCTCTATTTTTTACTTTTTATTATCATTTACACATGTAATATAACAAACACAAATTAACGCGCTAAGTGAGAGCAAGTATGGTTCAGGGCAATGCCGATTCAAACCGTCATGCCATCAGTACGGCACTCTTCGGCTTAATGGTACTAACGCTGGGAATGGGGATCGGACGTTTTCTGTATACCCCTATGCTACCAGTCCTGCTGTCTGAAGGTCAGTTTACCTTCGCGGCGCTTTCCTGGATTGCCAGCGCCAACTACGCGGGGTATCTGGCGGGCAGCCTGTTGTTCTCCTTCGGCGCCTTTCACCTCCCCTCTCGCTTACGGCCAATGCTGTTGACATCGGCGGTAGCAACCGGGGGATTAATCCTTGCGATGGCGATATTTACGCAACCTGCCATCGTGATGCTGATCCGTTTTCTGGCCGGGGTCGCCAGCGCCGGAATGATGATTTTTGGCTCGATGATCGTCCTGCAACATACCCGTCACCCGTTTGTGATTGCGTCGCTTTTCTCCGGCGTTGGCGCCGGTATCTTGCTGGGCAACGAATATGTTATCGCCGGTTTACGCTATGCGCTTTCTTCCCATGCACTGTGGTCAGGCGCTGCCGTTATCTCCGCCGTGTTGCTGCTGCTCCTGGCGTTCCTCATCCCTGCCCGCGCCCACGCGTTGCCGCCCGCCCCTCCGGCGCCGACGCATCATCCGCTGATGCGCTGGTGGCAACTGGCGCTGCTGTATGGCTTCGCCGGATTTGGCTACATCATCGTCGCCACCTATCTGCCGCTGATGGCGAAAAACGCGGGCTCGCCGCTACTCACCGCCCATCTTTGGTCACTGGTGGGACTGGCGATCGTTCCCGGTTGTTTTGGCTGGCTGTGGGCGGCAAAGCGCTGGGGCGTATTACAATGCCTGACGGCGAATCTGCTGATTCAGGGGGTCTGCGTCATACTCACGCTCGCCAGCGACGCACTGCCGCTTCTTATTATCAGCAGCATTGGTTTTGGCGCGACGTTCATGGGGACAACCTCGCTGGTGATGCCGCTGGCGCGGCAACTGAGCGTGCCGGGGAATATCAATCTGTTGGGTCTTGTCACGCTCACCTACGGCATCGGTCAGATCGTCGGCCCACTGTTAACCAGCCTGTTAGGCAGCGGTACGGAGGCGATCGCCAGCGCAACGCTTTGCGGCGCTGCGGCCTTATTTTTCGGCGCCGTCATCAGCATGATTCAACTTGTTAAGCAGCGGCAGTTTACGCAAAAAAGAGAATGCTGAAGAGCGCTGATGGCAAGCAGAGTGAACAGGTTGCCCATTAACAACCCTGACATAGCAGGTTTACCCCTGCGCTTAACCGTGATACGGTCATTTTTATGAATAAACAGACTACGATTCCCCAACGCCATAACCGCTGGTGGCTGCCTGACTAAAGGCGGCACGGTTCTGTTTTATCCCCGTATTAATAGCCGCCGAAAGGCGGCTATTGCGTTCCAGAGACGTCTTTCGGTTTTTTCACGTAAAGGAGTCTTTGATGAACACAAAACCCACCATTCTGACCGGCGATCGCCCTACGGGCACCCTGCACCTCGGGCACTACGTTGGCTCACTGCGCCAGCGCGTTGCCTTGCAGCATACCCATCAACAATTTGTGCTGATTGCTGACCTGCAAGGGCTGACCGATAACGGTACGGACCCGCAAAAGATCCGCGACAACATCCCGGAAGTGCTGGCGGATTATCTGGCTGCCGGAATCGACCCTGAACTCACCACGCTCTGCCTGCAATCCGCCTTACCTGCACTGGCGGAACTGACCATGCTGTATATGAATGTCGTCACTGTCGCCCGCGTAGAGCGTAATCCGACGGTGAAAAATGAAATTGCGCAGAAAGGCTTTACCCGCTCGTTACCGGTCGGATTTATGGTCTACCCCATCAGCCAGGCGGCGGATATCACCGCGTTTAAAGCGGAATATGTGCCCGTAGGAGACGATCAGTTGCCGATGATCGAGCAGACTAACGAAATCGTACACAAGATGAACAGCCTGCTGCCTGCCCCGCTGCTACACCACTGTCAGGCGATTCTGAGCGACACCGGCCGCCTGCCCGGCATTGATGGCGGCGCTAAAATGTCAAAATCTCTCGGCAATACCCTGCAACTCTCCGCCAGTGAAGAGACGATCCACAAAGCGGTTAGCGCCATGTACACCGATCCTCACCACCTTAACGTCAGCGATCCGGGTCAGATCGAAGGAAATGTCGTATTCACCTGGCTGGATGCCTTTCACCCGGACAAAACGAAAGTCGCGGCGATGAAAGCGCATTATCAGCAGGGCGGGCTTGGCGATCGCACCTGTAAAAACGAACTGGAAGCCTGTTTGCAGGAGTTGATTGCCCCAATGCGCGAGCGGCGGGCAACCTATATTCAGGATAAAGGCATGCTGATGCAGATACTGCAACAAGGCAGTGAACGGGCGCATGAGGTCACACAGACAACGCTACGGGAAGTGAAACGCGGGCTGGGATTGCCCGTACTATTTTAACGCTTGTCAACCCGGCGGCAGGGTTGCCGATCGTGTTACTCCTCCACATTTTGCAGAGTGAACAAAAAGCTTTACACCGCGCACACGATAAGAACGATGCGGCGATCTTTTACGCAATGCCTGCGCTGACTAAAATAGCGCCTGCATTTTAAACAGAGGATTGTTGTTATGTTGTTCTGGAAAAAGATGGTGAAGAAGATCGACGCATTCTCAACGTTGATTCCACCACGCTACTTCCGGGTGTAAATCCAGGCAGGCATGTCAGCGACAGGCCTGATTGCTTTTATGAGTTTTATTCTTGCGCAGTCCGCATTTTCTTAACACCACCACCCACACCCTCAGCCAGGCGTAACGATAAACCAGCGGATGCTGTAACCTGAGTAATGTCAGAAACATAGCGCCTCCCGCTAACGGAACGTCGGCAGTAAACCAAACACATCCAGCACCACCGTCAGATACACAATCCCTCCGCCGACAATCACCAGATTCAGCACCGTATTGTTACAGGGGGCGGTATAACGCGCCGTGGCAAAACGCTTACGGGATGCTTTCACCAGAAATGGCGGCAGGATCACGCTCCAGATGGTAAACGCCAGTCCCGCATAGCCAATCGCGTGGACAAAACCATTCGGGAAAAAGAAACAGACGGCAGCGGGCGGGAAATAGGTCACCAGCGCGGTTTTCAGTCTGCCGATGCCGTTATCCGGGAAGTGGAACAGATCGGCAATATAATCAAACAGACCCAGCGTAGCGGCCAGCAGCGAACTGGCAACGGCAAAGTTACCGAAAAAGGTCAGGATTAAATCCATATAGCGACTGGTAAACAGCCCACTGATGGCTTCCACAAACACATCAATATTGCCGCCTTTGGCAATGATCGGCGAAAACTCGGCGCGGCTGATATTGCCCATCGTCACCGCCAGCCAGAAGATATAGAGCAGCACGGCAAACAGGGTGCCAATCACGATGGAACGCGTAATATGGGATACGCCGTGGGTGCCATACAGTTTCACCAGACTCGGCACATTGCCGTGAAAACCAAAGGAGATAATGCAGAACGGCAGCGTCATCAGAATATAGGGCAGATATTGCGTATTCGGCAGTGCGATGGCGACGCTATCGACCAGTTTCGCCACCTCAATATGGCCGATTAGCCCGGAGAACGTGGCAAAGAACGCCACAAACTTACCGACGATCAGAATGGTGGTGATCCGCCCGACCAGCAGCGAGCTGTACCAGGCGATTACGCCAACCAGCATACTGACGACAATAACGGAGATGTTTGCCGGGAAACGAAAACCGCTATATTTAAACACCGTCTGCGCCATCACCGCCGATGACCCGGAGATATACGCATAGGTTAAAATATAGAGTACAAAACCAAAGGCGATGCCAACCACGATATTCCACTTTCGCCCTAATAGATCCTGAGTAAAGGTGTTAAAACTGGCTCCGGCACCATAGTGAAGGTTCACTTCAACCAGCATCAGGCCGGTTAATAACATCATGATGGCAATAACGATCAGAATAACAGAGGCGCCGGGAAACCAGACTCCCGCCATCGCAATAGGCAGGGAGAACATTCCCCCGCCGACTACCGTTGCGATGACAAGCATCGTCCCGCTAATAAGTCCGGGGGAACTCTGTCGTTCAATGGCATTAATATCCATGATAAATGTTCCTGTTGACTATTAATTATAATTACGGCTGTCATTTGTACATCTTCGGATAATAAAAAACAAAAAGCCCCATTTAAAAATGGGGCTATCAATACCATTAAATATAATCAAAACGTGCAGTAAAGAAGCGCAACTGCTTAGGCTCATAAATAAACTTCAGCCCGCGAATATCCTCTTTATGCTTATAGAGTTTAATAATGCCATCGGCCACCACATCCATATGCGCATAAGTATAAACGCGGCGTGGAATAGTCAGGCGTACCGTTTCCAGTTTTGGCCGGTGGTGATCGCCCGTCTCTTTATTACGCCCTGCGGAGATGATGCCACGCTCCATGCTGCGCACGCCCGTTTCCATATAGATGCTTGCCGCCAGACTCTGCGCCGGGAACTGGTCCTGGGTCAGGTGTTCGCAGAAGCGACGAGCATCGAGGAATACCGCATGGCCGCCTACCGGTTCAACAATCGGCACACCTGCCGCCTTCAGCTTATCGCCCAGATAACGAACCTGCTTCACACGGTGCTCAATGTACTCAAACTGCATGGATTCACGCAGACCAATGGCCATTGCTTCCATGTCGCGCCCGGCCAGACCGCCGTAGGATGGCATCCCTTCATATACCACCACCAGTTCTTTAGCCGCCGAGAACATCTCATCATCGTTCATGCACAGGAACCCGCCGATATTCACCAGGCAGTCTTTTTTCCCGCTCATGGTACACCCATCGGCGTAGCTGAACATCTCATGGACGATCTCTTTGATGCTCTTGTTCTCAAAGCCTTTTTCCTGCTCTTTGATAAAATAGGCGTTCTCTACGCAGCGGGTTGCATCGTAGAAGACTTTAATGCCATGCGCCTGCGTCAACTCCCTGACGGCACGCATATTCGCCATCGAGACCGGCTGACCGCCCGCAAGGTTCACCGTCACCGCCAGACAGATATAGGCAATATTTTCGGCGCCCTTTTCGTCAATCAGTTTTTGCAGCTTTTTAAGATCGATATCGCCTTTAAAGGCGATATTCAGACCGGCATCGTGCGCCTCATCACGGACGATATCCACAAAGGTGGCGCCATTTTTTTCCTGATGATAACGCGTGGTAGTGAAATACATATTCCCCGCAACATATTGCCCCGGTTTAATCGCCAGCTGCGATAGCAGGTTTTCCGCCCCGCGCCCCTGGTGCGTAGGAACAATATGTTTAAAGCCAAACAGCTCCTGAACCGTTCTTTCCAGATGATAAAAGTTTTCACTGCCTGCGTAGGCCTCATCACCAATCATCATCCCGGCCCACTGCTTATCACTCATGGCGTTCGTACCACTGTCCGTCAGCAGGTCGATATAGATATCTTTCGAGTTCAACAGGAAGGTATTGTAGCCCGCTTCCTGCATTTTTTGGATGCGCTCATCACGCGAGATCATAGATACAGTTTCAACGCTTTTAATACGGAAGGGTTCTGCCGGATAATTCATTTTGTTTCTCCAGTTAACAGTGGTCATGTTCGTATTAATGTGAAGTAAAGCATACCTGGTCCATCAATAAAGATTGATGGAATATAACTATCCGCCTCCTGATTCAGGGGGAGAAATAATGTGAGGGCACTATGCAAGATTTAATTCATGAAGAAAATAGCTCCGTCAATATTCGCCATCAGCGTAAATCATAAAATCTGTAAATACGCGTGATTTAAATCACATAGCATTTTTTTACTGACTCAATTTCAACAAGTTATTTTTTATCTTTTGAATTGCAGTTTCCCTCCAGACGCGGTAAAAGAGAGAAAGCAGTGAAAACTTAACTTTCCAGCCTCTTTTCCGCTCACATTGTCGATTTTGTATACCAGGATATTGTGAGATTGCGATCACCCTCCGCGCTTAATTTTGTGACCAACATCACCAAAAGTGTAAAGTAAAGTTTACGATACAGATCAATTTCAGAGATTACGATTTGCTTCAGGGATGAGGTTCACATTTTTGGCATGGATTTGGGGAGAGTAGATAAGCAGCAAAGTTCACGTAGTTTGAGAATAAAAAGAGACCGTCGAACACAACGTTGCCAGTGATTTTGATGAAGAACATTACTCTCTGCTGACGAGGTGGGATTCGCTATCCAACAGATACGCAAACAATGTGGCCCATCGTAAAAGCTTTGATAAAGGAACGATTGGACCAGACGAGACTATGCACATACAGATGTCGAAGATGATGAATGGAGGCAGGATTGTCGACAGGCTGTACTGTGTTCTGCCGACAAGCCGATTGATGTGCCGTAAGGGCTTGTAGAATGGTACATGAGAGAGGTGTTAAGAGGATAAGTGCGAAGGCCGGACTCGCCTTTTCATTTAATTCGTTGAAAGTTAATAGGTTGTTTGGTTTTGCTTTAGGGGTTTGCCCCCAGAATGGGACAAAAAATTGAATACTGCGTGGAAGATCACAAAGTTGCTTTTCCCTCTGCAGCTGCTCCTACCATAACCCTAAATTGCCTCATCAGCCCACCACACCACACATGATGTGCTCAGTGCAGTTCTGAAGACACTATAACTTCGATATGCTAAAATTTAACCAAGAACAGAGGATGGGCACATGACCCAAAAAACTACCGTTAGTGTCGCTAGTTATGTTCAACAGCTTGCAAATGATAACAACGTTACAGCTAACCGTGATGGCATGAGCCGCGTTGCTGTGGCCATTACAGCGCTTGCCGATGACTCTGTCGAGCTGGATAACGTTGAGCAATTATTGGTAAACCTTAAAAAGAAAGGTGTACTCAGTAAATCTGAAATTTTACAGCTTCAGGGACGTTACTTCCGCGAACAAAAGCACTTTCATAAAAAAGCTACTGCATGAGTTTTGATCCATTTGGCGATTTCGATACCGCAGGCTATCTTCAAAATGCCCTTCAGCTTAAGGAGCCTGAAGAGGTCAAACGGGCAGAACATTTTACCGTTTTCAAAGGCTCGCAGGATAGCCCCGTCATACGGTCTTCGAGGGGCCAAACTCTATCCGTATAGCTGTCGAATACAACCTTCTGTTGCCAACAAGCAACGTTTCCTATAAAAGCTAGGGAAGTCATAGCGCAAATTTCACCGTAATTTAAAGATAATTAGCCACGACGTAATTCAAGACAGTTTGCAAGTGTAATATTATTAATGCTTTTAACCTAACCCACTGGGAGAGCAGTGGGTTGGTAAATAGGAGTAGCTTACTTATCTAAATAGTCGCATAAATGTCTAGCAAGAGCTTTTGCTAACATAGGTGGAACGGCATTACCAATTTGTTGATATTGAGAATCCTTTACACCACAAAATATAAAACTATCAGGAAAAGTTTGTAATCGAGCAGCTTCGCGTATACTCAATGCACGATCAAGAGTCGGATGTATCCACATAGACTTTCTTACATTTACGACTGTTCCTGAAGGTTCATTATATTTCAACCTTAGATAAATTGTATTTTGTGTGCGAGAGCTATCTGAGTATGTCGTCTTAAGCTCAGAGGGTAAATCATGGAAATTGCAACCTTGCTGAATGACTTTAAACCGTTCTAATGCGTGAGACGTAGTATCAGTAGCAATATGGTTATAAAGCACCTTCGAATTGCGAAGCTGTTGACCTAATTCGCTAATAGAATCTGGCTGCTTAGAAATAGGAATACCAATACTGCCTTCGCTAACTGTAGTTGCGACTTTGAGATTTTCTATATCTTTGATAGCATCTTCAACTGTTCTAAAACTATCCTCAGTAAAATCCCCCACGGGTAATGTAATATTTTCAGCAATTTCTTTCTTTACACCCATCATTACAAAGCGCATTCGTTTTTGCGGCACACCGAAATGTGTAGCTGACAAGACACCTTTTGTAATACTATAACCACTATCTTCGGAACCTAGTATTGACTCTATATAATCAACTACCGCCATAGATGTAACTTTTGCCACTAGTCCCTGTTTCGTTGTGTACTCTATAACATTTATTTTATTGTTGTGAATTTCCAAGGACTTAGCAAGCATTCGTTGAATCATGATTACAGGCTCAATTGTAATGCATAAATGTGTAGCTTTTTTGTCTTCCTGAGTATTATTAAAGTATTGAACGATTACTTTACCTGCTAGGTAATTATAATGAGTGATATGATCATTTATATCGTCCTTGATGATTAATTTTTCCGCAAGAGATAGTAAATTTTTTTTATGTTTCTCTAGTGTGGCTTTTAGCTTATGTTCATTCTTGCGAGCTTTGTAAACAACATTCAGAGAAAAATAGTCTTTCTCAGCCCATAAATATTTTTTTATTTTAATTGGGTCATTAACTATATTAATAGAGTCTTCAAACAGGAATTGCTTGTCAAGAAGTTGGATTTCCGTATCTTCAGTTGATATATTGTACTTTTTAATTATATGTTGATCATTCTCATCTACATAAAAACGGTGAACTTTGGATTGAAGTAAACTAACATTCTCCATTACAAATGCTTTAGGAGTTAAATTAAGAACGGCCTGGACAAACTTTTTGACAAGTGAGTTATTTTGACTGATCGCATGATTTTTTTGGCGGTTAGCACTTGAGAATCCTTGGCAAGGTGGTCCACCAATAACAACATCAATCTGTCCAAGTTCTGCTCTGATTGACTCAGAGAGTGCATTTTCCACGTCGCTATACATAGCCACATGCTCGCCGTGATTTCGTTGATATGTCTGCCGAGCATTAGGATTCAATTCAAAAGCAGCTTTGATCGAAAATCTATCCGTTTGAAGGAAGCCGTAGCTGAGCCCACCGGCACCAGCGAACAAATCTACTATACTATATTTCGATTTTAACTTAACTTGTTCGCTCATTTTTGAGTCCATCTATTCCTGATATCTCTAACACTTTAAGATCGAAGTGTTTTATATGTTAAAAATATTGTTTTTTAACCAGCACCACCTGAATCTATAAAAAACATCATAGTGTGCAAGACGGCATTGATGTGTAAAATTTTTTAAAACACATAGTGCCGCCTTATTATCACACTTTTCCCCTTTTTTTTCAACGGTGTTAGCATTAAAAAAAATGCTTTATGCCATTGTCAGGACGAGCCTGACAATCAATCTTCAAATGAATGCTTTATCATTTGCTGTCAAGAAATTTTCTATCGAATCAGGTAAAATATAGGAAATATTTTTGACGCTATTCCAGCATTCTTCGCGTTTACACCATTGAGTTACATTCTCCACACTTCGTGTGCTGTCTGTAATTTTAAAATAGACTTTTTCTGATAAATCAATTAATGTTTGCTGTACGGTGTTAGGTACCGCCTGTCGACTCCAAATTGAAATTAAATCTAAATCTTTATTGTTGAATTGTTTTTTTATCAACATGCGCATAAAGGCAATGGTATAAGTAATAATGTTTGCGCGATATCCCTGTAAATACCATGTTTGATTTGGGATCATTTTTTCCATATACTTATAAATTAAAAGTAAGGCGACAGTTTCCTGAAAATACTTATCACTAAATTTATCGACTTCTCCTTTATTCCACTCTTTAGTCGTTTTCTCTGCAAAGTCTATAAAGTTAGTTTGGGCTCCACGGCTAACAATATGTGGAAACCCATCCCAAGTATTTCTTACTTTAGCTAGATCAGTTTTAGTAATTAGCTGATTTTTGGGGTTTTGCAGAAGGAATTTTTTCTTCTCAGCCCGAGTTAAGCGCATTTGTTTTTGAAGATACTGTCCTCGCGCTCGTTCATAGAACCATTTGGTGTCGAATTGTGAACCATTAATGGCTCTAGCATAGAGTTTTTGGGAAAAATGCTCCATTTGTACATGAAACGGATGGGTTGAAAAGAAATCAGCATCACTTACTTTATTTTGACTATTAGATGAACGGGATATATCTTGTATTAACTTTATCGCCTCCTCATCAGCAATCTTTTCAATAACAGTAAGTTTCATTTGCACGAACACCTCGTTCAGATTGCATTTATCTTTATACCGCGCATTGGATAATGATGCTGTCGTTTGCCCTCCATTTATTATTTGAAAATCTTTTGCTGCTATAAGACGTTGCCCTTCAGAAGTTGACTCAATCTGCACATTCATCGCTGTTGCTGAGATGCCATTATTATAAGCAAAAAATCTTTCAGGGAAATCGATAATAGTTGTTCGAATTTTCTTGTTTACCGCAACTTTGGTTGAAAGGAATGAACGTACATTACCTTCCAACAATAAACTACCATACTTATCATAAATATCTGCCAATACCGTCCCTGGAATAATACAAAGAAAACTTCTGAAGTCTTTTGTTATTGTTTCGCTAGCATTTAGACAAGAAATTCCATTGGAAGTGTACTCTTTAAAGTCAATTTCTACGGCATTCCGTCCAATATCCGAACTACAAATATTAAACAGCCGTTCAATACTCCATATTTGGCATTCTGTAGGTATTTCATCAATATCCTCAGATTCGAGTTTTATTACATCAGAAGGGATAATTGATGAAGTAAATATATGAAAACTATATTTTCGCAGTTCTAACTCCTTCTCCTTCATCAAATCCACTAAATCCCAGCATGGTCTACTCATTTCGATACGTTGATGTAGAGAGTTATTACGCGCCTCATATGTAAAATTTACCAATCGCTTTTGTATTTTTTTTGCTTTAATTTTTGATAAATATGCTTCACTTGTGGAACCATCATAGTCAGCAATAACAAGATGCATAGTTTTATCAAATTCATCATATGAATAACCATCAACTCGAATTTTTTTATTATATTTTCCAGTCCCTTCAAAATAAGATGACGTAAAATCCGATAAAAATTCAATATCTTGTAAGCGGCGGGAAAATGCAGAAACAAAAGATGCACAGGATCCTTCTCCTGTTGCAATAGCGTTAATTTTCACTTCTTCCAAAAAGTCTTTTCTAAATTCCTGTGCATCCATTTATATTAACCTTTCAACCATTTAGACATTGCAGGTAAACTCAATTCATAACTTAAAGATAGTACTTCTATAGGCACTGAATTGGAGGTTAGTCGTGGAAATAATGTGTCTACCTCATATCGTTGCATTCCCTGATAGTAGTACTTTTGTTCAGAGTATTCCTTAATATCAATATATCCGTAACTCGTTAATTTATGTTGAAAAAGTTCCAGAGAGTCTGAGTATGGTGAGAGCTTACTACATATTCTACAAACCATCTCGTTTAGTGAAATTGATCCTTCTCTTTCTGGCGCTACTTTGTCAATACGTACAACCACGAGCTCTCCTGCCAGTGTACAATCAAGCTGCTCCAGTGAAGAAATAGTTACACTAGCTGCAGAAATGCCTATACTCTTTACTTCATACCATCCTTCAGAATACATAAAATCCTGATCTGCACCTTCCGCCCCAACCCAACCTTGTACTGCATTCTGCACCGAGCCGCCATAACTCATGTATTCTTCTAAAAAAAGCAATTCACCTAATAAACCCTTACACTTATTTTCATCCATTAATCCATTTTTTTGCAATTCAAGCAATCGGCTCCACTGCCTGTAACGCTTAATGACAAATGTCAATGCTTCTTTTTCATCTGAAGCTGTACGAGAGAATTCGATGATGTCACAACAAAAGATCGCGAAAACATCTTGTTCTGCATTTCGCATTAATTCGAATGTTAAAGTCCAACGATTATCTATTTCTCTTTGACGACGACTTACAATCATTGATTTAGATGATTCGATAGCATTAATTTCTGCGTTACAAACCAGTAATAGTGTTCTTTGATTAGCCGATTGATACCCAATATGCCATTCGAGAGGATGTTGCGTATCAATTTGTAAGAAACCACCATCCTTATATATAATATTATCCCATTGATTAAGAAGAGTTTCTGGCGTAGTTTTCATTCGTCTTCATCCTCGTCAAAGTCATAAAAGCTACGAAATTCAACGATGTTAACCATATATCTTGCTGTTTTCTCTTCACCATTAGAAGGAATACCAATACCTAAAGCAAAAATATGTTCTGGAACATTAACATCAGCTTCTATTTGACTGCGAAGATTACCATTGTTATCTTTTGCATTCTTATCAACTGAAATAACATGTAATATTAAAATTGGCTTTCTTTGAATCTCAAGATATGCTTTATCTGGAATGTGACGAGCATTCGGTTTGATTTTTCTGAAATTATTTTCTGCAATCTCCTTTTCACTGTCACTCAAACCAATTTTAGCAGCCCCTCCAGCACCGACCCGTACTTTTGTACCACTAATACTTATTTGGGTGCTCGTTGCTTTTACTGCACGAGACTCAGGTTTTATTTCTAAGACCTCATCACCACAGCTAAGTTTGTAAAATTCATCACCACTACCCTCAGCAATAAAAACATCCCAATTGCCAATATTTTCATTATCTCTAATAAAATCTGCTATAGCAACACCTTGGAAATTAAGCTGCCATGGATGTGTCTTAAATTCACGAAGTAATAATTCAATTTCATACTTGCTTACATCAGACCAAAAGAATCGGGCATCATCACGCGGTATTCTTTTACCTATTTCAGGCAGTTGACTAATAAAATCTTTAAATACTTTTTCATTTAATTTCAAAGACATTTGATCAGATTTGAGGCGGGGAGTTTCCAGTAATCGTCCTGAGATAGTAATTGGTCGACTAACAGGTGTTGCAGATCTCATCTTATTTCTTGCGGTGACAATTAAAGAGGCGGGGTCCTGACGTACCTTTAAGCCAAAATCCATAGGCGTAAGATTTGCGTATTTCATTCGGGCTATTTCCAGCTTCAATTCTTCAGCCGCAGCTGTTATATATCCATACCAATCAATAGCTTCTTTGCTTATCCATATTTTAAACAAATCATCATAGTCGGGACGATAGCCAAACCATCTTCCCATTTGGAGTAATGTATCATACATCTGTGAGCGACGATAAAAGTAACTTACACACAATCCTTCTAATGTAAGACCTCGGGACAGACTATTTCCACCAACAGCAATAACCCTTAAACCATCATCTTTGTGGCTAAAATAATTTAATCCGGTAGCACCACTCTTTTGGTTAACAGCCCTTACATCGATTGGAGCTACAGCTTTAAAAAGATACTCAGAGAGAAAGTGATGCCACGTTATTGGAAGAGTTCCCTTGCTCGCTTTCTCTGAAAGACCGTATTTCTCCCATATTTTCTTGAGATAATTTATCCCATTAATTTGACTACTTTTTTCTTCGGATAGACTTGCATAGTTTTGCAAATCGGAACGTATTTGCAATACCCATGTAGTTACTAAATCACGAATCTGATTTTGAATATCAGTGAATCGACTGACATGAATCATCATTGTACGATGTTTCCGAATATCCCCTCTAATATCACGAATTCCATTGATTAATAAAAAGTATGCTATTGACTCTTTCATGCTGGGAGGCAACTCTGTCACAACATGCCACTTTTTATGACTGAATGGAAGAAAAGCATCCATTTCTATAGAATCTATAGGATTAAGCACATCCTTGTATTGGGCAGGTATCTCTTCTTCATCCCCAAATATTTCTTTTGCCCCAATATAGTTTGTTGGCGGAGAAAGAGCATAAATAAAGTCACGAGGAAATAAATCATCCCCAGCCATTTCATCTTCATCTTCCGGATCAATGAATATATTCGCATATGGAGTTGCTGTAATGCCAAGATATGAGGCTTGATGGAATAGCTTAAGTAACTTACGAATAGATTTATTGATAGCTGTTGGATCTTTTTCTGGAACATTAGTGTTTACTGACGCGTTATCAGCTTCATCGTCAATAAGAAGAAGTGATTTTTTTATAACACTCCCGTTATCAGTATTATTCGTTTGTAGCCAACGAATTAAATTATTTAATATGTTTTTGTTTTTCTTTATTACAAAAACAACTGTCGCACTTACGTTATCTAATGAAAGACTAAGCTGGCTTAAGATATTTTTATCAAAATCTTTTATAACTGATGTAAAGGATTCGATTCTTTTATCCAGTCCGTATCTACCAACACCAACACCAACTGAGTAATTCTTGGCATCACGTTTTGGGTCTAAGAGATACTCGCTCTTTCTTCCTGAAAACTCAGCATCTAAACGCTCTTGAGTTTGCTGACGCAAATTTTCCATTGTACCGGCAAGGACAATGATTACATTATATCCAGTATCAGCGGCTTTGTTACATATTGCAGTATAGTTTGCTGTTTTTCCTGATTGTACATCACCTAGTACCAACCCTCTGCGCTGAAAGGGCATTTCGCTTTTGGGATTACCAAGCAAGTCAACAATTTCATCCGATACACGTTCCAGATTGCCTGTTACACGTGGATTCCAGCCTTTAACTTCTTCTAGGTATCTTTTATATCTTTGCCAGAAAAAGAAATCTAACTCAGCGCGTCTTGCTGGAAGCCATGACTGATGAGGCTTTTTGTTATCCAAAATCGCTACACCAACATCCATTTGTATAACAATTTTTGCCTTCAGCCTACGTTTTATCGCTTCAAATTCAAGATCACTTACATTAAATACATTCTGAAGAGACTGCCTCAATTCTAAAGCTTTTTCTTCGAACTCAGATTCAGTTGGCGGCTCTTCCGGGAAACCTCTATTGATGCTGGTGGAAATGATCCCTTCTAGCTGTTCCATATTAGTTGTTGTCATGAATAATTTTCCTTCTGTAATGTTCAATCAGGTCTGGGTAGTCCATAAATGGTTCTGTAATTTCAAGAGTATTAAGCAGGTCAATTTTATCTTTACTAATGGAGTTTTCTCCTAAAAGCTCATGAAAAATACGTTCTGCTTCATGTTTATTAATACTGGTGTCGTTTTCTATCATTTTTTCAGATGTCAAATCCAGATATAGCTGATTTAGCGGTATTCCAAACTCTATTGATTTAAGTAAACTTTCGACCATATTTCTTATATTTTGCGTCGTGTCTGAGAATGCTTCTACCAGAGGGTGCTCACGATTTATATTATAGTAACACCCTCCATTTTTTCCTTTGAATCGTTGCCAAATATGTATGACTGAATCTTGGGTTTCTCTTTTCCCACGAAATACCCATGTACTCTTACTTTTGTCTGCTAGACTTTCTACAATTGATTTTAAATTATTTCGTACTATTTCCGGTGGAATAGCAGTAGATTTCTTGATATCTAGCGTCCAAAGGCTATCTAGTTCGTTAGGGATATCAATCTGAATACGGGCTAGCTTAGAAAGTTCCCCCTGCCGCATCATACGAAACCATGTTCCCCATATTAATAATCTTTTATTTCTATAGATATAAAAGCCTTGTCTTTTCCTTAGACCTTCTTTACCTCCTAGAGAACCAATCTCTTCTTTAGACAAGTCTGAAATATGCGGTAATATATATGGTCGAACAATGATTTTTGAGTTTTTAATATATATTGATTCATCGGACATTATTTGCGTGTTTCGATGGGAAAGAAAAGGATCTACCGGTTCGACAGATGTGTTATTCATCCTTATATTTAATCGCCTTATTCCGGATTCCCCATTGATATAACGATGAAAAACTAGTGATAGATGCTTCCTCATTTCATCCATCTTTTTACCCATTGATTGTTCTAAATCGATCTCACCAGTTTTGAGCCTATCAAGATTTTGCCATACAACAAGAGTGCCAGATTTTATTTTTTTTAGATTATCAATATGAGGGATTTGATCTATTTCCTCTGATTCTAGCACTAATAGTGACCAATCTTGTGTTTTAATCACATGGTCAATATCCCATCGTCTTGCTTCAATGCAATCTCGTTGCTTACTAACTACCGTTAGGGTTCGACATTGAGATAATGAGGCTGTCTTCAGACCAAGCCCAAAGCGTCCTAAATCATTTTCAGTGCGTTTTTCATTCGGATTTTGGCTACCATAGCGCATCGCATTATCAATCTCATCTGCAGCCATTCCGCATCCATCATCCATAATTGCAATGTATGAATTTCCAATGGGGAAGAAGAAAATATCAGTGTACGAAGCTTGTGCTGAAATACTGTTGTCGATAATGTCGGCGATCGCAGCTTCTAATGTATAGCCAATAGCACGTGTTGATTCTATCAGTGTTGGTGCGTATGGCGGCAATGATATACTCTTCATGGCAAGCTCTTTATATCAGATTGAAAGCTCTTATCTTTTCTGATGAAAAATCAATTTGCAAATAATAATGGTCATTTTCTGTTAAGTAATGCGTATTTTGAGATTTATGTTGGATTTATGTAGCATTTTCGGGTCAGTCCAAATATCCTAGTTATCAGTAGTTCAAAAAATGACCAGATTCAACTACGTGGCACATGAAATCTTTATGACTGAAACAGCAGAGTGTTAACGCTTGCGTTGCAAACTACAGAAGGTCATAAGCACTCACTGGGTAGCGCTCTTCTGAAAGGTCAGAAAACAGCGCTAATGAAGAATATCCTTAAATCTTAACTATCTCAATAAATTCTCCCGATGCCATTCCAAATAACAATGGGACTCAACAGAAAACGCCTTTATTTTCTCCGGTAACAAACACTGCTCTTTAACGCTAATATCCAATTCAGCACTAATTAATAAACACCCATCGTTCTCAAACGAAATCCATCCCTGATCGAATAAAATATCAATATGCGCAGCCAATATAATTCCATTATAAGGATCAAGACGTTCATTCCCATTCTCGCAGGCAGCCCACGGCTTTATATGGCTGGCACGGAGTAACGGCGCAAACGTCGTTCCCGTAATAGGGCATGCCGGGTAGAGCATGAGACAATTTTTCCGAAAGGTACCCTGCCCCAGTCGTGCCGCAATCAACTGCTCGCGTATAGTATCTTCAATACTTTTATCCTGCTGGATAGCAAGGCAATCACGTTGTGCCTGTTCCTCTCCATCAGAAGATATTAACGAAAGAACGCGCTGCTCAATCGCACTCTCTGAAAGCAGACTCAATCGCTGATGCACTCGCTGCGCTGAATGAGAAAGCGCAGCAGGAGCGCCCTGCTCGTCACGCCAGCCAACACGCGCATCAGTAAGCCACGAGTCAAAGCGATCACGACTGTTTCTCAGACTATTGTGAAACTCGCTGGCGGTTTTGCCCGCGCCAAAACGGGGATAAAACAAGGCAAAAGCCTCTTTCCATTTCTGAACACCCAGTCCCACGGGTGGTTGAGATTTACCGTACTTCGACAAATACCACGCAGCTTCAAGCAAATCATCTTCCGAGCTATTCAATGTTACATCCTGTTTTTCCAGCGTAAATAATTACCGGATTATGTCTGAAAAGATCGTTAACTAAACTGATCAGGTTAGTTGTTTTAGCAAAAACATCGCACACCGGTTTTCACCATCAACAAGCACTACACGCAACCAACAACACAAAAAGGAAAACCCCATGCCCCCACACAAAATCCGCCAGGAGTGGCTGACACTGGATGAGGCCGCAGAAGTCATCCGGCAGCACAACATCACGTTGCTGCCCGCCGACCTGATCCGCCATGCCCTGCACGGCGATCTGCCACTCTCTGTCTACTTCCCCTCCCCCGTACTTCTGAGACCACTCAATCCTCCTTGCCGCTTTGCCTGCCGATTCAGCAAGCCACCCTTTCCACCTTCGCAGTGCAACAAACCCGGCAACCGGAAAGTGATGGCGAACTCTCCACCATGCAGACGCGACCCGACTCTGCAACTGACCACCAGCCATCTGTGGAATTTGCCGTTAATTGGCCTTGAGCGCCTGCTGCTCCACCAGCAACTGGCGAAAACGTTGAATCGTCCTTGCCCCAAAGATACCCACTGCTGCAACCAGATTGGCATTGTGGTCTGCGATGAGAACGACAGCTACTACCAACTCTGTTGCCGCAAATCGTTGCGGGAGCTTTTACTGGAACTGCTCGCCACGCAAAACAACCTTCAGGAAGAGCTACATCTGCTGATTGGCCAGTTATATGGTAATGGTCGCAATGACCTGAAATCCCGGCTCAATCTGTCCGTCTGCTACCTGCAGGATACATTGCCTCCTGACGCACTGTTCGTTATCCGTCGCACTCATCTTGAAGCCTTCCTGACCCGCCATCAGCCGGAATCAAAGGAGCGGATCACCTCCGCGCTTTCCCGTTTGCTGTGGCTGGCCTGCAAGCACAACCCACAGCTGGACGATGAAATGCTGGAGCATCCCTACAAACTGCTGAACATTTTCGAATGCTGGGCGCGCGAGGAAGGTATGCACCTGCCGCTGAGCCCCGAGACGCTGAAAACCGCCCTCCAGCGCGGCGCACCGCCGTAACGCGATTAACTAACCATTTCAACTAACAACTCTCACTAACCCAGATAAGGATTTTTACTGCCTGGCAGGGACGCTGCTGCTTTGATAACCACGCCCATCGTGCTGATGTGAACGAATCTGGACACAGGAGGAATGGTTATGAATAGCGACAGATTTTTACGCTTACGTCAGGTGGAAGACAAAATCGGCTTCGGTAAATCGTGGATTTATCGGCAAATACAGCTGCAACAGTTTCCGCCATCCATCCGACTCAACAGCCGCCACGTCGCCTGGCTGGAAAGCGAGGTGGATGCCTGGATCCACCAGCGCATCCGGCTTACCCGCGATGTCTGAATGCCGGAGGAAGATTATGTGCGCTTCACACCTGCTCAACCGCTGGCTTCACGGCGTCAGCAATACCGGAGAACAGGAGATGGTCCAGGTCAGCCTGGAGCAAATCCAGCCGTTCTCCCTCAATCCCCGCGTCACCCGCAACCCCGGCTATGACGTGCTGAAAGCGTCAATTCTTGCCCGTGGACTGGATAACCCGCCGGTGTTGACCCGTCGCCCCGGTGATGAAAAATATATGCTCGCCAGCGGCGGGAATACGCGCCTCGCCATCCTCAATGAACTGTGGCAGGAGACGCAGGATGAACGTTACCACCGCGTCTGCTGGCCATTCAGACCATGGCCGGAAACGCTGTCACCGCAGCAAGGCGAAGTCCAGTGCCTGATCGGCCATCTGGCGGAAAGCGACCTGCATAACGGATTGATGTTTATCGAACGCGCGGAAGGGATCCTGCACCTGCGCGATCTTTACCTCGAGGCAGGTATTGAATGCCCGACGCAACTGGCGCTGGCGGAGCAACTCACCCGCGACGGCTATCCCGTCAGCCAGTCACAAATCAGCCGGATGCTACAGACCGTCGACTGCCTGCTGCCCTGCATCCCTAACGCGCTATACGGCGGCCTTACCCGAAAGGTTATCGATCGCCTGCTGTCACTACGCAGCGCGGCGGAACAGGTCTGGGTAAAGCTGATGCCGATGGAACGCCAGCCCGAATTTACCGACCTGTTCAGCACCGCCCTCGCCACCTTCAACGGCGAGCCGGAAGCCGTGGTACCGCAACTGGTGCAGGACGAACTGCTCGGCGAGATGAGCTGTCGCAGCGGCATGAGCTGGAATACGTTGCTGGCGGAACTGACCGATGGCCAGAGCAAGCGGCAGGTGCTGCTGGGGCCTCCAGCCGAAAAGGTCCTCTGGCCGCCACCGCCGGAAGCAGAAAAAGCACCACTACCAGAGCCTGAGCCACCGACTGAACCCGCCGCGCCCGATGAGACAAAGCCCTCACCGCTGGTGCATACAGCAAGGTCGCTGTGTGCCTGCTGGGGGCTGGACACTTGTATCGAGCCGGACGACAGCGCTCTAGCGGGTTTCACCCTCGCGCCTTGCCACGATTTTCCCCACCCGGCTGCGCGGCGCTGCTATCAGGTACTGGCAGCCCTGAATGGCGACACCAGCACACCGATGCCCGCCCTCGAATTGCTGTTGTCGCCGGACTACGAGAATACTCAGATCCAGCAACTGATGCAGCTTATCAGCCTGTGCCGCCAGCGGCGGCTGCGGGAGGTTCGCCATGACGCCCTCAGTTAACCAGGCAGTGCTCACCCACATCGTCCAGGCGCTGAAGGAGGGACAGATCCGCTACTGCGAATCGCTGGGCTTCAGCCCGCAGGAGCTATGCGAGCTGACACGCCTTACCGCCGACGACATCCTGTTTCTCAGCAACAGCGCAGTGCAGTTCATCACCACCCACATTGACCACGAGATGCTGGGCCGGATGCTGGCGAGGATGGAGCAGGAGCGGCTGTTCCAGCAACGTCTGGAAGAAGCGCTGTCACTCGGCGCATCCATCGAGTTCATTAACCACTATTTTGGCCTTTCCACGCCGGAGGTCTGCGCCCGGCGGCGGCTGATTGGCCTGTTTGTCCGGCAAGGGCGCAACAATGCTCCGGATGAGCAGTTGGAGACGTTGGTCTGGAATGAGTGGCAGAAGACGGGCGTGAAAAAGCTCGACTCACCCGAAGCGCTGACCGCCATGATGGCAATGGCCCGCGAACACGATCTGTCGCTGACGGTCATCTGGAACCTGCTGCGCCAGTGGACTCAGGAGAAGCTGCTGCATGAAGAGTGACGATCGGCTGCTGTTTCTCGGCAACCCGCAGCAGAGCGTGCCGAAGCGCCTGCTGCTGGCGCGCAACCTCTCCCCGCGCGACAAGTTCGCATGGCAACTGTTGCGCCTGCACGCCCGCGACGACGGCAGCGGCATCTTCCCCTCCTACAACGAACTGCAGGGCTGGCTCTCTGACCAGCCCGAGGGCGAGAAGGCCTCGCGCAGCACCGTCAGCAACGCGCTGATGATGCTGCGGATCACCCGCTGGCTGAGTCTGTGCCAGCGACTGCGGGACGAGCAAAGCGGCAGGATCACCGGCAACCTCTACGCCTTGCATGATGCGCCCTTATCCCATGCCGATGCCTGCCGGATGGACAACGAATATCTGGCGCTGCTCACCGCCTGCTCCCGCCACCGCAACCGACGTATCCGCAACATCGCCATCGGGCTACTGCTCACCCTGCAACAACCTGTGGACAGTGGACGAACCTGCACTGAGTCTCCATTGAAGACCGCCCCTGGTCTTAATCGAAGACTCAGTAAAAAACGCCCGAGTCTTCAATTAAGACTCAGTGATGTGGCGGGGGCTGGCGGGCAGCCGGAGCCGCATTGCGTACATACTGGTACAGATTTAAACAATAAACATCAAAAGCGTACGCAACTGCTGCACTGGCCTGTGGATAATCTCTTCAGCGCCAGCGAGCGCCGCGCCGCCGAACGCGCGATGCGCAATCTGGATCCCTCCCTCTGCCAGCAAGTGCTGGACGACTGCCTGTGGCGGATCGCCGCCCACGATATCCACCGCCCCCTCGCCTATCTGCTGGCAACGCTGGAGAAGGCCAGGCGGGGCGAGTTCAATCAGCTTCGGCGCAGGCGCAGATAGTCCCGATTTTATGCGCACCGCATAAAGCCGGTGTACCAGCTATCAATCAAACCTCATTCATCGGCGAAATTAACTTTCTGTGAACCAGATGGGTTTCCCGTCGCCAGACTCATTGCGCGGACCGACACTGCGGGCATCTGAACCCATGGAGAATTTCCGATGCCTGGCACAACCCTGTTCAGCGATATCCGCATCACCCTGCACACCCGCGTCGCCGCCCGGCTGTGGCAGGCGCATCCCACTGGCATGCTGCTCTGTCTGGCGTTACTCAGGCGTCTGCTGCGCGCCGAAGAGGCTGACGATCCGTGGGCCGCCCACTGGCTGAAGCAACTGCGCATCCGCCTGAATCTGATCGCGCACCTGCTGAAGCAAAAAAATCGTCGGCTGGACCAAGCCTTCGCCAGCCTGCCGGGCGCTATCCACACCACGCAGGTCAGTAACCCGTCCCCGACCGAATTCATCCTGCCGCTGGCGCTGTTCTCGCCACCCGGTTCGCGCCTGCTGCAACAGTTGATTGATTACGATCTGCTGGTCCGCCGCACCCTGCTTGCCTGGCACCTCGGCCTTATCACCCAGGCGGAGAAGCGCGATTTCATTGCCACCATCCCACGGCTAATGCTCCAGGTGTTCAGCTTCGTGAACCGCTTTCGCACCACTGGCGTGACCCGCGCCGACGTGAGGGCGAACAGTCCGCTGGCGCAGTCGATGGCGCATAAGCTCGGGAATTTGCCCAAAAAGATGCTTGCGGAGATCCTGCGTGATGAACAATGACGACGACGAAGAAAGCGCCGCCCGCAAAAGCTCGCTAAAGGGCCTTTTAAAGGCCTTTAAGGGTAAGGGAGAGCTGCGAGCGCTGGTGCGGGAATTACAGACGCTGCGCATACAGTTGCAACTACGCCAGCCGATGCTGAAACAGGCGGTGTATGAATTGCCGGGGCGTAACGTACCGCTGATCCTGTGCAGCAACCCGGCGCGCTCCGGCGTCAGCTATCTGCGCTGGCGTAATCTGGACAACAACCGTTCGGGAGGCGTGGCGTTGCAGGAGGCCATTCAACAGCCTGACGTAAGCGATGAACTGCGCGATGCGCTGATGGCGCTCGAATGGCGGCGGCAGGTGCTGAATACGCAGCTTTCGGTGGTGATGTTTATGCTGCGGCGGATACAGCTGTTAACCACGCTGGTTTAAAATTTTGCGTAAAGTTAAACCCTGAGTGTCACTTTAGCGAAAATTTTAAACTCACCTCATGCACCTTAAAACACGTACTATCCGCTTAATGCGCGTTTTAAGGTGCAATTTTTACCTGCTCCCTCCAGTTTCCCATGTCGCCTTACCCCTCCGGCACACCAAGCTGAACTCCCTTTCACCGGAGACAGCCCATGCAACTTTACCTGTGCGAAAAACCCTCTCAGGCGCGCGATATCGCCCGTGTTCTTGACGCCCGTAACCGCAGCGACGGCTACCTGCATAACGCCACCGTGACCATCACCTGGTGCTTCGGCCATCTGCTGAGCATGGCCGCGCCGGAGGATTACGATCCGGCGCTGAAACACTGGCGGGCAGAGCATCTGCCGTTTATTCCCCCGGCATGGCGGCTGGTGATCCGCCCGGAGGTGCGCAAGCAGTTCCGTATCATCGAAAAGCTGCTGAAACAGGCGGATGCAATGGTGATCGCCACCGACGCCGACCGCGAAGGCGAAACCATTGCCCGTGAAATTCTGGAACAATGCCGCTGGCGCGGTCCGGTCCAAAGGCTATGGCTGTCGGCGCTGGATGACGCCAGTATCCACAAGGCGCTTGCTGCCCTGCGACCCGGCGACAGCACGTTTCCGCTTTACCAGGCCGGACTGGCGCGCGCACGCGCCGACTGGCTGGTCGGCATCAACATGACCCGCGCCTGCACGCTGATGAACCGGCGGCACAAAGGCGTGCTCTCCGTGGGCCGGGTACAGACGCCGACCCTGCGTCTGGTGGTGGAGCGCGACCGGGAGATCGCGCGCTTCACACCCCGCCCATGGTGGCGGGTGGATGCCCGCTTGCGTGCGGAGGGTTGTTCCTTTCTGGCGCAGTGGCAACCGGATAGTGCGTACTGCGACGACGAAGGGCGCTGTATCCGCGAATCCGCCGCCCGCGAGGCCACTGCGCGCCTGCAACAGGCCGGAACCGCGCTGGTACTGGATGTGACCACCCGGCGGGAAAAAACACCGCCACCGCTGGCCTTCACCCTCAGCGCCCTGCAGCAGGTCTGCTCAAAACAGTGGGGCATGGGCGCGCAGGAGGTACTGGATATCGCCCAGCGCCTGTATGAGACCCATAAGGCCACCACCTATCCGCGCACCGACTGCGGCTATCTGCCGCTTTCCATGCACGCTGAAGCGCCACAGGTGCTGGCCGCGGTGGTTGCCAGCGACACCTCACTCCAGCCCCTCGCCACGCAACTAAATCTGCAGCAACGCTCCAGGTTGTGGGACGACAGTAAAATCACCGCCCACCACGGCATCATCCCGACCCGTAAAACGGTAGATCTGACACAGATGAATGACAGCGAGCGCAAAGTTTACGGCCTGGTACGCAGCCATTTTCTGGCGCAGTTTCTACCGGACCATGAGGCGAATAAAACGGAGTTGCGCCTGAACTGCGCCGGGGAAACGCTGGTTGCCCGTAGCTCAGTGGTGATTGTCAGCGGCTGGCGACAACTGTTTTTACGCGAGATGGCAACGCACTCACCGGAAGAAACGCAGGCACTTCCCGCTCTGCAACAGGGACAGACCTGCAAAGTGGAACAGGTGGACGTTCGCGCCCGCCAGACCCAGCCGCCGGAGCACTACACGGAAGGGACGCTGATTGCCGCGATGAAAAATGCCGCCCGTTTTGTCAGCGATGAGTGCCTGAAGCAGCGACTGAAAGAGAACGCCGGCATCGGCACCGAAGCCACCCGCGCCGGGATTATCCAGACGCTCCTTAAGCGCGGTTATCTGATTAAGCAGCGACGCTTTCTGCTGGCAACGGATACCGCCAGCACGCTGATTGACGCCCTGCCGGAAACGCTGAAAGATCCGGGCACCACTGCGCTATGGGAGCAGATGCTGGATGAAATCGCGACGGGGAAAATGGGGCTGGAGGCTTTCCTGGTGCAGCAGCAAGAGGCCGTTACAGCGCTCACGGCTCAAATAGTCAGAGGCCAGAAAAGTGCCTCATCAGGTTAGCAAAACGCCCGGCGTTTGCCGGGCGTGAAAACAACGTCAGTCAACGATTACGGCTTATGTTCAATGGCCGGGTTGTTGTTGATGGCGATGCGCTGCGGTTTCTCTTCTTCCGGGATATCCTGGTGTAATTCAATCGCCAGCAAGCCGTTTTCCAGCGAAGCGCCGGTCACTTTCACATGCTCCGGCAGACTATAGCTGGCCCGGAAGTCGCTGCGGCTGATACCCCGATGGATCCAGCCTTCTTCGCTGTTTTCGGTTTTCTCCTCTTCACGTTTACCGCTGATGTTCAGCTGACCGCCAACGGTTTCAATTTCCAGTTCGCTCTCTTTCCAGCCCGGCACGCTGAGCGTCAGTTCATAGCGGTTATCGCCCAGCCGCCGGATATTGTAAGAAGGCGTGGAGGGCAACGGCGTACTGCCGGTTAGCTGGCTAAAAAGGCGATCGATGCGGTTAAAACGGTCCGCAAACAGAGAGTCGGAGAGATCGTGCAACATGGGAAAAGTTCTGAGAGTCATCATGTACCTCCTGAACAGTAAAAAAGAATATTCAAAAAGTTCATGTCTTATGGGCAGGCGTTCCTTACCCGCTTTCTATGTAAGGTTACTGGGCTACTTTTCAACTCACCGAAGCGCAATTTTGTGATGAAAATCACATATTCTCCGCCCGGCCTGTCACGGAAATTATTCAGCCACCGGTAACAAATCTCGCTGTCCTCTCACCCCGAAAGCTGTTGCTGTAATGCCGTTATCACCAAAGTCCGCCATGCATTCCTGAAACGCGGAGGCGCACAGCGCGGAATGCCCGTACTGCCAGTAACTCTGAGGGCTTTCAGCCCATGAGCCAAACCCGAAGCGGGGCATCCCCGCGCATGGGGCCTCCGCACCTTTCAACACGGAGATACCACCATGAACGATACCCACTACTTCAACCTGTACACCAGCGGTCTGGGCTACCTCAACCGGATCCGGGAAGTGACCCCGAAAAAAGGCGAACCGTTCCTGTGTTGCGACATTGCCGCACTACGGGGCGAAGCCAGCAACGCGGAGCACACCTGGTTCGACTGCCGCATCAGCGGCAAGGAAGCGCAGAAACTGGTGCGCCGCTGTATCGACGCCTGCGAGCAGAAACGCAAGGTGCTGATCCAGTTCCGCCTCGGCGATCTGTATGCCGACACTTTTGTCTACAGCAAAGGCGACCGTAAAGGCGAAACCGGCGTCAGCCTGAAAGCCCATCTGCTGCAAATCGGGCTCATTAAAATTGACGGTGAAGAGGTTTACCGGGCAGAGCGCGAAGCGGAATCCCAGCCAGCGCCAGCCGCACCGCCAGCAGAGCCTGTACCGCAGTTCTGACACACAGCATTCACCCTGCCGGGGAAATTCCCCGCCGGGGCGTTTCCCTGGCCTTTTTCCGGAGAGACGCATGATGAATACCGTATTGAACTCACGCGAAGAAGCCCTTAACCGGGGCAAACTGATTAACCTTGATGACGAGGCGCTGGACGCTGGCTTACCGCTGGATCTGGCCATTACCCTTCCGGCCCACAAGCACTGTCTTGAAGACCGGAATGACAACACCATCAGGGACTTGCTGAAAGGTGTTGAAATGGCAGCGGTAGTGGCCTTTATCTCTCACCAACCGCCGCAGCGCACCATTCGTATCGACTACCGCTTGGTGCTGTCGCAAAAAACTAACGGCAGCACGCAGCAGCAAACCGTCAGATTGACGTTACGCGTTCATTTTTCTGAGCAAGGCATCCCCATTGCCGCCACGCTGGGGCTGATGGGGGAAAGATTCCCTTACTGAACTGATTTCGCGCCCGAAATAACGGGCGCTATTTTTTGACGCCGCAAACAGTTGTCGGTAGTTCCTTGTCCTCTCATCCTGCACGCTCCTGTCAAAGCACTGTGGAGGATGTGATGAAACGACTACTGACAGCTCTGCTCCTGTTTATTTTCAACGGCGTGGCCGCAGCCTCCCCTGCCACGCCAGAAGTCGTCCGCTACGACCGCTATCTGCTGGTCAGCACGTCACCGCAACAGCCGCCACTCGAACAGCTTACCGCCCTGGCCGTTCCGCCCGGTTTTCATCCGACGGTAGGGGAAACGTTGCAGTACCTCCTGCGCGACAGCGGCTGGTCTTTGTGTCTCGCCGATGCGCGCCGGGCGCAGCTTTATAGCCTCCCGTTACCGCTGAGCCAGTACAACACCGGCCCGCTGCGCCTGAAGGCCGCCCTGCAACTACTGGTGGGCCCGGCGTGGCGAATAACCACCGACGAAAACCGCCGCGAAGTCTGTTTCGCCAGCGACCATTCCCTCTCCCCGACGGTGGCTTACCGTCATCCCGTGTCCCTCCACCCTTTGGGGCCGTTAACGGCCCCGTTTTTTCTCGCCGGAACCGTACAGCGTGGCGATATCCGACTGGCCGTAATCGTGCCGCCGGAAGCCGTTTACCTCCATCAGGTGGTGTGGCTGCGCAGCGGAGAACAGTGGCGTAGCTGGCGGCTGGAGCGGTTTGATGAGCGCCGGGCGGTATTCCGTCACGGCAAACGCCAGCTAACGCTGAAGATGCCGGAGTAAGCGATGAAACGCCTGGTTCTTCTGTTACTGTTCACCGCCAGCGCGTGGGCGCAACCGCTTCAGGTGCAGACCAGCCAGAATGCGGACTCCGCTCTCAGGCCGCTGACCACGCGACAGCAGGCCACCGCCTGGGGTATCACGCCGGAAGAGTGGCAGCGCTATCTCATGCTGAAACAACAGGTGCGCGGCGTCTGGTCGCCGGGGCTCGATCCGCTGACCACTCTGGGCGTTGAAGCCGACACTGACCACGAACGTCAACGCTTCGCCGAACTGCTGGTCAGGCAGGAATACCAGCGGCTGGAGAAAGAACTCGCCTTCCAGCGCGCCTATGACGCCGCCTGGCAACGCCTCTATCCGGGCCTGACGCCGCTGAAAACCACCTCCACCAGCACTTCCCGCGTTTCGCTGTTTGTCCAGGATGACTGCCCGCCCTGCGACAGCCTGCTACGTACCCTGCTGGCGCAGCAGCGTCCGCTGGATATCTGGCTGGTCAACAGCGAAGGTGATGATAACCGGGTGCGACGCTGGGCGATGGCGCACGGTATTGACGCAAAGCTGGTGAGTGAACACAGCATCACGCTTAACCACGACGCGGGCCGCTGGCTGCTTTTAGGGCAGAGCAAAATCCCGGTAGCGCTGGAACGTAAGGGGGAGCAATGGCGCGAGGTCCTGCCCTGATCCTGCTACTGCCCTGTCTGGCGCTGGCACAGCCTCTGCCGGAAGCGTACCTGCGCGCCGCAGAGCATTTCCGCGTGCCGCCGGAACTGCTGTGGGCCGTCACACAGACCGAAAGCGGCGCAAACCTGAACGGCAGACATCGCCCGTGGCCGTGGACGCTCAATATCAAAGGCACCGGCTACCGCTACGCCAGCCGGGAGCAGGCCTGTCAGGCACTGCTGGCCGCCATCCGCCGCACCAGCCCGAAGCGCATTGATGTGGGGCTCGGGCAAATCAATATCGGCTGGCACCGGGCGTATTTTGACTCTCCCTGCGACGCCCTGCATCCCCTGCAGAACCTGTCGCTCACCGCACAACTGCTGCGTCAGCGCTACGACGAACGTCCCGGAAGCTGGCTCAATGCCGCCGCCCGCTATCACCGTCCTGCTGGCGGCGCGCCTGCCACACGCTACCGCAAGCTGGTCAGTCGCCATCTGCAACGGGCCACATCACCATGAGCCGCTACGCGCTGGAAGCGCTGCTGCGCCCGCCTGTGGAGTTTTACAGCACCGTCACCGCTGGCTGTGGTGCATTAATCTGCCTGACGCAAGCCCCGCTGCTGATGCTGACGCCGTGGCAAGCCCGCCTGATGGCCTGCGCCCTTATGCTGCTGGCCCTACGACGCGGCTGGCAGGGATGGCAAATCATACGCTACCAGCGTAACCTCCTGCGCCTGCCGCGCTACGCGCTGACCAGCCGGAAAATCCCGGTCAGCCGCCAGAGGCAGTTTCTCGGTAAGGGCTTTCGCTGGCAGCCCATCCACACCCAGCGTCTGTACGACTGCCTGCAACCGGAAGCCGCACGCAGGCTGCGCCCGGGATGGTGTTACCGCCTGGCAAGGCATATCGAAAAACGCGGTGAACATACCCTGCCCAGTCTTGCCCGCCTGCTCAGCGCCGATCGCTGGCTGAATCCGGTACGTCCGCTACCACCCGTTGGCGGTACCCCGTGGCTGCACGGCGTGGAGTTGAAAGAAATTGATGTCACCCTGCCACTCAGCGAGCGCCCCGGCCATACGCTGGTGCTCGGTACCACCCGCGTCGGCAAAACCCGGCTGGCGGAACTGCTTGCCACTCAGGACATCCGCCGTGGCGAGGTGGTGATCGTTTTCGATCCGAAAGGCGACGCGGATCTGCTGAAGCGTCTGTGGACAGAGACGCAGCGCGCCGGACGCGGCGACCGCTTTATCCTGTTTCACCTAGCGTATCCGGAGATCTCTGCCCGCTACAACGCGATCGGGCGCTTTGGCCGCATTTCGGAGGTGGCGTCACGCCTCACCGGACAGCTTTCCGGCGAAGGTAACTCGGCAGCCTTCCGCGAGTTCGCCTGGCGCTTTGTCAACATCATCGCCCGCGCTCTGGTAGCGCTCGGCCAGCGCCCCGACTATCAGTTGATATCCCGCCACGTCGTCAATATCGACGCCCTGTTTATTGACTATGCCCGCATCGTGCTGCCACGCCACAACCCGCGGGCGTGGGAAGTGGTGGCGCAACTGGCGGAGCGCGTTAACGACAAAAACACACCACGCCATATGCTGGGCCGCGATCCTCACGTGGTGGCGCTGGAGCAGTACCTCAACGCGGAGAAATTATACGATCCGATCCTCGACGGCCTGCTCTCGGCGGTGCGCTATGACAAAACCTACTTCGACAAGATTGTCGCCTCGCTGCTGCCGCTGCTGGAAAAGCTGACCACCGGCACGCTCGCTGCCCTGCTCGCCCCGGATTACCACGATCTGGACGACATGCGATCGATCCTCGACTGGCAACAGGCGATCCGCCAGAAAGCAGTAGTCTATGTCGGGCTGGACGCGCTCTCCGATACGGTGGTCGCTGCCGCCGTCGGCAACTCAATGTTTGCTGACCTGGTGAGCGTCGCCGGACATCTCTACAAGTTTGGTCTGAATGATGGACTGCCCGGCAACAGTGAAAAACCGCCGCCTATCAACCTGCATTGCGATGAGTTTAATGAACTGATGGGCGAGGAGTTTATTCCGCTGGTCAACAAGGGCGGCGGCGCAGGTATTCAGGTCACCGCCTACACCCAGACGTTGAGTGATATTCAGGCCCGAATCGGCAACGCACCGAAGACAGGCCAGGTGGTAGGGAACTTCAACAACCTGATTATGTTGCGGGTGCGCGAAACCGCCACCGCCGAACTACTGACGAAGCAACTGCCACAGGTCGAAGTGCGCAACCGCCAGGTGAGTTCCGGTGTCACCGACACACCGGGCGGCATCAACAGCTTTACCAGCAACACCCGCGAGCAGGTGGTCACCCGCAATGTACCGCTGCTGGATACCGCCGCGTTGATTCAACTTCCTAAAGGCCAGGCCTTTGCCCTGCTTGAGGGCGGGCAGCTGTGGAAAATTCGTCTGCCACTGCCCGTAGCAGATAAGCACAGCCCACTACCGGAGTCCGTCGCACAACTGGTGGCCTGGATGCAGGCGCGCCAGCGGGGACAGCCGGAATGAGTGAACAGCAACCGCCTCCATCACTTCCGCCACAAGGACCGATTGGCTGGCTTCTGTCGCTGGCCGGACGGCTTATTGGGCTGGTTATTGGCGCGCTGGTTCTAAGGATCGTACTAGAGCTGGCGGGGCTGTATTTCTGGTGGCCGCAGGAGGGGTGCAGGCATATTTTTCAAGTGATGAGGCAAGAGCAAACTGAGCTGGTTATTGCGTTGCAGCCACATCCGCTGAAGAATGAAATGGTGATGTTGCTGGAGAACGGGACAACTCACGGGCTTTTGGCTAACAGGTTCCTGCAGAAACCGTTCACCGTCCTGGCTTATACGCTGGTGAGTTTTATGCTGCGTCTGACATGGCTCGTCGCCATGCTTCCCCTGCTTTGCCTGTGTGTTGTAATCGGGCTGGCCGAAGGTCTGGTACAGCGGGATTTGAGGCGGTTTGGTTCCGGGCTGGAATCGGTTTTTCTCCACCGCTACGTCATCAGGTCCGGCAGTTCAGTCGCCACCACGCTGTGGGTGTTTTATCTGGCACAGCCGCTGTTTGTACCCGCGATGCTGGTTTTACTGCCCGCCACCTTATGGCTTGGGATAACGGTATGGATGGCTGCAGGAAGTTTTAAGCGTTGGTTATGAATCGTTCAATTTTCATCCAGATCATCTTTTTATGATTTATATTCAAGAATCTCACTATTAGTGCTATATAATCAGTTGCTTACATGAACTCAACAATAATCTTCGGGGACAATATGAGTACTCAAGACAACGAGATAGTAATTAACATTGATGAATGTAATAGCTATATGAAAATGGGGCCAAACGAATTAATTCATCAAAATGTTTATAAAAATCTTATCCTAGATATTAAAAATTCCATATTACAAACCAAAAATAAAGTCCCACTCAGTGATTTTCAACTAACCTCAACCGATAATATTGATTATGCTCCTGGTAGCGGATTGGTTTATTTCATTGATGGATCACGAGGTGCAGGTAAAACAACATTTTTACGTAGTGTTTATGAACATATATCAAATGATCTCATTAAACCAGATAAAAACAATAACATCGTAAATATATCCAAGCTTGATTATATTGATCCAACCCGTTTGGAAGTTTGCGAAAATATATTATTAAACGTGTTGAGAGCCCTTAAGGGTATCGTCGAAAATCGTCATATTTCATTAAATAATGAATCACTAAAAACTAGTTTCCGTCAAGCCTTTAAAAAACTTTCCGGTGGCCTTAGCTTATTCCGTAATGGGCATGATCAGTTAGCACATATTGATCCAGAGCTATTTTTTGATAGAGGTCTAACTCGAGCAGAGGATAGTCGTTCTTTAAGAAAGAATTTACACCAGGCCATCGACATTGCCTGCCATTTATTGAATACAGATACATTGATGCTTGCATTTGATGATGCAGATACTAACGCACAACACGCTTTCCCATTATTAGAATGTATAAGAAACTATTTAGATAGTCCTCGCCTCCTCATACTGGTTACCGGAGACATGGAGTTATATTCTCTATTGATTAGGGATAATTTTTCTCGACGACTGCCTTCAACTGAAAAGAAAAACAATGATTTCAGAATAGAGCAATGCTTAAGAATGCTTGATCATTTAGAAGATCAGTATGTTTTAAAGTTATTTCCATTATCACGACGCCAACATTTAAAAACACTTAATCGACTCTTTGACAAAGAGTCTACCGCACATACATCATCAAATTATAAAATCATTTCATCCAAATGGAATAATAAAAAACGAGACCCTATCAACGTCATAGATGAAATTATAAGCCGTGGATTACGTATATCCTCTCAATCTGATATTGAATTATTCAGAACACATTTATTAAAACAACCACTTCGTTCAGTATTACAAGTATTACAGGGGTGCGCACCTTATCTATCACAATCTGATGATAATATAAGTATGGAATGGAATAGTGAGCTCTCTGATGCCTTAAGAGAATCTTTAAGAGCGATGGCTCAAGGTAGTTTATACAAACACGGGGTGGTCGTTGATGAACTAACAGCTAATTATCTTCCCACACTATCAAAGGCGGTTTTCGACTTGTGTTACCAAGACGGAGATGTTGATACTGCAGCCTATTTAAGACCACAAGCTAGTAACGATGACCTCAACAATTGTTATTTGGCTTTGGCTGCGGAAGTTGCAGGGCAATGTGCAGGGTCTGCATCTGCGTCATTAAAGTATATGTTATCAGGACCAGGCAATGTTACGTTATGGGGTAAAGAAAAACGTCGTATGGCAAATAATATTAACCCCGACTTGCTTTATAGACAGTTTAGTCAGTATATGGCTATAGGTAGAAACGAAGATGCACTGAACTGGGCCAGACGTGCGACCGCAGTACTAGCAGCAAGGCATCCGTCCCAAGTAAAAGCCCCTGTAATAGATTTTGGTATCATTGGACTGAATAAGAGAGCGCCTGATGAGGCAAGAGGGAAAAGTGAAGGCTTCAAGACGATAGATAGTATATTGAATTCCATTTACGGTACTGATAGCAAAGGTTACCCGACTCTTGCATATAGTCTTTTAGACGTATCTAGTCAGAGTAGTCGTTGCTATTCTTCTATATACAATGTGCTAGGATTGGTTGAACGTCTTTTTGAGTCTCGTTCCAAAGAAGAAATATTACGCCGTCTAAAAAGCACCTATCCACAACTTAGTATCAGCAGTCCAGATTGGGGGGGGAGCATTGACACAATGCCTTCAGAAGAAAGCCTACAAAGCGATAGTGACGATACGGAAAGACATATAATAACTTCAGATGCAGAGAGCTTGTTAATTAATGCCGTATACGCATGGCAGGAGTTAAACAGAAATTCATTTAAATCATTTTCACCCTCCTCTGTTTTGCTCGGTAAAATCTGGATAAGGATTTATTTTAGCCTTGAAAAATCCTCGGATCAAATTCGCCCAGGTTCATTGGGAAAGGGAAAAAACATTGATGACATTATGGAAATTAATGCTGCTTGTTTAATCAATGCCTTTCTTGTTGAAGAAGCTGATCACAACTTACAAAATTACGATGTATCACCGGATCGTACAAACCCACTAACTTCTGCCCTTGATATCTTAAAAAAGAAAAAAGAATTCCTAAAAAGCAATAAAGATAGCCTTCCTCTCACGACTCTAATAGCAAGCTGCCCTATTGTGCTCGGTCTTTTAAAAGAGGAATCAAGAACAATAATTAAAGAGGCTTTATCCCTAGATGAGACAATAGTCAATATTCAAAATGCTGAACTACCTGTTAAAGCATTTATTGCTGGTCGCTGGCGTAAAACAGAAACAGAAACTAAATCTAGAAAAGGAGCGAAATCCACTACCAATACCGAGGAAGATAAATGACTATTCGAACATTATCAACCTCGGCAAAGTTAGGGTGTGATTTGCTCTCAAGCCATCGAATGCTTACTCTTATTGAGGATAATTCATTTCACATTCCATTAAGTGAAAACAAAATTAGGGAAGAGTTATATCTTACCCATCAACCTTGGGCAGCAAGAGAACCCGATCATGTTTTTAGTCGAGCCCTGGATGCACTAAAAATACACTATAAACCTACGGATTGTTCGCTACTACAATCAGCCATGCGTTGTATTTTAAAGGAATTTATAACTTCTCGCCATGGTATTTTGCGAGTAAAACTCCAAATGTTCGGCGTATGGCAACAAAGTGTTTTAAGTCGAGTAAGTGGCATATCCCTACAAGCTGCAGCATATGTTTGGCCTCAAAATAATTATTATCTAGAAGAGTTGACACATCCCATCAAATTAGCTGAAACTTCCCCAAACAGCAGATTAAACTCGTTACTAATGCCATATGATCCCTTAGTTGAGGAGTATTTTAATAGGGAGGGATTACATGAAACCCATTTACATTTAAATGGAAGTACGCATGCCGAATTATGTTGGTTACGTGCTATTACAGAACCTGAAAAAGAAACAACTGATTTCTGTCAAAAAATTAACAGCACTCAGAGTAACTCCTCACGTTTAATGGAATTAGCTAGATCTGTACATCCTAATTTTTCTATTTCTTTATTTCGGAAACAATTATATATAGCCAAACAACTTAGAAAATATTTAATAGCAGCTTCTTTTGGATGCCTATCTTCAAGTGAAGAGCTCCCTAAAGACTGCAAGGAAGTACTGTCATTAGCATTATCAAATATTGAACCTGACACGTCACATAATGAGATTGAGTATCGTAATTTTATTCATTGTGATAATGATAATATTAATGCAGAAAGATACTGGATTTTCTTACTTTTAAAAAGGCTTGAATCCACCCCCTCAGTTTCTTTGATAAATATGCTTCACTGCTATTTAATATTACAAAATCTTTACTATAAATTGCTTGTACAAAATGAAGAGCAATATGGTTTTGATCAATTTCAGAAATTAACTTGGACTGACTTACGAGAGCCTATTGAAAAAGATTATTTTGACCGTTTCCAAAATATGCATGGTCCTTTACCTACCCACAGTAGAGTCGTTTATTTGGAAGGTCGGTTTGCCCCTAAAGACCTTGAGGAAAAAAATATATCGATACTATACAATATTTTAAGTGGATATTGGAGATATTTATATAAAACCAATCCAGAAAGTGATCTTACACGGTTACTTGGTGAGTTTGAAAAGAATATTATCAATACAACACTCATAAATGGTCGTTTTTTGAAGCTAGCACTTGTTGCTCATTTTGTTAAACTCCCCGAAAATAACCTTGATACACCCTACAGACACTATACTTTGCGGACTAAACTTAGTAAACAAGCCCATGTCCTTAAAAACACACTTTATCATTATCCAACCTTAAAGCGATGGTTTAGGGGGATTGATGCTGCTGCAAATGAACTTGACGCTCCACCTGAGGTTTTTGCAAGCGTTTACCGCATGTGCCGTTACTCTGGGATTACACATCGTAGTTATCATGCTGGAGAGGATTTTCATCATATATTATCAGGCATCCGGGCTATGTTTGATGCTATAGAATTACTTGATTTGTGTGAAGGCGACCGTATTGGCCATGGTACTGCAATGGGTATATCCCCAGAACTATGGTTAAAAAGAATGCCTGGAGGCGTTTATATTCATAAAGATGACTGGTTACTTGATTTACTTTCTACCTGGCGCCTTTTAAAAATGATAGGAGAGACCGAGTTAGCGTATAAACTGGAGAGTAAATTGACTGAACTAGGCTCTTATTTATTTGATTTTCAAGTAAATAGTATAACGTTAGAACGAGTAATGAAACTCAGGGGACTCAATATTGAGTTCCTTGCCAAGATTTTTACTGGTATTAATGAGAATACTAAAAAGTCTGAAATAATAAAATGTGTAGATGTTGTCACACCACTTAGTGATATAGAAAGGGCAGAAGCGATAAAGGTAGACGAAGCTATCAGCTCCAATTTCAATGATTGTAAACTTTTATGGAAATGGCTTAGTGATCAAGATATTCGCTCGAGGGGAAGTGAGCTAGTATTTGTTGACTCTGAATATTTGTCTGCAGAGGAATATATAAAAATACAACAAGCACTCATGCACGTAGTTAAAGATAAAAGAATTCTTATAGAAACATTACCTTCTAGCAATGTTCGTATTAGCCAATATGAAAGTTTCGATGAGCATCATGTGTTTAGATGGATGGGCTTACCAAGTTATGCAAAACCTGGAGATCCAGAAATAATGGTTACACTAGGCTCAGATGATCCAGGAATTTTCGCTGGTGACCTAGCCTGTGAGTTTTATCAATTATACGCTGTTTTGCAAGGTTTAGGGTTAAGCGATAAGAAAGCATTACATTACATTTCAGAGCTTAATGAACGAGGTAGAGAATATCGCTTTCATGACTTTGGAATAGGCTAATCAAAAAAATAATTTTATTATCTATCTAACATCCAGCCTTAGAAATAAACTAAGGCTGATGTAGTTATCTAAAAACACTTTTATTTTATGTACAATGACAATCCTTTTTTATTGATTATACCAGAAACCAAAGCCCGCTCTTTAAACCACCTCAGTACACTCAAACAATGCTAATATCTTATATAATCAAATAATCCTTCATGTTTATTACATGAACACATAAAAGTAAGGCTGAAATTTTCATGAAGAGTACATAATTAACTACTAAATAATATCCAATCACTATTACAAAACAATTACAACTAAGTAAAAATATAGCATTATACATATCCCTCATTTAAGAACAGCACTAGCAAAAATGCCACAGCTGAAATCTTCCATCAGACAAAAATAGTTTTCCGCTGAATCGTCATCAAGACCTTTTATACCCTAGCTTAAACCAGTCTCAGGAGTCTGTTGTTATGCGCAACCGTTCATTATATGCGTTACTGATAATGCTCATAGAATCTCAGGCCTACGCCTCCCCGGAATCCACCCAGCTCGCCCTCGCGCTGAAGCAACTTGACGGCGTAAAAACCTCGCTGGAGCGCGCCCAAACCCGCGCCAGCACCGATCCACAGTCGCGCTACATCTTCGACTACTTACAGGCGCAGCAGGACATCTCCACCGTTGAACAGGGCATTCGCCGCTACCTTACCCCGGCAAGAGCGCAGCCACGCACCGTCCAGCCCCTGAGCACCAGCTACCAGCGGGAGAACCCTGATGACTGACTCGCAAATCGCCGCCTTTCAGGCCGCCAGCCTGAGCAAACCGGAGACCGTCAGCCTGCTGGTGCTCGGCCTGTTTACCAGTGCCCTGCTGCTGTGGTGTGCCTGGACGCTGCTGGTCGCCTGGCAGGGCGTCTGCCGCCAGCGCCTGAGCTGGCAGAGTTTTGGCGCGGTAGCGGCCCGTTCACTATTACTGGTTCTGGTCAGTTTCTGGCTGGTCCTGAGCTGAGGAGGCATCATGCGCTGGCTTTTATTACTGCTGCTCGCCACATTTAACGCCCTCGCCGACCTGCCGACGATGGAAGATCCGTCACGTGGCCAGGGCAAGGGCATTATGGAGACGTTGCAGAACTACGGTTTTGATATCGTGGTCGTGCTGGCTCTGGGCATCTGTGCCGTCGGATTTCTGGTGGTAGCGAACAACTGTATCGCCACCTATTCGGAGATCCAGAGCGGGCGCAAGCAGTGGAAAGATCTGGGCTCGATGGCGGGGGTTGGCAGCATTCTGCTGGTAATCATCATCTGGCTGCTCAACCAGGCCTCGGACATCCTCTGATGACGACAATCCCTTTCCTACCCGACCGCCTCAACCGTGAACCGGTGGTCTGGCGCGGCCTGACCACCAGAGAGTTGTTTCTGGCGCTGGCAAGCGGTCTTGGTGGTGGTTGCATATCCGGCATTCTGCTGGCCCTGCTCACCGGTTACTGGCCGTTGATCCCCGGTTCGGCGCTGGCAGGCGCGGCGTTGCTGATTCAGGGCGGTGGGCGCATCCTGGCCCACGCCAAACGTGGCAAGCCCGACAGCTGGCTACCGCAGGCGATTCTTGCCTGGCTGGAACGTCATCATCTTCGCGGCGCACAACTGGTGCAGCACAGTACCGTATGGGTAGTGCGCAGGAGTCCGCGATGAGCCGCTTTCGCCACGCGCTGGCCGAGCGCGATAACCATATCCTGACGCTGCGGGCGGTGATTATTCTGCTGTGCCTGTGTCTCACGGGTGTCGGCTACGGCTGGTACAGCGCCCCACAAAAACTCATTCTCTGGTTCCCGCCGGACCTGCGCTCCGGCAGCACCCGCCCGTGGTGGGAAGTACCGCCTGCCAGCGTTTACGCCTTCACCTTTTATATCTTCCAGCAGCTAAACCGCTGGCCGGATAACGGTGAAGAGGACTATTCCCGCAACCTCCGCTCGCTGCGCGCCTATCTGACGCCCGCCTGTTACACCCAGCTGGAGCACGATTTCCAGGTGCGGCGCAACGGCGGTGAACTGCGCGAACGCACACGCGGCGTGTATGAGCTTCCCGGCCACGGCTACAGCAGCCTGGTGCATGACGGCGATAAACGCCCCTTCACCCGCGTCGAGACCTTAAGCCGGGATGCCTGGCGGGTGACACTTGATGTAGCGGTTGAGGAGTATTACCAGAACGAGCCGGTGAAAAAAGCGCTGGTGCGCTACCCGTTGCAGGTGGTGCGCTACGCCATTGATGCGGAGAAAAACCCGTGGGGACTGGCGATCGACTGTACCGATGCCGCTCCGCAGCGTCTGGTAGCGGAGGAGAAACAATGAAATACCTCTTCTTTGCTTTGTTATTCAGTCTCCCGGCCTTCGCCACGGAAGTGGTACAGTGGGAAAACATCCCGCTACCCATCGCGCTGCATGTCGGGCAGGAGCGTATTGTCGACGTGGGTAAAGCAGTGCGCATCGGTTATCCCGCCACGCTGGAAGGCAAAGTGCGTCTGCAAAGCGCGGGCGGCAAGGTCTTCCTGCTGGCGAATACGGCGTTCCCGTCCACCCGAATCCAGCTACGTGATACCGGCAGCGGCGAGCTGATCCTGCTGGATATTCAGGCCACCCAGGGCACTTCGCCACTTGAACCCGTGAAAATTAGCTATGCGCCGCAGACGCCTGCCACAGCAAAAACGTCCGTCCCGGTGACAGCATCAACCGAGCCCCTGCCCATTCTGCTGGTACGCTATGCCGCGCAGAACCTGTATGCCCCGCTGCGCACCGTTGAAGCTCTGCCCGGCGTCACGCCCGCGCCCGTCCGGCTGGCAAAACTCATCACCACCTTGCTGCCTCAGCAGCCTGTTACGGCGACTCCACTGGCAGCATGGCAGGTCAACGCCACCACCGTCACCGCCATCCGCCTGCAAAACCAGAGCGGACAGCTCATCACGCTCGATCCGCGCGAGCTTCAGGGGCAGTTCACCGCCGCCGCGTTCCAGCATGACTGGCTCGGCCCGCGTGGTCTGGCAGAAGATACCACCGTGGTGTACCTGGTGACGGACGGCCCGGTTTCCCGCGCCCTGCTGCCGGAGCCGAAACCATGATGCCGCGCCACAGTCTCCTGCTGAAAATCCTGCTGCCCGTGATTGTGCTGGTAACGGTATGGCTGCTGCTGCGTCCCGCCAGCAAAAACACCACTGAGAAATCCCCGTCCCGCAGCGTGGCAGCATTAACGCCGCAGGAACTGCGCGATCTGGGCATCGATGGCGACACGCCTGCCGATACCGTCGCCACGCTGGTCGGCCAGATGAAGCAGTACCGCCGCGAGCTTCAGGCTATCCAGAGCGATAATGAAAGCCAGCAGGCGCGCGAAAAGCGACTGAAAGCACAGCAGGCGACGCTGGTATCAGAGTTACGCGGGGATATGCGCAGGCAGCAGGACCAGATGCGCGATGAACTACTAAAAAGCCAGCGGGGATTGCTGGATAAGCTCGACCATCTGATGGCCAAGCGCCCGGACGATATCCCGCCCGGTCTGGGGCTGACGCCCGGCGAACTACCTGCCGACGTACAGCCAGATATCCGCTGGCTGGAGCCGCTGGATGCCCCCCCGCCTGTGGATGAAAAGCTGCTGCACGTCCCTCTGAAAGCGGCGGACAAACCACTGCCAAAACCTGACGTGAAGGTTTACACCCTGCCGCAGAACACCACGCTGACCGGCTCGGTCGCCATGACGGCGCTGATTGGCCGCGTGCCGCTTAACGGCACCGTCAGCGATCCCTATCCGTTCAAATTGCTGATTGGCGAGGACAACCTCACCGCCAACGGCATCGAACTGCCGGACGTGGCGGGCGCGGTGGTCTCCGGCATCGCTTCCGGCGACTGGACACTCTCCTGCGTGCGCGGGCAAATTACCTCCATGACCTTTGTGTTCCACGACGGCACCATCCGCACCGTCCCGCATGGCGGCAAATCCGGCAACAAACAGCAGGAGATCGGCTGGCTTTCGGATAACCAGGGACTGCCGTGTATTCCCGGCGAGCGCAAAAGCAACGCGAAGGAGTACCTGACCTCGCAGTTCCTGCTGGCGGGTTCCGGCGCGGCGGCGCAGGCCTTCGCCAATGGTGAAAGCACCACCGTGGTGGAGGACGGCAGCATCACCAGCGCAGTGACGGGCAACAACGGTCAGTACGTGCTCGGCCAGGCCATCGGCGGCGGATTAAAAGATACCGCCGACTGGATGAAACAGCACTACGGCCAGATGTTTGATGCGGTATATGTGCCACCGGGCCACAAGGTAGCGGTGCATCTCACCGAACCGCTGGCCATCGACTACGAGCTGGAGGGTCGCAAAGTGAAATACCAGCAGGCGAGCACGCCGGGAGGTCTGGAGTGATACGCACCCTGTTCATACTTCTGTTTTTACTGGCCGGATGCAGCACCTCGCAGGAGGAACTGATGCCGGTCGATCCTGATGCCAGCATGCTCTCACTGTGGCAGCAGCAAAGCGGTGGCAGCGCGGCCCTGCTGGATGCCCGCGCCCAGTTGCGCCGCCCGCCAGATGGTCCGGTGACACAACCCGAAGCGGACACCATCCGCAGCCAGTTCCCGCGCCTACCCAATCCGGATCTTGTGTTGTACGTTTTCCCGCACCTTAACGGCAATACACCGGTACCCGGCTACAGCACCGTCTTCCCCTTCTACACCCGCCCGCAGTATGCGCTGCCGGGCGAGCGCCTGACGCCGCCATGAGTGAACGGCGCGGCCTGACCGAACAGGCGCTGAATACCAGCTACCGCAAGGGCCCGTCATTTGTCGACTGGCTGCCATGGGTGGAGTTTTTGCCGGAGTCGCAGACGCTGCTGCTGGAAGATGGCCGCTCGGTGGGCGCGGTGTTTGAGCTAATACCTGTTGGCACCGAAGGCCGCTCGACGGTCTTTCTCGAACAGGTGCGCGATACCGTCACCGACGCATTACAGGATGCCTTTGATGAGCATGAACGTGCGCCGTGGGTGGTACAGTTTTGCTGTCAGGATGAGGACGACAGCGAGGCGTGGCTGGAGACGCTGGCGGCTTATGCCGCACCAGAAATCCGCGATTCCGCCTTTACCCGTGAATGGCTCACACAGATGGCAAACCATATGGCGAATCTCACCCGCGATGAGGGGCTGTTTCTGGATAATACCGTCACCCGTACCCGCTGGCGGGCGACATGGCGGCGCACGCGGATGGTGGTTTACCGCTGGCTGCCCGGCCTCTCCCCGGATGAACCGTCCCCGGAAGAGACGCTGAACCACATCTGCGAACGGCTCACCGCCGGGCTTAAAGCGGCGGGCATCAGCGCGGTCCGCCAGAATGAACAGGCCATTCACCGCTGGCTGGTGCGCTGGTTTAACCCCGCGCCGCCCGTTGAGGATAAAAAAGCCTTCTGGCGACAACTGGATTTACCGGAAGCTGAATCCCTGCCCGTTATCACCGATTTTGCCGAACGACTGCTGACGAGCGAACCGCGCTCAGACGCAGAGAACGGTGTCTGGTGGCTGGATAACCGCCCGCATAAAGTGGTGGTCGTCGACCGCCTGCGCAAAGCGCCACCGCCCGGTCTGCTGACCGGGGAAACCTCGCGCGGCGACGGCATCAATGCCCTGTTCGACCTGCTGCCTGCGGGAACCATCATGAACCTGACCGTAGTGGTGTATCCGCAGGACAAGCTGGAGCAGCATATCAGCCACCTCGCCGACCGGGCGATTGGCGACAACACCGATTCGGAATACACCCGCCGCGACTGCCACGAGGTACGCAGCTATCTCAAGGACGGCCATAAGCTCTACCGCAGCACGCTGGCGTTTTACCTGCATGCACCCGACACCGATACCCTGTTTCGCCAGCAGCGCCAGTTGCACAGCCTGTTGCTTAACGCCGGTCTGGTACCCGTACAGGAGCAGCATGAAGTGGCCCCCTTAAGCCACTGGTTACGCTGGCTGCCGATGTGCTTCGATCCCCTGCGCGATCTGCGCGGGCTGTATACCCGGCTCAACTTCGTCCAGCATATCGCTGGGCTGATGCCGGTGTACGGGCGGGAAACCGGCACAGGGCATCCGGGGATTTGTTACTTCAATCGCGGCGGCGCGCCGCTGTGCTTCGATCCGCTGAATAAGCTAGACCGCGCCCAGAACGGCCATCTGCTGTTGCTCGGCCCGACCGGAGCAGGCAAATCCGCCACGCTGAACGCGAAAATAGCCCAATTGATGGCACTGCACCGCCCTCGCCTGTTTATCATCGAAGCCGGGAACTCGTTCGGCCTGATGGCGGACTACGCTGCCGCCCACGGTCTGACGGTGAACAAAATCAGCCTGCGTCCCGGTTCCGGTGTCACCCTGCCCCTGTTCGCCGATGCCTGGCGACTGGTGGAACAAGCGGTTACCGACGCCGAACCGCCTGAGGACGAAGAGAGCGACGGCTATGACCAGCGCGATGTGCTCGGTGAAATGGAGATCACCGCCCGGCTGATGATCACCGGTGGCGAAGCAAAAGAGGATGCTCGCCTTACCCGACCTGACCGGGCGATGATCCGCCAGGCGATTATCGCCGCCGCGCACACCTGCTACGAGGAAAAACGCCAGACGCTGACCCAAGATATCCGTGACGCACTGTTCGCCCTTTCCCGCGATGCCAGCCTGCCGGAAACCCGCCGCCAGCGGGCGTATGAGATGGCCGAATCCATCAACCTGTTCTGCGCCGGGTTTGAAGGCGAGCTGTTTAACCGCGAGGGGCAGATGTGGCCAGAGGCGGATATCACTCTGGTGGACCTCGCCACTTTTGCCCGAGAAGGTTATGAAGCCCAGCTTGCCATCAGCTATATCTCGCTGATTAACCATATCAACAACCTCGGCGAGCGCGACCAGCATCTCGCCCGCCCCATCGTTAACATCACCGACGAGGCGCATATCATTACCATTAATCCGCTGCTGGCGCGGTTCCTCACGAAGGGCTCAAAGATGTGGCGCAAGCTTGGCATCTGGCTGTGGCTGGCGACCCAGAACCTGGCGGATTTTCCCGACGAGGCGAAGAAACTGCTCAATATGATCGAGTGGTGGGAACTGCTTGTGATGCCGCCGGAAGAGATCGATCAGGTGTGCCGCTTTAAGGCGCTGACGGAAGAACAACGTCAACTATTGCGTTCGGCGGTGAAATCGCCGGGACAGTATACAGAGGGTGTCGTGCTGTCGCCGCGCGTGGAAGCGCTGTTCCGGGTGGTGCCGCCCGCACTGTATCTGGCGCTGGCAATGACCGAGAAGCATGAGAAGGCGGAAAGGATGCGGATTATGAAGGAGACCGGATGTAGTGAAGTGGAGGCGGCTTTACAGGTTGCCTTCACTCTTTGTTCTCTCAATCAAAATATCAAATATAAAACATTATCTCAATTCATGGGATACCAAGGGAAATAATCATACGAGCTATCATTTCCTTTTGAATTTTTATCAATCTGATTGCACTCCTTACATAACAGTTGAATATTGGATATATCATTTATTCCATATTTTGATAAAGGAACGATATGATCATAATTAGCTTCATTAAAATTATTTATTAGATGGGTTAAATCTTTTTTACATATAACACAAACTCCTTTATCCCTATGAAAAACAGCATTCTTCACCCATGATGGTATATTTTTCCTTTTCAATACCCCATTAGGCTTACAGCAACTATCATCTTCAAATACATCTTTATCATATTCCCTAACGCTGGCAATCATTTCATTGAACAGCTGGACGACTAATCTATTAGCGAATAAGACATAAAACACTTCATCTACAGTCTTTTCTAAATGATTAACAAAAACCTCATTTGACATGAAATGCTCTAAGAATGCTTGCAATGAATACTCATCGCTTTGGCTTAAAGCAACACCTTCACCAGACAAAAAAGCCATATATTCCTGATACTTATTAAAGAAAGAAAACACACCACCATTTTCACTGTTAGATAACATTGCGAGTTCAAACTGGGTAAGCTCTTTGAATCTTTTATGTAGCTTTTGGATATTGCTCCATTCCAATTCTTCATAATATATATTAGATACTATAAATTCTATAAACGCATGGAAATGTGAATATTTTGGAAATGCTATTGAAAAGGATGTTACCCTTCCATCGCCATGAAAATCATTCAAACCTCCGATATATGAAGTTTGATCACAAAGTATATTTTTCACACAATGGCAAAAATAATAAGTATCATGAAAAAGATACTCTTCAAATTGTTTATGCTTAGTCATAAATTTCAGCCTACTTCATGATTAAATAGTAATTCATCTAATTTTTTTTATCTTTTTGAAGAGAGCAAGCACTTCTTCGGCAAACTCATCATCTACAGTGTAGAAATAACACTCAGGGACATCCAGCACTCGAGCAAACTCACACACCAGCTCAAATGTCGGCTTATGCGTACCATTCTCATAGTGTGACAAGCGTGAGTAAGCAGTAGCCTCTTCTATACCAGCAAGTACACCAAGCTTTTCCTGGGTCAGCTTTGCTCGCAAACGAGCTTCTTTTAGTCTTTTAGGGATCATACCGTGGGTCCTATAAGGATTTCACGGTCATCTTTAGCATTGCTCAAGAATGTTTATCTTTAGACTTCATAAAGATAGATAACCATAACATCAAAGAGCGTTAACAAGACCAATTAACTTAAGCGCCTCCTTTTCCACTGGACCCGTTTCCCGTCGTAAAGCTTCAGCATTACATCAGCAAAGCTGTCATCCTGTGTATAGAAGTAGCCTTCAGGCACATTGAGAACTTCAGCAAATCGACAAACCAGCTCGAATTTAGGTTTATGCCTGCCATTTTCGTAATGGGACATTCTCGAATAGCCCGTTTCTTCAGAAAGCCCTGCTGCAATAGCCAATTCTTCTTGCGACATATCGGCTAACTCTCTCGCAATCCTCAGACGTTTCGGAACCATAACCCTGTCCTGTTAGTGGTTATATTGACAGCATCTTTAGCATTCCTTAAGATGAGTTATCTTTAGACTTCCTAAAGTACAGATAACGTACTGTCTTAACTGGTTTTAGACCTGAGAGAGGTAACCGAAATGGCTAAAAAAGACTGGCACCCCGCCGACATCGTTGCCGCCTTACACAAGCGCGGTACCAGTCTGGCGAAACTGTCGCGGGAAGCGGGACTGGCCTCGTCAACGCTGTCGAATACCCTGACGCGCCCGTGGCCGAAAGGCGAGTGGCTGATTGCCATCGCGCTCGACGCTCATCCGTCAGCGATCTGGCCGGAGCGTTACCTCGACACGGGAAATAAACGTGAACCCCGAAAACCGCTTCACCCCATGACAACAACCGACAACTCCGGGACATAACGACCCGCGCTGTGAGTGGCAGGACGCATTAACCAACGATACCTGACAGGAGAGTTGTTTATGCACACCGAACCACAACCATGCACCATCGCATTGAGTACAGGAGGCCGCCATGTTTCTGGTCTCCCTGGCTGAAGGCTTTATCCACCTGTTCCAGGCCGCAGGCAAAATCTTCCTCGACATGATGACGGGGCTTATCCCGATGCTCATCTGCCTGCTGCTGGCCATCAACTTCCTGATGAAGCTGGTCGGCACCATCAGAATGGAGAAAGTCGCCGCCCTGCTCGGCCGCTCGCGCATCCTCACCTACGGCGTGCTGCCGGTGCTCGGCTGGTTCTTTATGAGCAGCCCCGGCGCGCTCACTTTAGGCAAACTCCTGCCCGAAAAGAGCAAGCCTGGTTATGAAGATGCACTCGGCACCACTGCCCACCCCCTCACCAGCCTGTTTCCCCACGTGGTGCCGTCGGAGCTGTTTGTCTGGCTCGGCGTGGCTGCCGGGGTTAAGGCGCTCGGCCTGCCCGTCACCTCGCTGGCGCTGCGCTATATCGCTGCCGCCATGCTGATTGGTTTAATCCGCGGGATTATCACCGAGTACCTGTTCCTGCGGCTCAGCAAACGGGGGAATGCGCCATGATGATTTACTGCGCACGCATTACTGCTATCGGGCTGTTTGTCGCCGACGGCCTCACCGACAAGATGCTCATCACCTTCGACAGCAACGGGCCGAAGGACTGCCTCGATTACTCGCTGTCGCTGGAGCCGTCGTTCCGGGAAGAGAGCCTGATGATACTGCCTGGCGACCGCCTGCTGCTGGCGGGCCATGATTATCTGGTGACCAGTGTTGGCAAAGGTGCACAGCAGGCGCTGTTTGAACTCGGCCACCTGACGCTGATGTTCAACGGCGACCTGAATCCCTGCCACGTCGGTGCGGTTCATCTCTCCGGCCCGGTGCCGAAACTCCATGACCTGCACGGCAATCTGGTGATTGAGGAGGGACGGCCATGAACACGGTACTGATTCCTCCCGGCCCCGGCGGCTACGGTAAAGGGCTGTGGCTGCCCGTGGGCAGTGGCAAAAAGGTGCTGTCGCTGACCGGGCGCGAAATCCATCCCGTCGCGATAGAAATCGGCGCACTCACCGAATCGGAAATCGTCAACGGCTTCTCAGACATTCCACCGGATAACAACATCCTGTGCGTGGTGATTAACTGCGCCGGGTCCCTGCGCTGCGGCCTGTACCCGCAGAAGGGCATCCCGACCATCAACGTACTGCCCACCTGGCGCGCCGGACCGCTGGCGCAGTTTATTACCGAAGAGAACTACGTCTCCGGCGTCACGATGGAACAGCTGGTTCTGGTGGATACCGCCGAAGCACCGGACAGCAGACCAGAGGCAAGCACAGAGCCTGCGCCACGGGTTACCACCACTCCACCACCACCGCGCGGCGCGGAGAAGCTGGTGCGCATGGTCGAGCAGACCGGTACCGCCGTCGGCCACGTTATCGCCCTGCTGTTCGCCGCCAGCCGTGAGGCGGTGGATGTCTCCCTGCGCAACGTTATCCCGTTTATGGCCTTTGTCTCGCTGCTGATTGCGCTGGTGCAGGAAACCGCGCTCGGCAGCCTGATTGCCCACGCCCTGACGCCGCTGGCGAACTCGCTGTGGGGACTGGTGCTGCTGTCGCTTATCTGCGGCATTCCGTTCCTCTCGCCGGTGCTCGGACCGGGCGCGGCCATCTCGCAGGTCATCGGCGTGATGATTGGTACCCAGATTGGCGCGGGCGCGATATCTCCGGCCTTCGCCCTGCCCGCGCTGTTTGCCATCAACGTGCAGGTCGGCTGCGACTTCGTGCCGGTGGGCCTTTCGATGCAGGAGGCGAAACCGGAGACCATCGCCAAAGGCGTCCCCGCCTTTCTGCTGTCGAGACAACTGACCGGACCGCTGGCGGTCATCATCGGCTGGCTGTTTTCCCTGGGCTTATTCTGAGGACTCACTAATGAACAAAATCAGAGCCGCCGTGGTCGGCGCAGGTATCTACGGCAAACACCACATGAACGCGTACCGCCATAACCCGGACACGGTGCTGGTCGCCATCTGCGACACTGACGCAGAACGCTGCGACGACCTCGCCATGTCATACGGCATCATGGGCTATACCCGGCTGGAAACGCTACTGGAAGAGGAAGCTATCGACGTGGTCTCGGTGGCGACACCGGACCCGTACCACACCGAATCCATCCTCACCGCCCTGCGCCACGGCAAGCATGTGCTGGCGGAGAAACCGCTCGCCACCTCAGTACGCGAGTGCGAGCTTATCGTGGAGATGGCGCAGCAGCGGGACCTGCTGGTCGGCGTCGATTTCCACAAGCGCTGGGACCCGGCGGTAATGCGCATTAAGGCCGAACTGGAGAAGCCGGAAGCCGGGCGTATCCTGCGCGGCCATATCAGCATGGATGATGTCATCAGCGTGCCGACAGAGTGGCTGAACTGGGCGGGCGCAAGCTCCCCGGTATGGTTTCTGGGTTCCCACTGCTTTGACCTGGTACGCCACCTTTCCGGTCAGGAAGTGGTGTCGGTGTATGCCGCCGGGCAGAAGCGGCTGATGGCCGAATGCGGCCTCGACACCTTCGACAGCGTGCAGAGCCTGCTGACGATGGCCAACGGCAGTTCGTGGGTGGTCGAGAACTCGTGGGTGCTGCCGGAAGGCTTTCCGAAGGACAACGACGGGCGTATCGATATTCTCTGCGAAGCAACGTATATCCGCAGTACTTCACAGCATCGCGGGCTGGAAATCACCACGCCGGACATGACGCTCACGCCCAACAGCTATTTCATCAACTACCGCAACGGTGTTGCCAGCGGTTTTGGTATCGACCCGATCAATGACTTTGTGCGGGCAGTCAGACATAAAGCCCCCTACCCGGTCACCGCCGAAGACGGGCTGGCGGTAAGCCGGATTTGTGAGGCGGTACACCAGAGTCTCGAGAGTCAAAAACCAGTGTCATTAAAATAGTCGGCCAGCAGGGAAGCTGGTATCCGCAAGCCCGTTTAATCACGCTTAATTTGTTTATTCTGAGAATAAACATACCGGAATCTGTCTCCGTATATTGATTCAATATCCAAGACAAAATCCAGGCGGGCAGAGTCTAAAGCCGCAGAGCGAAGGATAAGTGAATCGCCAGAGCAGCGATCGTCAGTTCCCCTTGCTTCAATTAAGAAAATCTCCTCGCCAACTTTAAATGAATCATTTGGTCTGGGTCCGCCAATCACAAAGCACTGGATATCCAGGCCTAACGCCTGCACTGCTCCGACAAAAATATTCCCAGCAACAGGTTCAACTTTTTTGCCATTGACCGTTGCAGATATAGCAGAGACAAATGCCGTTCCCATTCCATTATTGATGATGTAAATACCCGATTTGTTCGCCCGCCCGTCATTTGAAAAATAAGCGTTCATCCGCGGCTCAACAGAAATATGGTTATGCTTTATTTGCTCCTGGCTTTGCGACCAGGTAAACCACAGGGAAAGCAGCGCGATAATAATTCCAGTAAAGGCGAGAAGGGTATCTCTGTATTCCCTAAAGAAAGATAGCGTGTATCATAAAGATTAATCAGCGTCTGATTTACACCGTCGATTTTGCACTTAGGATTTTTGAGCTGCTGTTCTAAAGCCCGGACAATACGGGCCCGATGGTCTTGATCGGTAGCAAAATCCCGTTCCTGCAATTCGCTGAGTACCAGAAATGAAGGAGGGATCTCTTCTGCAATCGCTGCCTGTAAACGATAATGACCATCAAGAATAACAAATGATCCCAGCCCTGCTATATACCAGACAAGTACTGGAGGCAGCGCACCCTCACGGCATTTTTTACGCCACCATTTCAACCTTCCGGCATCAGGTTGTATCGGGTAACGCCCAAGTAGCAGGCTACCTCCCCACCACCAATCCACTAATCTGACTTTGTCAGGATTGACCAAATCAGGAAAATCTTCGCCGTAGAGCGTCCAGCTACAGCCGATATTCCCGCTGCTTTCTGGGGCATCAAAACGCCAGCTATTTACAGGAACACGCTGTCCGGATAATTTTGGTAATGAATATTTGGCCTCCATCGGCCTTATCAGCCATCGGCGAGGAGACAGAAGAGGCACTGGCGCATTCATTAATTGCCGGGAAAAATAGCGACACCATTCACCTGTCCAGGCCCATTCGCCTTTGCTTTTAATACCCTCAATATCTTCAGATGTGACAGCCGATAATAATGTCTGGCAAGCAGAATGATCGGCATTAAACACCAACCAGACGCCGGAATGATCTTTCAACATTGATGCCCAGAATAATGTCTTCCCGGAGACCTGTAGCGCCATTCGCCCATACCGACCACTTAGCATTTCCATTGCCACGTCGGTCCTCTGGCTGCTCTTGAGTATCAGCTCCAGACCCTGCCAGTTATTATTGCGATCAAAAATATCTTTCCACCAATATTGGGTCATTATCATCTTCCCTGATAAACAGAGGGTTAGTTTAAAACCTTTAAAATTGTTCAGGTAGCTATTTATACGTCAGCGTAAACGTCGCCGTCGCATTGGCGGGCCCCGCCGTCACCGCTGAAGCCGTCTGGTAATAACGCGCCTTGAGCTGCACAGTCTCCATCCCGCCATTTGGCGAAGTATAATAATCCTTTACCTGCCCGAACTGCGCCGCGCTGTTGTCCGGCGCGAAGTAAAGCTGAACCCCAACGCCCGTCGCCGCGGTACTGCCGCTTTCGGAATCGATGGCCATCACGCCTGGCGCATTCGACGCATCCCGGGTGGCATCAATCTGCACATAAATATGCGCGCTTTTATTGCAGTCCAGCACGATATTAAATCCCTTCCAGTCCGTGGTGTAGCCGACGCCGCTGAACTCCCGCTTGTTGTGCTCGCCAAGCTGGACCGGCTCATCCACCGATGTTACCGAGCAGGCGGCAGAGGTGACGGTGTTGGTTCCGTTTAGCGTGATGTTAGCAAAGTAAAACTGGTTGACGACCGAAGCGCGCGCCAGTACCCTGTTAGTTAAGGTGCCACTGGTAATATCCCCGGTTTTTATCAGTTCCCCCTTGATCCCATCTCCTGGAATGGAGGCCCATGAGCCCCCGGCATTGTAGGGATAGCTGGCTTCATACGGCAATACTTTGCCCGATTGAGCAGTGCTCAGCCGTAAACCGACGCCCGAAAGATTGGTATTGTAGACGCCGTTGCCATAGCCACTCAGCGTCCCCCATTGCGTCAGCTCCCAGCGAGCGGTCCAGGCTTCACGGGTACATCCGGCGATGGCATTGCCATTGTTATAAGCCCCGGTTACGGTTGTTGCCAGCACGCTCCCGACCGGTGTATCGCGCTGGACAACCACATTGCCGAAGTTCAGATAACCCGGCACTTCTCCGGACACGCCGCTGTAAAATGAACAACTGGCTCGGGCGATCGGTGAAACCACCAGCATCAACAGCATGAAACATATAACTTTTCTCATGTCATTGCTCCGGTGATTTACTTGTAGCTCAGCGTGAATGTCGCTGTGGCGTTCGCTTTCCCGGCCGTGATGCTCTGCGTTGTCTGGTAATAGCGCGCCTGAAGCTGAACATATTCGTTACCACCTGATGGCGAGGTATAGTAATACCGCTCCTGACCGAACTGTACCGGGCTGTCTTCATAGCGATACCAGAGCTGAACGCCGACACCTCTGGCATTAACGGGATCGCTGTCGAGTTTAATGACGCCGGGTACGCCTGCGTCGCTGTCTGCTGTGGCGTCAATACGCACATTAATCCGCGCACCCTGAATACAACTCAGATTGATATTGAATGTCTGCCAGGCTGTTGCGGAACCCGGACCGCTGAACTCACTTTTGTCATGGTCGCCCAGCGGGACATTAACCGGGTTAGTGGTAACGGAGCAGGATTCAGAGGTAATGGTATTTGTGCCATTCAACGTGACATTGGCAAAATAAAACTGGTTTGCCACCGAGGCCCGCGCCAGCATACCGGTATCCAGGGTTCCGCCCGTAATATCGCCCGTTTTGATTAATTCAGCTTTAATACCATCAGCATTAATAATGACGCTGCCCGTTCCCATACTCTGGTCATAAGGAAGCAACTTTCCGGATGCAGTGTTTGTTAGCCGGATCCCCACTCCTGCAATATTGGTGTTATAGACTTTGTTGCCTTGAGAACTCAACGAGCTCCATTTGCTCAGTTCCCAGCGATAAGTCCAGGGGTCAGAACATCCAGCAATCGCCTGCCCACCGTTATAAGTCCCGGTTGTCGACGTAGCAAGCACGCTGCCTATCGGCGCATCGCGTTGAACAGACACATTGCCAAATGTGACATAGCCGCTAATTTCTGAGGTTGCACCGCCCGTAAAGGCGCATGACGCCCAGACCATCACTGGCAGAGAAAACATGATGACACTCGTAAGGGCCACAATGTAGCGAATAAGTTTCATTCCCGACACTCCTGCTCAGTTTCCGTTACCGGCGCGTTTGCGGCACTCTCCGGTAGCCGATAATGCACCACGCACTGCTGCTTTCCGTTCCAGTTCACCGTGATATCACCTTCATCCGGGACGCCCGTCAGGTATACCTGTCCGTCATCGCCAACGATGCCGCTGCCGCCTTCCTTCATTTTCGCCTGAGCGCCGAACGGCACCGGCAACCCACGGTAAAGCAGCGTCATCAGTACGCGCCGTCCGACGCGGGTGTTGAAGTCCGCCATTACCACTGCGCCCTGCGTTGGCGTCACCGTCTGCACGGCGGTGTCGATATCGACTCCATCACCGAGCGTGCTGGTGTCCAGTGCGATGCGGTTTTTCCGGTAAGCGTTGACGTACGGCACGACTGCATAGCCGCGCCAGTCGGTATAGACCCCGGTATTATTCTGCACCTTCGCGTCATCCGCCCCGGGCGCTTTCACGATGGCAAGTGAGTCACCAAGCGGCTGGGAAAGGGTGACGCCATGTGGATGGACGACAATCCCCCCTTTCAGGCCATAGTTCACCTGCTGCATATCGTCGTCATAGTTGTAGCCGCCGGTGATTTCCCCCTGCCCGCCTTTGTAGTCGGCGTTGATATTCCCGGAGCCACCCGTACCGTGGTTGGTGTAGCTCTGCTGGAGGCTGTAGCTGAGGTTGTTATCGGCAAGCGCCGTCCCATTGAGGCCCACCTGCTGGCGAGTGTCGCCGTGCTTCGCGGTGTTGACGCTGTAGCTGGCCCACGCGTTCGGCATAAAGCGGCTGAGAGGTACCTGGATGCTGAACGCCAGCTGCTGGTCGGCTGGCTGGGTGCTGTCCGGATAATCACTGTAACTGTAGGAAACGCTGTAGCTGATACCGTTGATGTTGCCGTTCCAGCCGGTGCTGAGGGTGCGCTCGTAACCGTCCTCATGCCAGTAATCCTGCTGGTAGCCGGAAACAAAGAACGAACCGTAGCTGCCGATACTCTGGGTGAGATCGAGCTGCAGTTTCTGCCGTTTGTTGTACGTCAGCCGCCAGCCATCATCGCTGTCCGAGCGTAAGTCGTTCGCTTCCTGGAAGGTATAGAACCCTTCCGTGGAATAGCGGTACGCCGCCAGGGTGAAGCTGGTATCGGTGGCCTGAAAATCTTTTGAGTACTGCACCCGGTACGACTGGCCGTCGTGAGTTTCATCGTTATTAAGGGTGGTGTGTGCAGCGGTGATATCGGCGGAAACCGAACCCAGCTCGCCGAGACCAAACCCCAGACCCGCCGCCCCGGACTGATAGTCCTCCGAGTACAGCGTGCCGCCATAAATCGTGATGGCATGCGGCAGGCCGTAAATTGCCGTTATCTGGCCAAACTCAGGCTCATCGCTGTCGCTGTTGCCGCTGCGGTATTTCCCGGCAGTGAGGGCATACTTCAGGCGGCCTTCACGCTGCATAATCGGTACCGCAGAGAATGGCTGAATAAAGGTTCGCTCGCTGCCGTCGGCTTCTTTAATCGTTACCTCCAGATCGCCGCTGCCCGATGTCGGGTAGAGATCGCTGATGGCGAAGGCCCCCGGTGCGACGTAGCTCTGATAGATGGTGTAGCCGTTCTGCTTAATAGTGACCTGGGCATTCGACTGGGCAATACCGCGGATGATCGGGGCAAACCCGCGCAGGCTGTCCGGCAGCATATTGTCATCCGACGCCAGTTGCGCGCCGCGAAACTGCACGCTGTCGAAGATGTCCGACGGGGTATAGCTGTCGCCGAGCGTGAGCTGCCCCTGCAGGCGCTGGATATCCCGCTGAAGATACGTGTTCACTGAATCCCAGTGGCTGCCGTTATCCTCGTCGTAATTCCAGGTGGAATAGTTGCGCAGCCGCCACGCGCCGAGGTTCAGCCCGCTCTGCAGGTTAGCGTAGTAGTTATCATCGGAGCCATTTTCTCCGTCGCGCCAGGTATTGCTGCCGCTGAGGTTATAGTTCAGCAGTGCGGCAGGTACGCCCTCGTCCCATTCGGACGGATCCACCCAGCCGCGCGCGGTGGCGCTCATCGCCGCCTGCGGGATACTGAGATTCAGTTGCAGTTTACTGAAACGCAGTTCGCTGGAAGCCATCGGGATATAGCGGCCAATATCCTCCAGCGGTTTGTCCGCAGGCAGTGCGGCAAGCGCAGGAAACGCGGCGGTATTCACGCCCCAGTCTTTCAGCATCGCAGGGGTTAACTGCGCGCTGAGTTTTTTATCCGGCCCGGCAACAAAGGCAATGTCCTGCGCTTCGCCCTGCTGCTCGCCGTTCACATACACCGTCACCCGGTAAGTACCCGGTAGCTGGCCATCGGCTTCGGCAAAGGCAGATAAGTCCACAACTGGCTGGCCCGGACTGTCCAGCTCCAGCGCGTGGGTATTGAAGGTCTCGCGGGCTTCCGCATGACGCAGATAACCCAATAGCAGCACCATAATCAGCAACAGCGCCAGCAGGAAGATCATCAGTCGGGAATTCGAGTTATTCATATTCCCTCCTTCAGAGCTTACGGCTTTCGGTCTGACTGACGCCGCCGTAATCACTGATCGACTGCCAGCTCACCATGGACGCCGTGGCCGATGGCAGCGTGAAGCTGACGCTGCCTTTCGGCGGCACCATATCGGCCTCTTTGATCTCCTGCCCGTCCACCTTTAAGGTGAACAAAGTGACGTAGTAAGACGTGGGATTGCTGACCGTAAGACGATTGCCGCTACGGGAGACCGACAGATGGTGGTAAGCCGTCTCCGGCTGTCCTTCCAGCCCCGCCGGGCGGTAAAAGAGTTTCAGGCGGGATTTCACCACCACCTGCAGAACGTTGTTATGCGGCACGCTGTCGTCGGTGGCGGGAATGGACTTCACGTTCAGCCAGAACACCGATTCCCGGTCTTCAGGCAGGCTCCCTCCGGTGCGCACAATGCGCAGGATGTTCTCTTCGCCTGGATTAATGCGAAACAACGGCGGCGTGACGATAAACGGTGTTTTGCTGCCTTTCACGCCACTGTCCACCCAGCTCTGCACCAGCCAGACGCCGGTTCTGTCGGGGTTGCGTATAGAAGCGGAGGTCTCTTTTTTGTCGCCGTTATAAATGATCCGTGTCCCGCCAATGACAATCCCGGCCTGTGCCTGCACGGTAAATACGGCCAGCAATAGCGCCAGCAAAATGTCTGCATACCTGTTCATCTTGTTATCTCCGGACGAAAAATACGCATCCCTGCGAAACGCTCCCTGTTATGCGGCGGCGCATGGGTAGGAGGAGGAGAATGCGCCCCGCGACGGCACAGCGTTATTTGTAAATGATGGTGAACTCAGAGGTACCGTTTGCTGTACCGGTGGTGACCGCCGGGCCTGTGGAGACATAGCGGGCGACAAAGTCGAGCGCGTTTGCGCCTTCTGCGAGGGTGTAGTCGGATGAAGCGGAGTGCAGCGGGATGGCCGTGCCGTTTTTATCTGCGATCTGGATCCCGACCCCGGTGGCGATGCCCGTGCCACTGTCCAGCGCCAGCAGACTCTGGTCGTTGTTATCGGATGTCCCGTCAAATTTCACATTTGCACCAGTGACCGTTTCCGGGCACTCGCTCACGTTGATGGTAAATTGCGTTGGCGCCGCTCTCATCCCCTTCGCCCCGTTAAGGGCGGTCTGGGCAACATTGCCGAGGTTCACCGGTAGATTCTGGGAGCCAGTGTCGATCTTGCAGGTCTGGTCAGTAATGCTACCGGTGAAATGGATGGTACCGTCGGCAGCCATGGCATTAGCCGCCGCCAGCATAAAACACGCGCTTAACATCGTTTTTTTCATGTGTTTCTCCTTGATGAAAGAACATTCGGGACTCGGCCCCGCATCACTCTGGCGGTGAAAAAATCTGCGTTAGACTTTCCCGTTAGTGCCAGAGTGGTGAGTTCAGGAGAAAATGATGTGGAAGAAGAGAATGAGAAATAAAATGCCATCGGGAGAGGAACTGAGCTTGCAGAATGGCATAAAACAGTAAAGCGGTGAGCGAATGAATACTGGCAACGTGAACCTCTAAAGCACGTTGCCAGCAAGGGCCAGAGGAACATCATGTATCTGCTACGTTTTATTTTTATTTAAAAACAGAGAGATAATCCGTTATCAAAAGGGGTCTCAGAAAAATTTTGACACTTTGCTAAATTTTTCTGATACTACTTTACATTCTGGCACTAAATGTGTGGTTTTCTTTCACACTGCCCCAAACATTCATAAACCTCTGCGTATTTGTCGCCGTATAAATCACCGTATGCCGGATGTTCCGGTGCCCTAGGTAATCCTGTATCAGACGTGTATCACGCCCTAAATCCGCCAGCGCGTAACCGCATCCGTGTCTCAGCATATGGGGATGCGCTGAAATACTGACGCCGCCCAGTTCGCCGTAACGTCTGAGCAATAACCGGACCTGATGGCGCGACAGCGGCCCCCCTTTCTGCGACAGGAAAAGCCAGTCAGAGTCAGCATCCCGCCAGCGACGGCGCACGGTTAACCAACGCATCAATGCGGGCAATTCGGCATCGAACAGCGGATGCTGTGTTGACAGGCTATTTTTGAGCCGCCTGACATACACCGAACCACCGACCAAATCGATATCCGACAGGCGCATTCCACACAGTTCACTGACCCGCAGACCGTGTAAAAAACACATCTGAATCAGGCAGTAATCACGCTCAAAATGGATCCCTCTGTCCGCTGCAAGCAGTATCTGCCCCACTTCATGGCGGGTCAGATGTTTTCGTTTTACTGGCATAAGCTTTGCTCCTTAAACACAATAAAAAATGAAGAAAAAAACAGGCCGGAACCACTTTCGTAGCCCGGCCTGAACCACAGAATAACACCAGAAAGCCCGGCAAAGGTTGATGACAGACTCAACAATTTTCACAGGCTGGTTCCAGTTTTCAGCAGTGATCGAATGAGCATTGCGCTACACCCGGCAGAAGAAAACTCTGTTGCCGGAGGCGTTATGCCAGACCGCTCTTCTCTTCTGTTGCTCCTGATGCTGTGCGCCGCTTTCCCGCTCAGAGCCATTACCACGCCGGAAATTGCCGCTTCTGCCCTGTCGCCGGACTGCGTGAACTACCGGGTTGTCGGCCTGTGCTACTGGTTGTACTGCACGCCGTTCGGCTGTACGGTGCGTACGTCGGTGAAGGTCAGTCATTTCCGTCCGGATCTGGTGGTGTCGGCTTACAGCAACACCGGGCAAAGTCCGTGGACGGAGATGTCGTTACTCAGCCCACCGTTGCCCGGTGTTGCCGAAGGCGGCGGCGATACGAATCCTCGTTCTGCCAGCCAGCACAGCAAGATCCGCTTTAAGAATGCCGATGCCATCGGCTTCCCGGCAGGCGATGAACTGGCAAAATTTTTCACCCAGTTTGGCTATATCTGCTCACCTTCATCGCAGCCTTTTCAACCGTACTTTCTGAGTCAACTCGATACGCTGGCATGGCGCAGCGGTGTGCCGGAAATGACCTGGCCGGAGGCGCTGACGCCGGGCATGCGGGAAGTCGGTCAGAACGGCGATATGTGGGGCAATATCTACCCGCGCGCCGGAGCCATCAGCCAGACGCACGACTATAAAGCCGCCTCCGTTATCGCCCAGCGCGTGGCCGATCTGGTGACGCGTACCGGGCAACCGCATATCTACACGCCGCTGACCGCCTCATCGCGCGCCGGGTACTGGCCGCCCTCCCCGGTTATCGAAGGCGACAGCGATAACCATCGCTGGCAGATGCTCACGCCGAAAAAATCCGCCGCCTGTTCGGTGTTTCCGGATGGCAGCACCACCGACACTTACGCCGACAAACTCGCGGAGGATGGTGCGTACGCCTGGACACTGTGGCGGCCCTATAAATGCTGTCCGCGCCGGGGGCAAACCTTTCTCGGCAGTACGGGTTAACGGAGGCGGTGATGAGAGTCCTTTGCCTGGTCTTACTGTTTTTCGCCTGGGTTTGCGTGGCGGCAGACAACTACAGCTTCCGCACGCGAGGCGCGGTTGACGACCTGCTTTACTACCAGATTGGCGGCGGTGAAGCCGTCATGCCGCCGCCCGTACGCCGCAGCCCCTCGCCGCTTAGCTTAGGTCTTGGCTGGAACGCCGATATGATGTGCGGCAATTTCGATATCGACACCACGGTGCGCAACCAGCTAAACGGCATCACCGACGGCTTCCAGCAACTGATGGGTAACGTTATCCAGAGTGCCACCGGCGCGGTTGCCAGCCTGCCCGCGATGATTATCCAGCGCGCCAATCCGCAGCTTTATGATCTGCTGACCAACGGCGTGCTGCAGGGACGGCTGGATTTTGATAAGTCGCTGCTGAACTGCCAGAAAATGGCGGAGAAGATGACCGATTTAGCGACAGACTCCGCCTGGTTTTCCGGAGCCAAAGCGGAGAATTACCAGTCCCTCGCCGCCAGCGATAATGACGCCATCCGCACCGACCAGAAAGCGGCAAAAGAGGCCGCCGAAAAGGGTAAGCGCTGGATGGGCGGCGAAAAGCGCGGCGGCAAAGGCCAGCCGCCAATCAAGGTAGTCCATGACGCCACCGTCGCAGGCTGGAATATTCTCAACCAGCAGCCCGCCACCAGCACCACGTCTCTTACCGCCTCCGAATGTGACGGGGAACTTTGTCGCACCTGGACATCCCCTGAAGAGGCCGCCGGATGGATGACCCGCGTGGTCGGCGAGCAGACTATCAGCGTAGCGCAGGTCACCGACGATCCGGATGCACGCTCCGGCGCACAGGCGGGGATCGGACTGCATCCGCTGATCGACGAAGAAAAGGCGAAGATCCTGCCCCTCCTGACAGATCTGGTTAATGGCAGTCAGAAACCCGGCTCCGATAATCTGGCGAAAGCCTCCGGCGGATCCATGCAACTGACCCGCGGCGTGGTCGAGGCGCTACGCGACGATCCGGATGTTGCCGTCCTCACCGAACGGCTGACGGGAGAGCTGGCGCTGGCCCGCGTTACCGAACAGGCGCTGCTGGCCCGGCGCACGCTGCTCGCGGGCATGCGCGAACCCAATATCGCCAACGTCAAAGAAGCGCAGGAGAGCTTAGGCAAAACCACCGCCCAACTGGATGAAGAACTGAACCAGCTTAAACTGGAACTCGATTTCCGCCAGGCGCTGACGCGCAATACCGCAAGCCTTATCCTGCAACGCAAACAGCAGCGCGACCAGCTTCAGGGCCAGGCGGTGGAAGTGCCGGACGACAATGACCGCCGCATACATCAATTGAATAACCCGCGGCCGGACAGCCCGCGATGACCGCCAACAGCTATTTCGAGTATGTGCTCACCCTGCTCGGCTGGCTGGTGAACAACGGCGTGTGGCAGACGCTGACCGCCACCGGGCTGTTCGCCCTGCCCCTTCTGGCAAAACTGGTCGCCCTGTGGCTGAAGGCGCGCGGCCAGGGGGCGGATGAAGGCAACGTCGCCCGCCTGCTGGTCGTCTGGGTGGAGCACTCGCTCTACAGCGCCCTGCTGGTGATCCTCTTTGCGGGTGTGCCGTTCCTCAATGTTGATATCAATACCCTCACCTACGACAGCCAGCGCACCAAGCAGTGCGGCTGGTCGGTGGTACAGCCCGGTGATTCCGGCTATGCGCCGCTCATCAACGAACTCAGCGGCAAGAGCGCTTCCGTTCCGGTGTGGTGGTACTTCACGCATGCACTGGGTAAAGGCATCACCAGCGCCGCCGTCGCGGTTCTGCCCTGCAAGCCGGACCTGCGCCAGTTGCGCTTTGAAGTGCAGCACACCCGGATTGCCGATCCGGCGCTGGCGCAGGAGCTACAGGATTTCGTTAACGACTGCTATGGACCGTCGCGCGCACGGCTGAAAAAGCTCGGCAGCGATATCAGTGAGGAGCAAAGCCGGGAAGTGGACTGGGTGGGATCGTCTTTTTACCTCTCCACGCCGGGCTATTACGACCACGATCATTCCCGTTCACCGCGCGCCGCCTGGCCATATGACGCCAGCCGCGACGACGGTCTGAGCGATACGGGTGGCGGAGGCTATCCAGCATGTAAGGAGTGGTGGTCCGATGGTGAGGCGGGGCTGAAAAATCGGCTGCTGAAGCAGGTCGATACCACGCTCTGGCAACGGCTGCAAAAACTGGGGCAGTCGAAAGACGAGTACGAAGAAGCGGTATTGCGCTCGCTGGTGAGCCCGCGCAATATGCAGGTGTCACAGGGCGGGCTGGTGTATAACGGATTTGGTGGGAGTGCGGGAGATAACCTCAGCCAGACGCAGTTGCTAAGTCGCGTCGGTGGGATCATCGGCGCGGGGCTTTCGAGCTACGCTCTTTTTCCGGCGTTTGATAACGTCCGCCAGGCGCTGCCGATGGTGCAGGCGTTCCTCGAAATGGCGCTGGTGATTTGTATTCCGATAATTCTGTTGTTCTCGGCATGGGATCTTAAAACGGTCATCACGCTGAGCTTTGTGCAGTTCGCCCTGTTCTTTCTCACCTTCTGGTGGGAACTGGCGCGCTGGCTGGATAACTGGCTGATGCAGATGATGTACGACAGCGACACCCACTCGTACTTCAACCTCTGGGGCCTGCAAAACACCTCCGACGATCTGATTGTGAATATTATTATGGGCGTGATGTTCCTGGTGTTACCCGCATTCTGGCTGGGCGCACTGACGTGGGCAGGCGTCAGGATCGGCGCAGCAGTCGCCGGGGTGATGGGCAGCGCGGTCGGCGATATCCGCAGCGCTGGCGAACAGGTCGGGAAGATGATCGTCAGTAAAACACGCATTCCCTGAAGATTTCGTACTGACGGTGTGATGAACGGGGCTTGAGTCACCGGCATTTTGCGAGCATGATCGCAATAACATCAGCCTGTTACCCGGTTCATTCTTATGATCTCTCCAGAAACGCTGCAATCCGCCATCTCTAACGTCTCTGTCTGGCATCAGGGTGACGTATGCGCGCCGCATAAACCGCTACTGCTGTTGTATGTATTGTCGCAGTACAAAGCAGGCCATTCACGCCTGTTTAACTATGGCCTCGAGATCCACGAACCGCTTACTCGCCTGCTGAAAGAGTTTGGCCCCAAGCGACGCACCGACTATCCCAACATGCCATTCTGGCGGCTGCGAACAGACGGCTTCTGGGAGATCGCTCACGCAGAAGGTTGCAAACCGCGCAAGGGCAATACTCAGCCGACAAAGAAAGAACTGATTGATAACCAGGTGACGGGCGGCTTCGATGAAGCGGCTTACCAGCAATTGCTGGCACACCCTGAGATGATCGACCAGTTGGCCCAGAAGATCCTCACCGATCGCTTCCCGGAAAGTATTCAGCGGATCCTGGCCAACCAACTGGGATTCGATTTTATCGATCGCTCCAGGAACCGCGATCCGCGTTTCAGGGATATCGTTCTTCGCGCTTACCACTCACGGTGCGCGTTCTGTGGTTACGATCTCAGACTCGATGGCGCGCTGGTTGGTATTGAAGCGGCGCATATTCACTGGAAAGCGTACGGTGGTCCGTGCGTGGTAAATAATGGCCTGGCGCTCTGTACATTACACCATGACGCGTTTGATATGGGGGCGTTCGGACTGGATGAGAGTATGACCATCCGCATCTCCGGCGGCGTCAGTCGTAGTCCGGTGGTAGACCATCTGTTCTGGCACCGGGACGGCCAGCAGCTATTCCTTCCTTATGACAAAACGCAGTGGCCTGCTGAACAGTATGTTGGCTGGCACCGAAAACAGATTTTCAAAGCCTGAAAATACGCAACGGGCCGTTAAGCCCGTTGTTCGTTATATCACCGCAGTTCTATCACTCTCGCCCGCTCAGCCTGCTTTCGGTAGTGGTCGTATCGCTCCCGGAACCATGCTTGCTGTTCATCACTCATATTACCTGTCACGGCATCGATATCCACTGGCTGGCCCAAGGCGTGCATACGGGCAAAACTGCGCGCCAGAAAATCAAAATTCTTCAATGCGTTTATATCTTGTCGGTTCATTAGCATATCCCTCCAGTCATTGTGTTTACTGTTCAAGGTCATATGCTTTTCTGATTTCAGTATCCGCCCGAAAAAGATCATTTTTTGAGCGATGAGTGCGCATCAATCTGCCTGCGTTCACATTTCAGGAACTACAGAACTCTTCAGCCCCGGTAATGATTTTCCCCTCCCTTTTATCACCCGCGCAGAAAACACTACCGCCAGCCATGCAGTATGTTCGCCATGTATCCGGAAGGCGCGAACGGCGCAGATGCGCAGGATACCCGTACCATTCCATCCCGCAGGGAAACGCCCTGCGAAGGGTGTTCCCTGCTCATTTACAGGAGAAACACCATGTCGCTTTTCGATAAAAAACCGTCGTTAATGCCGGTGGTTATCGCCCCTGATGTCTGGCAATCCGCTGTGGAATTTCCCGCCGACCCGCAGCAGGTGGAAGAACGGCTGGGCAATCTGTTGCTCGCCGTACTGCTGACCCTGCGTACCGCCGGGACGTCCCGCAAGAAAGTCACCTTTACGATCTACTGCCAGCCGCCGCAGGGCGATATGAAAGTCCCTGTCGCATTACCGCTGTCGCTCAACTATCACGGCCACTATGTGCAGGTCTCGATGGCTGAACAGGCATAACCTCTCCCCGCCGGAGTCGCTTCCGGACGGAGGCAGCTCCGGCTTCTTCCATGAGGATCGCACAATGGACAGAAGCAACGATATCTACCAGAAAGTCACCGACCAGATTATTACTGAGCTGGAAAACGGCAATGTGCCGTGGATCCGCCCGTGGCGCGATGGCGAGCCGCCGTTCCCAATCAATGCGTTATCCGGTCGACCGTATCACGGCATCAACGTGCCGCTTCTGTGGAACAGCGCCGACAAGCAGAGCTTCGCCAGCGACCGCTGGCTGACGTTCCATCAGGTCAGCGCGCTCGGCGGGCAGGTGCGCCGGGGGGAGAAATCCTCTCTGGCGGTGTTGTATCTGCCACGCACACAGGAAGAGACCGATGCACTCGGCCAGCCGTTGCTGGATAAAGACGGCGAGCCGAAGGTGCGGCATTTCGGGATCATTCGTGAATTTCGGCTGTTTAACCTGTCGCAGTGCGACGGCCTGCCGCAGTCGCTGTCCGAGCCGTTTACCCGGCCCGCAGAACCTGTGGAGATGGCCGAAGCCATTACGATGAACAGCGGCGTGACGCTGCGCCATCGCCGCCAGTCGAAAGCGTATTACAAACCCGCGACCGACCTGGTGATGATGCCGCACCCGCAACAGTTTGAAAGCAGCGAGGCGTACTACGCCACGCTACTGCATGAACTGACGCACGCTACCGGTCACGCTTCACGCCTCAACCGTCCCGGTATTGCTGGAGCGGAACGCACCGAAGCACTCTACGCCGCTGAAGAGTTAGTGGCGGAGATGGGAAGCGCCTTCCTGTGCGCCTATTGCGGCATTCAGGGCAGGCTCCAGCACGCCAGCTATATCGGCTACTGGCTGGATATCCTGCGCCAGGACAAGCGGGCAGTGATCCGCGCCAGCGGTATGGCGCGCCACGCCAGTGAATGGCTGCTCAACGCTGTACCACAACCCTGTCAGCTTAGCGCCTGACAGCCCACCCGCACGGGGAGTCTTCCCCGCCGGGAAGTTGCTCCCCTTTTTCTGGAGTGAGATATGGGCCTCGATCTTTTCTTTTTCGAACGGGCGAAAAACGCGCCCGATGAAAGCCAGTACGACAGAGTGGGTTATTTCCGCAAGGTGAACCCGTTACTCAAATGGGTGGATAAACACGTTGGGCTGGTGCGCAACCAGGTGCTGTTAGAAGTCACAAAAGCACACTTGCAGGCGCTTTTGAGTGACCTGCAGAACCTGACGCCGGATAACTGCGGCGCGGTTTATCCCACGATTGATGGCTTTTTCTATGGTTATACCGATTATGGAGAGCACTACTGGAAAGATGTTCGCGCCGTCACCATCTGGGTGAAGGAGACGCTTAAGACGTTTGATTTTGAGCGAGACAGGTTGATGTTTTATGCCTGGTGGTAGTATTAAAGTGGCCGACAAAACGTCGGTCACTTTTCCTCATCGGCCAGAAATACAGCGCCAGATATACACATGAGAGCATACAGTTTTTACTAATAAAAATGTAAAAGGCCCAAAGGGAGACACTGCAAAGGAAGGGCGACAAGGGCAAAGGGGCCTGCCCGGAAAGGGGAAATATGCTGAAGTGGCTAAAAAGACCATCCCAGAGCCAGCCACCTGCGCCAGGCGCTACGCTGCCAGAGGGTTGGTTTGCGCCACAATCCGCAGAACAATTGCTGGCGACGCCGTTACGCCAGTCCTGTTTGCACCAGTTACGGCAACTGACCCCGCTGCCGGATACCCTGTTCGATAGCTGGATCCTCACGGCGATTCATCGCTTCGCCGCACTGGTGCAACTGCTACCCGCCTCCCAAAGTCATCACCACTCCATTCCCGGTGGGCTACTGGATCATTCGCTGGAGGTTGCCTGCAACGCTATCCGACTGCGCCAGGGTTATCTGCTGCCACCGGAAGCGGGTGCAGAAGAACAAGCCCGGCAAGCCAGCGCATGGACGGTCGCGGTAGTCTGCGCGGCATTGCTGCACGACACGGGAAAAATCGCCGTCGATATGGAAATCCATCAACTGGGTGGCACCAGCTGGCATCCGTGGCAAGGTAATCTGACTCAACCTTATCGCTGGCAGTACCAGAGCCACGGTCGCGACTATCATCTGCATCCGGCGGCTGGCGCAATGCTGATTAATCAGTTGATACCCTCGCCGTTACTGGACTGGCTGGCCGGATACCCGGCAGCTTTTGCATCCCTGATTTATCAGCTTACCGGACACTACGAACGGGCTGGCGCGCTGGCGGAACTGGTACAGCAGGCCGATAAAGCCTCTGTCGCCCGATACCTCGGCGGCGATATCAAAACCGCGCTGGCGCAAAAGCCCTCTTCCTTTCCCCAGCAGCTTCTTACCGCCTTGCGGTCGCTGGTACAGAACGAGTACCGACTCAATAATCCCGAATGTGGATCCGATGGCTGGCTGACGGAGGATGCACTGTGGCTTATCAGCAAAACCACCGCCGACCGGGTTCGCGCCTGGCTGCTCCAGCATGGCGTATCCAGCGTGCCGGAAAACAATAACCGCCTGTTTGACGAACTGCTGACGCATCAGCTTATCGTTGCCAATGAGGATAAAGCGATCTGGCGCTGCATTATCCGATCGGATAAAGGCTGGTCGCCCGTTGAACCGCTGACGCTGCTGCGCCTGACGCCGTCTGCAATCTGGGAACAGGGAGAACAGCGTCCCACCAGCTTTGCCGGTGATGTGACACCGGTGAGTGAAGCCGAACCCGCCCCTGAACTTAGCACACCGACTCAACCGCTGCCGGAGATAGAAGACGACCCGAGGCTTAGTGACAATAACAACTTTCTGCAGTGGCTGAAGAACCACACCAGCCCTTCAGGCACGGTGAATACCCGCAACGGCAAGGTACATGTGGTGGAGAACCATCTTTTCTTGATTTCGCCGGGGATCTTTAAGATATACGCCTCAGAAACCACTGGAGTCACCAGCGACGGCTGGAAGCTGGCACAGCGAATGTTTCAGGAGTCAGGGCTGGCCCTGCGCTGTAATGATGACAGTTTTATCTGGACCTGCGATGTTCACGCGCCACAAAAGAAAAGTAGTCAGTTGAAAGGGTTTCTGATGGAGGATCCTGGGCTGGTGTTTGGAGAGAAAGTGCAGATGAATAATCCGTGGCTTAAGCTGCTGCGCGAATAGCAAGTTATATCAAAATACTCTCTTCCACCGAGCTACAGCGAATGGGCTTAAATACCTAAAGAGCCGAATGATATTCAATAATTGATTTCAATTCTTCAGGCGAAAAAGGCGGATTACGTCGATGTAACATGGCATGGCAATTAGGGCAGACGGGAATAAGATCTTTTTTGGGATCCAGAGAGTAATTCTCTTTGATGTCTGATAGCGGAATCAGGTGATGTATATGGATAAAACCTTTTGCTATCTCACCATACACCTTCATCATATCAATACCACATACTCTGCACAGACAACCATGCCAGGCTAATGCGGCCTGTCGGGCCTTACGGTCGCGTTCATAGCGGTTAACCGTTACCTGCGTAGCTGCACCTTCATTAAATACGCTCTGCGGCGGCAGTTCATCAGGAAAAATACTGATGGCAGGTTGCTCGTTACCCAAATTTTTCTCAACGATCTGAAACCCTTGATCGGTAAGCAACTTGACGCATTTCGACTTGATACCACCACTAAAATCTTCAGGGGAAAACTCAACGCCTGTCATATTTAAAGCAGCAATACCGACTATCGCTTTCGGTGGATAACTGCGCCCTGCAAAGACCACATCATACAGCCGGGACTCGCTGAACTGGTGGGGTACACCTTCATCATAGGCGCGCATAGCCGCAATAATGCATTCCCTGGAAAGCTGGTCTGGCAGTTTCTTCTTCATTTACAACTCATCATCCCTGAAACGACATATGCTAACTCTTTATTTTATAGCATATTAATTTATCCGGAGATAAACAGCACTCTTCAATTTCGCGCGGGATACGGGCATCAGTGCAGCGGTAGCGTAACGTAGCGGCAGAGAAACCGCGCCTCATGCTGATTGTCCAGCCGTATCTGAAAGATATCGTGTGTATCCTGCGCGGATGCATCCTCACGCCACGCCAGCAGGCCCTGTTGGTTCATGCGGATAATAATCTGATCGGGCGTTTCGCCCTGATTCAATGCTTCGACTACCTGTTGCAGAGGAAGCGGTAGCGTCTGGGCAGGCCACATCACTTCAACACTTACGAGCTGGCGGTGTGTCCGGGGTAACATCGGTAGTTTCCTCCATGGCTAGAATTTAGCGGTTAATTAGCCATGAAATAGGGGCATTTTTTGCAGTTGCAAGGTTGCCGAGAGACCTCATTTAAAGGTCAATACATCTCAGATAGTGAAGTCTCTTCCCAGGCAAATCCAGATAGTCTGCGCCAAGCGTCTGAGGATATGTCGATAAAAAGCATTTTTTTAAACATATAGCCAAAACATGTTTATGCCATCGACACGTTACGGCGATATATCGATAAAACACGATTTTTTAAACATGATGCCGTGACATGCTTATAGCATCGACATATGATGTCTATATGTCGATGAAATCGGTTTTTATAAACATATGAACTGGAATCCCGAAGCCCCTTACAACGCTCTGCCAAAGCTGCCGCCTGATCTGCAGCAGATAGAAACACGTAATGTACTAAAAGCGTGTATAAATGCGCGCGCGGCAATTGCAGAGCTGAAAACGGCGGGTGAGTTGATCCCCGATCAGGGATTGTTGATTAACATTCTCCCGATGCTGGAAGCGAAAGATTCCTCACGCATTGAGAACATCGTAACGACCAGCGATCAGCTCTTTCAGTATGCTGATCGTGCAGACGGAGCAGATCCAGCAACCAAAGAAGCATTGCTCTATCGTACGGCACTTTATGATGGTTATACCCATCTTGAGACCTATCCACTTTGCACAAACACCGCAATCGCTATCTGTACCAAATTACGCGCAGTTCAGACCGATATAAGAAAAACACCGGGCACGGTACTGCGCGATCAGAATAACAGCGTGGTGTATACGCCCCCGGTGGGTGAAGATACTATTCGTAACTTATTGGCGAACTGGGAACAGTTCATACATGGCGATGATGATTTAGATCCATTAGTGAAAATGGCTATTGCGCACTATCAGTTTGAGTGCATCCACCCTTTTCCGGATGGGAATGGGCGAACAGGCCGTATCCTGAATATTCTTTACTTGATTCAAAATGAATTGCTTTCACTGCCTATCCTGTACCTGTCACGCTTTATCCTGGAGAGACGTAGTGATTACTACACGCTATTGCGTAGGGTAACAGAGGAAGGAGACTGGGAATCGTGGATATTATTTATGCTGGAGGCCGTAGAAAACACGTCTCGATGGACGACTGACAAGATTGCGGTCGTTCGGGCATTGATGGCAGAAACGACCGAGTATGTACGTGAGAAGCTGCCAAAAATTTATACCTATGAACTCATCCAAGTGCTCTATGCGCAACCGTATTGCCGGATCGATAACCTTGTTGAACGAGGTATCGCTAAACGCCAGACGGCATCAGCATACCTCAAACAGTTGGTAGATATAGGCATGCTGGAAGAAATGAGCGTTGGTCGCGAAAAGCTGTATATCAATACTAGGTTGGTGCAGGAATTGAATCAGTAAAGCTTACTGGTTCCACAGTTCACCACTGCTGGTCCCAGCTATCAGACGATTTATGTTCGCCCCTACGGCTTACGACCTGAAGCTTAAGGTCCAGAGCGGCAAGCAGCATAAAGAGCGTACCTATGCGGATCCCCTCAGGATGATTCACAAACTCTGAAACCGTTGATTGTTTCATGCCTATACTTTCTGCAGTTTCGCGTTGAGTCAGCTTACATTGCTTGCGAGCATTCCTCACTGCCTGAGCCAGCATTTTGGGTGAAGTAACGTTCATTTTATCCCCCATGACAGATATTTTCCGTATATACGCTTTAGGGGATAACTATATGTTCTTAAAAGGAGATATCATTTGAAGTCTTATGAAACTCTATTTTCGTATCCATATACTTATATATACATGCAAAAGACATTGTTAAAGGCACTGTATAAAATCATGATCGACCACAAAAATCGTAGTTAGTGATAAACCAACCATATTTTTATCATTAAAATTCAAATAACTACAAATAAAACCATTAAAAAAACCTTATCAATCTTCCGTTTTCAGACTTTGTTTAACTACTAAAATCATGCAACTTATCACCTCAACAATGAGATTGAGAGACAGCACTACGGCAAACAGCTCTGCCGCAGTAAATAACTTATCCTTAGAAGGAATCAACTCATGCTTGGGATAATTTATTAGAGGTAAGTCATAATTTCGAAGGTACGGCAAAAAAATTGTTGCGCCTAAACAGATCACAAGTAATTTCAGATCAGCTTCTAAACTTCCCAAGTAACTTGTAAAACTTGAGCGTTTTTGCCCCTTATTGATGACCGCCAGAATGCCAAAAATTACAGAGATCCCTGCAGTAATCCCTCCAAGAATTGAGCCGATCACCCCTGCCGATGCCTGCTCAAGCAGGGTATAAACCTGTTTATCGGTTGACGATAACGCTAAGCATAATATGAATAGCGCTATAGCTTTAATCCAGACGCCTAGATTCTTCATTTTTGTATGTGTACCTTTTTTGATGTAATGCTATGATTTCTTTGATATCACTCGGTGAGTAGCCATCTAACTGAATTTCTGAAATCTCACCTTCGATAAGGACTATCTTGGCCGTTTGATTACTGGATACAGTTGTAGGTTTTGATTTGAGTGTTTTTCGACCTTTAATTAACCAAGAACCACCACCATCTTTTACCCAATCAACAAAAACAGATGCCCAATGAGAACCTTTAAGCTTTAAATTACCATCTGTGTTTTCAAATGTTGTGGTTACAGCGTTTGCATTAGTATCTGCCTCAAGCTTTCGCAAATCGTCAGTTAAGGCCTGCTTGCTACTTCCGAAAATATTCGGAGTAATCAACGTAAAACTAACTTTATCAATAAACTGAAGTCTATGATATTCAGACCAAAAATCTTCCATTTCAAGGCAAGCTTCGATAAATACTCTTAGCCCCAATTGGGCCAAATAGTCGTTGTTGGCAAGATCTTCAAATGCCTTAGCAACTTGATGCGCATCCTTGAATACCGCTGTTTTCTTCTCGACCAATAACACTTGCTCTTCTCTATCCCAGATCCATACGATAGGTGGATAATTGTCTACATCGAATTCGCGAAAATCCTTATCATGTCCTTTAATTTTTTGCTGTTTTGATATGACCCCAGCCATGACACCTTCAGTGGGTTTTATACTCAGCTTCAGGGTGTAGCTGGTTTTCTTATGAACGGATGGTGTTGATGATGTCAGATGTAACTTTTGCGCGCTGAATACTATGGCATTTTCAAAATGCACAATGTCTTTTTGAACAGATCCCTTTGAAAAAAGATCAGGGTCGCGTGGTCTCATTAACACACGTAAGGCGAACAATTGCATAAGAAAACTCCTGTAAATTAATTGATTTTATTATTCCATAAAACCAAGGACCTACAAGAGGTTAAATTTTTTCACTACTGTATAAATACACAGTATCACTGAATGGGATAAAATTCAAACTTTGATTTTCACTCAGTTTTTAGCATTGCCATCACAGTGCAGAGCCGTCTAACTAGGCGATTAATGCCCTAAAAGTATATGGACATCAATACCTTTTGCTTCGTAAATGCTGCTAAAGAACCTTGTTCGTAATGCCACTGGAGCATCATCCCCCAACTTAATCTCTACCTTATCCCGCAACCTACTCCCCCGACTCAACCTCATCCTGCGCCGCCATCAGTACTAACTCTGACTTTGACACCAACAAATCTTTCGGCTTCCCTCCTCTCAACCTGCGATTTGCCGAGCCGAACCAGATTGCTAGCCCCCATGGGGTCTTACGTTCTTTAAACAGCGAGAGAATCAGCCTGACAACCTTGAGGGGCCTCATTTTCTCATCCAGAACATAATCCGGGTACAAATCCTCACCATCGACCTTCAGCGAGAATATCTTCCCAGCGGCTTTCCAGCCTTTCGGGCCAGCATCAGGATCGGCGGAACGAAAGCCCGCTTTTGCGGATAATTCAGACGCCGTCAGCCATTCCGAGTCAGCCAGTATTCTGGCTTTCAGCTCCTCTAGCTGCCGGTCATTGCGCTCCTGGAAACTCATATGGTCGAGTGCGCCTCCCGGCGACTTTTTGAAGCCATACGGTACAACATGCCTGAACCGGTTTGCATCCAGATAATCCGCCCACCACTGCATCATTTCCCGGCGCTCTTCCAGGTGCTGCGCCTTATGGATATACGCGGCACGTACGCGCTTGCGCTCCTGATGGCTCATCTGGCGTTCGACCGCGTCACTTGACCACAGACCCGACTCCACCAGCGCGCTACAGGCCATAGTGCGAAAACCGTGGCCGCAGACGTCTTTCTGGGTGTCGTAGCCCATCACCCGCAGCGCTTTGTTGATGGTGTTTTCACTCATCGGTTTGCGGTAGTTATGATCGCCGGGGAACACCAGTTCAGTTCCCGGTCGGCAATGCTGCCGCACCTCGTGCAGCAGTTCGATGGCCTGACGTGACAATGGGACCAAGTGTGGGGAGTGCATCTTCGCCCCACGCGCTGAATATTTAACGCCGGGGATCGGCTCACGCTCGGCAGGGATGGTCCACATGGCGTTACGCAGGTCAATTTCATCCCAGCGGGCGAAGCGCAGTTCGCTGGAGCGGATAAACAGCAGCAGCGCCAGCTTTACCGCCAGTTGAGTCAGATGACGGCCTTTGTAATCGTCGATTCTTTCCAGGAAATCAGGGATAAGATTCAGATCCAACGCCGGGTGGTGACGAACTTTGGGCGTGGAAACCGCGCCGGTTAAATCTGATGCAGGGTTATGATCGATAATGCCGTTCTGGACGGCATAGCGCATCACGCAGGCAGTGCGCTGCTGAAGCCGGGAAGCAACATCCAGTTTGCCCGCTTTCTCCACCTCCTTGATGGGCACCAGCAGATCTTTGACCTTCATTTTGGTGATGTCACAGCTGCCGTTCGTGGGGAACACATAAAGCTCGAAATAACGCAGCACCCGCTTCTTATGTTCCGCCGACCAGTTCACGTTACTGGTGACCCATTCGCGTGCCACAGACTCAAACGTATGTTCCGGCGTTATCGCAAGGCGTTCTGCTTTTCGGTGTGCACTCGGATCGATGCCGGAAATCAGCAGTAATTGGGCCTCTTCACGCATGCGTCTTGCCTGTGCAAGCGTCAAAAGCGGATAAGGCCCTAAAGCGAGCTTTTTCTCTTTGTTTACAAAGCGGTACTTGATGTACCAGCGTTTTGAACCGTTAGGATTAACCAGCAGGTAAAGTCCATGCGAGTCACTGAGCTTATACGGCTTGCCACAAGGCTTGGCGTGGACTATAGCGCGATCTGTTAGTGCCATTTGGGGGCCTCACTATTATCGAACTACGTCTAAGCCCCCAATTTGGCCCCCAAATCGTGTGGATGTCAATGGATGAAAAATGACCAACACGGAAATACCACAAAACAAATATGGTTATTACCGGAAAATAAATTATCTTTGAATTACAGACGGATATGGACGAATTTGGACGGAAATGGACACAAAAAAAGCCACCCTTAGGTAGCTAATTATTGCATCACTTGGTGCCGAAGGCCGGACTCGAACCGGCACGTATTTCTACGGTTGATTTTGAATCAACTGCGTCTACCGATTTCGCCACTTCGGCACTGAAGAGGTATGCGGAAAACGTTGTGGATTATACCTGTCACACGCCACCATGCAAGCGGTAGCATATGCCCGGCTCGCTAAGTGTTGAAAAAATCAGCACAACCCTACGGCGGGCACCTCCTTAACCCCTCCTTCTGCGAAGCGACTCCGTTTCCCATGCTCTACACTTCCAGTTCAACACCACACTGAGGGAAACACGATGTCTATTATAAAAAGCTATGCCGCAAAAAAGGCGGGCAGCGAACTTGAACTCTATGAATATGATGCGGGTGAACTCAAGCCGGAAGATGTTGAGGTACAGGTAGATTACTGCGGTATCTGCCACTCCGATCTGTCGATGATCGACAACGAATGGGGCTTCTCTCAATATCCGCTGGTTGCCGGGCATGAGGTGATTGGCCGCGTCGTGGCACTCGGCAGCGCCGCGCAGGATAAAGGTCTGAAGGTAGGTCAACGCGTCGGGATTGGCTGGACGGCGCGCAGCTGCGGGCACTGCGATGCCTGTATCAGCGGCAATCAGATTAACTGTCTGGAAGGATCGGTGCCAACCATCCTCAATCGCGGCGGCTTTGCCGAGAAGCTGCGAGCAGACTGGCAATGGGTGATCCCGCTTCCAGAAAGCATCGATATTGAATCCGCAGGCCCTCTGTTGTGCGGCGGCATCACCGTCTTCAAACCGCTGCTGATGCACCACGTTACCGCCACCAGTCGCGTTGGGGTGATCGGCATCGGCGGCCTCGGCCATATCGCCATTAAGCTGCTGCACGCGATGGGCTGCGAGGTTACCGCATTCAGCTCCAGTCCGGCCAAAGAACAGGAAGTGCTGGCGATGGGCGCCGATAAAGTGGTCAATAGCCGCGATCCAGAGGCGTTGAAAGCGCTGGCAGGTCAATTTGATCTCATCATCAACACCGTCAATGTCGATCTCGACTGGCAGCCTTACTTCGAAGCGCTGGCCTATGGCGGCAACTTCCACACCGTTGGCGCGGTGCTGAAGCCGCTACCGGTTCCGGCGTTTACCCTGATTGCAGGCGATCGCAGCATCTCCGGTTCGGCAACCGGTACGCCGTATGAACTGCGCAAGTTGATGAAATTTGCCGGGCGCAGCAAGGTCTCGCCGACGACCGAGCTGTTCCCGATGTCGCAAATCAACGAGGCCATCCAGCACGTTCGTGACGGTAAAGCTCGCTACCGTGTGGTACTGCAAGCCGACTTTTGATTGCCTTCACCGGGCGGCATTCGCTGCCCGGTTTTGCTCCCCCTTTTGGAATTCTTCTCGCAATCTCCGCAATTTAGCGGTGAAGAGTACGCCGCAGTTGCCTATACTCCAGGCAGGATAAATGGAGAAAATCTCATGAGTGCACCCCTGTTAATTGCCCGCACGCTGGAAAGCGAACTGTTCCTGTTGCCGGGCATGACCAACCGTCACGGGCTGATTACCGGCGCAACCGGAACCGGCAAAACGGTTACCCTGCAAAAACTGGCTGAGTCCCTATCAGACATCGGCGTTCCGGTATTTATGGCGGATGTGAAAGGTGACTTAACCGGCGTCGCGCAGGAAGGCGAACCTTCTGAAAAACTGCTCGCACGGCTGAAAAATATCGGCATCACCGACTGGCAACCGCACGCTAATCCGGTGGTGCTGTGGGATATTTTTGGCGAAAAAGGTCATCCATTACGGGCAACCGTCTCCGATCTTGGGCCGCTATTGCTGGCTCGCCTGCTGAACCTGAACGAGGTGCAGTCCGGCGTGCTGAATATTATCTTCCGCATCGCCGATGACCAGGGGCTGTTGCTGCTGGACTTTAAAGACCTGCGGGCGATCACGCAGTATATCGGTGATAATGCCAAATCCTTCCAGAACCAGTATGGCAATATCAGCAGCGCATCGGTCGGGGCGATCCAGCGCGGGTTGCTGTCGCTGGAACAGCAAGGCGCGGCGCACTTCTTCGGCGAACCGATGCTGGACATCAAAGACTGGATGCGTACCGATGCCAACGGCAAAGGCATTATCAACATCCTCAGCGCCGAAAAACTCTACCAGATGCCCAAACTGTATGCCGCCAGCCTGCTGTGGATGCTCTCCGAACTGTATGAGCAACTGCCGGAAGCGGGCGATCTGGAAAAACCGAAGCTGGTGTTCTTCTTCGACGAAGCTCACCTGTTGTTCAATGACGCTCCGCAGGTGCTGCTGGATAAAATCGAACAGGTTATCCGCCTGATTCGCTCCAAAGGCGTGGGCGTCTGGTTCGTCTCACAGAACCCTTCCGATATCCCGGACAACGTGCTCGGTCAGTTAGGCAACCGCGTACAGCACGCCCTGCGCGCTTTCACCCCCAAAGATCAGAAAGCGGTGAAAGCCGCCGCGCAAACCATGCGGGCGAATCCGGCGTTTGATACCGAGAAAGCGATTCAGGAACTGGGCACTGGCGAGGCGCTAATCTCCTTCCTGGATGCCAAAGGCAGCCCATCAGTGGTTGAACGAGCGATGGTCATCGCGCCGTGCTCACGCATGGGGCCGGTGACGGACGATGAGCGTAACGGGCTTATCAATCACTCCTCGCTGTACGGCAAATATGAAGACGAAGTCGATCGCGAATCGGCGTATGAAATGTTGCAAAAAGGCGTTCAGGCCACCACCGAGCAGCAAAACAATCCGCCAGCAAAAGGCAAAGAAGTCGCCGTTGATGACGGAATTCTTGGCGGGCTGAAAGAGATATTGTTTGGCAGCACCGGGCCACGCGGCGGCAAACGTGATGGTGTGGTGCAGAGCGTCGCCAAAAGCGCAGCGCGTCAGGTAACGAACCAAATTATCCGGGGGATGTTAGGTAGCCTGATGGGCGGTAGAAAACGCTAACAGAAGGAATCCTTGTTTGCTAAGCGCAGCGCCTGATGGCGCTGCGCCGTATCTGGCCAACAATGAGAGAGATCGATTTTACGACTTACGCATCATCAGCCAGAGGCTAATCAGGAAGAACGAGGCGCTTGGCAGCAGCGCGCCGATAATCGGCGGAATGCCATAAACCAGCGTCAGCGGGCCGAAAATCTGGTCCAGAACGTAGAAGACGAAACCAAAGCTGATCCCGGTCACCACACGCACACCCATCGGCACGCTACGCAGCGGGCCAAAAATGAACGACAGCGCCATCAACATCATTACCGCCACGGAAAGCGGCTGGAAGATTTTACTCCACATATTGAGCTGATAACGTCCGGCGTCCTGGCCGCTCGACTTCAGATACTTCACATAGTTATGCAAGCCGCTGATGGAGAGCGCATCCGGGTCCAGCGCCACCACGCCCAGTTTGTCCGGCGTGAGGTTGGTTTTCCAGGTGCCGCTCACGGTCTGCGAACCGGTGATCTGTTTCGGGTCTTTCAGGTCAGACTCGTCTACCTGCGACAGACGCCAGACCTTGTTGTCTGCGTCGAACTTCGCAGACGTGGCATAACGCACTGACTGTAAGCGACGCTGATCGTTAAAGGCGTAGATGCTAATGCCCGCCAGCTCTTCGTCGCCCTTCACCCGCTCGATATAGACGAAATTGTTGCCATCTTTCGCCCACAGGCCTTGTTGAGTAGAGAGCAACGAACCGCCGTACATCGCCTGCGCACGGTAGTTACGCGCCATCTGTTCGCCCTGCGGAGCGACCCATTCACCGATGGCCATTGTCAACAGCACCAGTGGAATAGCGGTTTTCATCACCGACAGCGCCACCTGCATCCGGGTGAAACCCGAAGCCTGCATCACCACCAGTTCACTGCGCTGCGCCAGCATCCCCAGCCCCAGCAGCGCGCCAAGCAGCGCCGCCATCGGGAAGAAAATCTGCACATCTTTCGGCACGCTGAGCAGGGTATACATCCCCGCGCCCAGCGCATCGTAGCTCCCCTGCCCGGCTTTTTTGAGCTGGTCGACAAACTTGATGATGCCGGAGAGCGACACCAGCATGAACAACGTCATCATGATGGTGGTGAAAATGGTTTTACCGATATAGCGGTCAAGTACACCAAACGGCTGCATTATACCGCTCCTTTACGCAGAAGACGGGCGCGCAGGCGGCGTACCGGCACCGTATCCCAAAGGTTCAGACCAACTGCCAACGCCAGATAGATCAGGTTGACCGCCCACATCCAGATAACCGGATCCAGTTTGCCCTTACCGCCGTTTGATTTCAGGGAAGTTTGCAGGAGGAAGAACAGCAGATACAGCAGCATAGCTGGCAGCATCGACAGCACGCGCCCCTGTCGTGGGTTAACCACGCTCAGCGGTACAACCATCAGCGCCATCATAAATACGGTGAATACCAGCGTAATACGCCAGTGCAGTTCCGCACGGGCGCGATTGGTATCGGTCTGCCACAGCGTGCGCATATCCATCTGATCGGTATCGTTCGGGTCCAGCGCAACGGCCTGATGACCAATAATCGCCTGATAGTTCTGGAAATCGGTGATGCGGAAGTCACGCAGCAGGGCAGTGCCTTCAAAGCGCGTCCCTTTGTTCAACGTCACAACCTGGGAGCCGTCGCGCAATTGCGTCAGATGTCCAGAATCGGCCACCACCACAGAAGGACGGGCGTTGCCTTTCGGGCGGATTTGCGCAAGGAACACATCTTTAAAATCGCTGCCGTCAACGCTTTCAATAAACAGCACGGCGCTGCCATTGGTCGCCTGCTGGAACTGCCCTTGCGCCAGCGCGGCCATGCCGGGATTGGCTTTTGCTTCCGCCAGTACCTCATCCTGGTGTCTGGATGACCAGGGCCCCGCCCACATGACGTTGACAGCGGCGACAACGCCGGTAAACAGCGCCAGCACCATCGCGGCTTTCACCAGCACAGCCCGGCTCAGACCACAGGCGTGCATGACCGTTATTTCACTTTCGGTATACAGTTTGCCCAGTGTCATCAACAGCCCGAGGAACAGGCTTAATGGCAGGATGAGCTGCGCCATTTCCGGCACGCCCAGCCCCAGTAGCGAGAGCACCAGATTTGCCGGAATGTCACCGTCAACCGCCGCCCCGAGGATCCTCACTAGCTTTTGACAAAAGAAGATCAAAAGCAGGATGAAAAGAATCGCCAGTTGGCTTTTGAGCGTCTCCCGCACCAGATATCTTATGATTATCACTTTAAATACGCCCGTAAAAACTCGTCTTTTGCAGGAATTTAGCTTGTTTCATGGCTTAAACGTCATTTATTCTCTTGAGTCGTCGAAATCGTCGCTAAAATTATTATACTCAGCGGATTCGCCACTCAGAACGCGTTCTGACGTGCCAATGCCGTAATAACGTTAAGATTAACACGAAGTCACCGCAACTGCGGACATGAGTTACGAAAGCTTGCAATTCTAACTGTAGCCGCCGCCGTTGTCTTTAAGATTCAGGAGCGTAGTGCATGGAGTTCAGTGTAAAAAGCGGTAGCCCGGAGAAACAGCGGAGTGCCTGCATCGTCGTGGGCGTCTTTGAACCACGCCGCCTTTCTCCGATTGCAGAACAGCTCGATAAAATCAGCGACGGGTACATCAGCGCCCTGCTGCGTCGTGGTGAACTGGAAGGAAAACCGGGGCAGACCCTGTTGCTGCACCATGTTCCTAACGTTCTTTCCGAGCGAATCCTCCTCATTGGTTGTGGCAAAGAGCGCGAGCTCGATGAGCGCCAGTATAAGCAGGTCATTCAGAAAACCATCAATACGCTGAATGACACCGGCTCAATGGAAGCAGTCTGCTTCCTGACCGAACTGCACGTCAAAGGCCGCAACAACTACTGGAAAGTGCGTCAGGCTGTCGAAACGGCCAAAGAGACGCTGTACAGCTTTGATCAACTGAAGACCAACAAGAGCGAGCCGCGTCGCCCGCTGCGTAAAATGGTCTTCAACGTGCCGACCCGCCGTGAGCTGACCAGCGGCGAGCGTGCGATCCAGCACGGTCTGGCGATTGCCGCCGGGATTAAAGCGGCGAAAGACCTCGGCAATATGCCGCCGAATATCTGTAATGCCGCCTACCTGGCCTCTCAGGCGCGCCAGTTGGCCGACAGCTACAGCAAGAACGTCATCACCCGCGTCATCGGCGAACAGCAGATGAAAGAGCTGGGTATGCACTCTTATCTGGCGGTCGGTCACGGTTCGCAGAACGAATCGCTGATGTCGGTTATCGAATACAAAGGCAACCCGTCCGAAGACGCGCGTCCGGTTGTGCTGGTCGGCAAAGGGCTGACCTTTGACTCCGGCGGCATCTCCATCAAGCCTGCCGAAGGCATGGACGAGATGAAGTACGATATGTGCGGCGCGGCGGCAGTGTACGGCGTGATGCGCATGGTCGCGGAACTTCAGTTGCCGATTAACGTCATCGGCGTGCTGGCAGGCTGCGAAAACATGCCTGGCGGGCGAGCGTATCGTCCGGGTGACGTGCTGACCACCATGTCCGGCCAGACGGTCGAAGTGCTGAACACCGATGCCGAAGGCCGCCTGGTACTGTGCGACGTGTTAACCTACGTTGAGCGTTTTGAGCCGGAAGCGGTGATTGACGTCGCGACCCTGACGGGCGCCTGCGTGATTGCGCTGGGCCATCACATCACCGGTCTGATGTCGAACCACAATCCGCTGGCGCATGAGCTGATTAGCGCGTCTGAACAGGCGGGCGACCGCGCATGGCGCTTGCCGTTGGGCGATGAGTTCCAGGAACAGCTGGAGTCTAACTTTGCGGATATGGCGAACATCGGCGGCCGTCCTGGCGGCGCGATCACTGCCGGTTGCTTCCTGTCGCGCTTTACCCGTAAGTACAACTGGGCGCACCTGGACATCGCCGGCACCGCATGGCGTTCCGGTAAAGCGAAAGGCGCAACCGGTCGTCCGGTGGCGTTGCTGTCGCAGTTCCTGCTCAATCGCGCGGGTTTTAACGGCGAAGAGTAAGTTTGCATGATTGCCGGATGGCGACGCATATGCGCCTTATCCGGCCTACATGGAGTATTTAACCGTAGGCCGGATAAGCGTAGCGCCATCCGGCTTCGCATTTAAATTCACCACAAGAAGCCCCATATATGAAGAATGCAACGTTCTATATTCTGGACAATGACACCACCATTGATGGCCTGAGCGCCGTTGAACAACTGGTGTGCGACATTGCCGCAGAACGTTGGCGCAGTGGTAAACGCGTGCTGATTGCCTGTGAAGACGAAAAACAGGCCATCCGTCTGGATGAAGCGCTGTGGGCAAGACCGCCGGAGAGTTTTGTCCCACATAATCTGGCGGGAGAAGGTCCGCGCGGCGGCGCGCCGGTGGAAATCGCCTGGCCGCAAAAACGCAACAGCAGCCCGCGTGATATTCTGATCAGCCTGCGTACTGGCTTTGCAGATTTTGCCACCGCTTTCACAGAAGTGATAGACTTTGTCCCTTACGAAGAAACTTTGAAACAACTGGCGCGCGAACGCTACAAAGCCTACCGCGTGGCTGGTTTTAACCTGAATACGGCAACCTGGAAATAATGGAAAAGACATATAACCCACAAGATATCGAACAGCCGCTTTACGAGCACTGGGAGCAGCAGGGCTACTTTAAGCCGAATGGCGATGAAAGCCAGGAAAGCTTCTGCATCATGATCCCGCCGCCAAACGTCACCGGCAGTTTGCATATGGGTCACGCCTTCCAGCAAACCATCATGGATACCCTGATCCGCTATCAGCGCATGCAGGGTAAAAACACCCTGTGGCAGGTCGGTACTGACCACGCCGGGATCGCTACCCAGATGGTCGTTGAGCGCAAGATTGCCGCAGAAGAGGGTAAAACCCGCCACGACTATGGCCGCGATGCCTTCATCGACAAAATCTGGCAGTGGAAAGCGGAATCCGGCGGCACCATTACCCGTCAGATGCGCCGTCTGGGCAACTCCGTGGACTGGGAGCGCGAACGCTTCACCATGGACGAAGGTCTTTCCAATGCCGTGAAAGAAGTGTTTGTCCGCCTGTACAAAGAAGATCTGATTTACCGTGGCAAGCGCCTGGTCAACTGGGACCCGAAACTGCGCACCGCGATCTCTGACCTGGAAGTGGAAAACCGCGAGTCCAAAGGCTCTATGTGGCACATCCGCTATCCGCTGGCTGACGGTGCGAAAACCGCAGACGGTAAAGATTACCTGGTGGTCGCCACCACCCGCCCGGAAACCCTGCTGGGCGATACTGGCGTGGCCGTCAACCCGGAAGATCCGCGTTATAAAGATCTGATTGGCAAATTCGTGGTGCTGCCGCTGGTGAACCGTCGTATTCCGATTGTGGGCGACGAGCATGCCGACATGGAAAAAGGCACCGGCTGCGTGAAGATCACCCCGGCGCACGACTTTAACGACTATGAAGTGGGCCGTCGTCATCAGCTTCCGATGATCAATATTCTGACCTTTGACGGCGATATCCGTGAAAGCGCGGAAGTGTATGACACCAAAGGCGAAGAGTCCGACGTTTACTCCAACGAAATCCCGGCTGAGTTCCAGAAACTGGAGCGCTTTGCCGCACGTAAAGCAGTGGTTGCCGCTATCGATGCCCTCGGCCTGCTGGAAGAGATTAAACCGCACGACCTGACCGTTCCTTACGGCGACCGTGGCGGCGTGGTTATCGAACCAATGCTGACCGACCAGTGGTACGTACGTGCTGACGTGCTGGCAAAACCGGCAGTGGAAGCGGTAGAAAACGGCGATATCCAGTTCGTGCCAAAACAGTACGAAAACATGTACTTCTCCTGGATGCGTGACATTCAGGACTGGTGTATCTCCCGTCAGCTGTGGTGGGGCCACCGCATCCCGGCATGGTACGACGACGCGGGCAACGTCTACGTTGGCCGTAGCGAAGACGAAGTGCGTCAGGAAAACAACCTGGGCGCCGACGTTGCGCTGCGTCAGGACGACGACGTACTGGACACCTGGTTCTCTTCCGCACTGTGGACTTTCTCTACTCTCGGCTGGCCGGAAAACACCGACGCGCTGCGTCAGTTCCACCCGACCAGCGTGATGGTCTCCGGTTTCGACATCATCTTCTTCTGGATTGCCCGCATGATCATGATGACCATGCACTTCATCAAAGATGAAAACGGCAAGCCGCAGGTACCGTTCAAGACCGTCTATATGACCGGTCTGATTCGCGATGACGAAGGCCAGAAGATGTCCAAATCCAAGGGTAACGTTATCGACCCGCTGGATATGGTTGACGGCATTTCCCTGCCGGACCTGCTGGAAAAACGTACCGGTAACATGATGCAGCCGCAGCTGGCTGAGAAGATCGCCAAACGTACCGAAAAACAATTCCCGGACGGCATTGAGCCGCACGGTACTGACGCCCTGCGTTTCACCCTGGCGGCGCTGGCCTCTACCGGCCGCGACATCAACTGGGATATGAAGCGTCTGGAAGGCTACCGTAACTTCTGTAACAAGCTGTGGAACGCCAGCCGCTTTGTGCTGATGAATACCGAAGATCAGGATTGCGGCTTCAACGGCGGCGAGATGACCCTGTCGCTGGCAGACCGCTGGATCCTGGCGGAGTTCAACCAGACCATCAAAGCGTACCGCGAAGCGCTGGACAGCTTCCGCTTCGATATCGCAGCGGGCATTCTGTACGAGTTTACCTGGAACCAGTTCTGCGACTGGTATCTGGAGCTGACCAAGCCGGTCATGAACGGCGGCTCTGAAGCAGAACTGCGCAGCACCCGCAACACGCTGGTCACCGTGCTGGAAGGTCTGCTGCGCCTGGCGCATCCGATCATCCCGTTCATCACCGAGACCATCTGGCAGCGTGTGAAAGTGATTTCCGGCATTACCGCCGACACCATCATGCTGCAACCGTTCCCGCAGTACGATGCCTCCCAGGTGGATGAAGCCGCGCTGGCCGATACCGAATGGCTGAAGCAGGCGATCGTTGCCGTACGTAACATCCGTGCGGAAATGAACATCGCGCCGGGCAAACCGCTGGAACTGCTGCTGCGTGGTTGCAGCGAAGAAGCGATTCGCCGCGTGAACGACAACCGCAGCTTCCTGCTGAACCTGGCGCGTCTGGAAAGCATCACCGTGCTGCCAGCCGATGACAAAGGTCCGGTTTCCGTGACGAAGATTATCGATGGCGCCGAGCTGCTGATCCCGATGGCGGGGCTGATTGACAAAGAAGCCGAGCTGGCGCGTCTGGCGAAAGAAGTGGCGAAGGTCGAAGCTGAAATTGGCCGCATTGAAGGTAAGCTGGCGAACGAAGGTTTTGTCGCCCGCGCACCGGAAGCGGTGATCGCCAAAGAGCGTGAGAAGCTGGAAAACTACGCGGAAGCGAAAGCGAAGCTGATTGAACAGCAGGCAGTTATCGCCGCGCTGTAACTTGATGGAAACGCCGGAGACCCTCTTCGGCGTTTTCTTTTATAAGGCATTTTTTATTCGTACCAGCTTCCCGTCCGGCATGGTGATCCAGTAATACTCTATGTTGCTGAAAGAAAATCTTTCGTAAGATCCCGCGTCGAATTCCACGATTAGCAGCACATTTTTTTCAATACAATTTTCTTTTGTGTTTTTTTGTGGCGGAAAACAAAACAGATCACCATCGCCTGATTTCTCATCATCGATAAACCCGCCGCCAATATCCCAAAAAACAATATAGTAAGAGGCACTTGTTGGTATATGGTATTTTGTCTTCAGCTCATTTTTGTGCTGCAGATACCAGTGTATCCGTCCCCACTCGGTTAATGCAAAGTGCTTAACTGCAATATCATAAGCCTCAAAATCCATAAAACCACGTTCACTGCTAACATAAAGCCCATGAAAAAGCGTAGGATCATACTCAAATCTCTCGCCAGCCCGAAGGATTGTCACAGGTCGTTGAGCCCAGAGGAGATAACCGCATATCAGCAACACCAGGCTGCCGATAATAACGTTACGTTTCGGCTTCATACGCTTCCCTTAATATGCGCATGAGCATTTAAATTTGTCAGAAACGGCCTGTACGCATAGTCACGATGACGCTGTAGAAAAAACCAGATGCGGAAGAAGCGAAAGTTTTTATATAACGTATTGGTAATATCCTCTTTGCCCAGACCAAAATGATCCTGCCCTTTAAAAGAAAGTAATCCCTCCCATGACATGGCATAGCGCTGAAAACGCACCAGTTTGATTTGTTGTGCATAAATATCATGTACGCTTACCCCCAAACCATTTACCCTGTCGATATAACGGTTGAATTTTGGCAGTTTAGAATCTTGCATTTCTGATTTAAGTCTTACAAAGAAGAAATCATCCAGGCGTGCGTCCCGTTTACTATGCAATTGTTTATTGATCTCATCCCGAATTTTCATCAACATATCATTCGTTCCAACGCCCCTTATGACCTCCTCATACGCGCGATTTAGAAGTTCTCCAAACCATGGCTGCCCGTTACCGTAATGGAAATGATCAATCAGTTCCCCAATAATAGGAGAATATAACCCTTTAGCGAATTGTGCTGACAGTTCTTTCATCTCATCAAACATGATATCTGCACAATGCTGGCGACTAATCGGCCTGCCTTGTGGTTGCTGATGGCCGAAATCCAAAGCCTGCGAATTAAAAGTAGTCATCATATCAAATTGCAAACACCTGAACGGGTCAACCCGAGCAGAGATATCCTTCAACCCCAGAGTGTAAAAATCCCAGTCGTCCAAATCACCATACTGCATATCATCAATATGATAATCTTCAAAGCGATGGGATGTAGCAAATATCTCACGGGGCAGAGACATTAATAAATACATATCATTACTCATAACTCATCACCCTGGTAAATAATATAATCGCGTTTTACTCCGGGAGAAAAATTAAGATAAACTCAAATAATAAAACTTGAGCAATGCAACGAAAACAGCAGGTTAATGATAAAAATTTTTCTCAGAGAGAATAACAGTCTTGCATGTTCGAAAAGAGGGTGGTATCAAATATAACTATGATAATTTATCATTTAATTGAGTAATAAAATGAGTTCTACGCTATTTCCCCTTACGCTACGCCGTATTACCGCTGACGATAACGCCGCCATCGCCCGCGTCATCCGCCAGGTTTCCGCTGAATACGGCCTGACCGCTGATAAAGGCTATACGGTTGCCGATCCTAATCTGGATGAATTGTTCCAGGTTTACAGTCAGCCAGGCGCGGCCTATTGGGTCGTCGAGCAGAACGGTCAGGTGGTGGGCGGCGGCGGCGTGGCGGCGTTAGGCTGTAGCGAACCGGATATCTGCGAACTGCAAAAAATGTACTTTTTGCCGACGGTGCGCGGCCAGGGGCTGGCGAAGAAACTGGCGCTGATGGCGCTGGAGCACGCGCGTGAGCAGGGGTTTAAACGCTGCTACCTGGAAACCACCGCATCCTTACGCGAAGCAATTGGCCTGTATGAACATCTGGGATTTGAGCATATCAGCGAACCACTGGGCTGCACCGGGCATGTTGACTGCGAAGTCCGCATGCTGAAAACGCTGTAAGTCACCCACAGGCCGGATAAGGCGACGCCATATCCGGCAATTTATGCAAACATTCTGCTTCTGAGTTAGTGGCGTACGCCGTCATCGTCTTCGTCGACGTAATCTTCATCGTCGCCGTCTTCACCCTCTTCGCCGTTCGGATCTTCGAAGTACGTACCCCAGCCGTCATATTCCACGTCAAATTTCTCAGCCAGGTTCATCAGTTGTTCAACCTGAGCATCAATCAGATCGGCATTCAGCGCACATTCGCTGAGGATATCGCAGCAAATCACCGTATCGCCTTCTTCCACTTCCAGCTCTTCCGGCTCGGTCACTTCATAACCGAGTTTGAACGCTTCTACGGCTGCTTTTTCCAGCGTTTCGAAGTCGTCAGCGGAAAAGTGGTGCTCGATAGTGTACAGCGCATCTGGATCGCTGCCATCTTCAAGTAATTCGTCAATAATCAGCCGCGTCTCTTCACGCTGCTCTTCCAGTAGTTCCGGGTTTGCCATGGCTCGTTCCTCATAAATGTCCTGCCGATACTCTTATTGTCACACACCGCTGTCATTGCCTCCACCTTTCCAGGAAAGATTTGTTAAATGGGGTTGCAAATGCATAATCATCCATATAAATTGAATTTTAATTCAACAAATGGCCTTTGCCATGTGAGGGAACCATGTCTACGTTTTATCAGAAACATTTTTTGAAATTACTCGATTTCACCTCCGCTGAACTCACCGCTCTGCTGCAACTCGCCGCCAAACTGAAAGCCGACAAGAAAAACGGCGTAGAAGTCGCCAGACTGACCGGCAAAAACATCGCGCTCATCTTCGAAAAAGACTCGACCCGCACCCGATGCTCTTTCGAAGTTGCCGCATACGATCAGGGCGCTCGCGTAACGTACCTTGGGCCAAGCGGCAGCCAGATTGGGCATAAAGAGTCAATTAAAGACACCGCTCGCGTACTGGGACGCATGTATGACGGTATTCAGTACCGCGGCCACGGCCAGGAAGTGGTCGAAACGCTGGCGGAATATGCAGGCGTTCCCGTGTGGAACGGGTTGACCAACGAGTTTCACCCCACGCAGCTGCTGGCGGATTTGCTGACCATGCAGGAACATCTGCCGGGCAAAGCCTTCAATGAGATGACCCTGGTTTACGCTGGCGATGCGCGTAACAACATGGGAAATTCCATGCTGGAAGCCGCCGCGCTGACAGGGCTGGATTTACGTCTGGTGGCTCCGCAGGCCTGCTGGCCGGAAGCAAGCCTAGTCGCAGAGTGCAAAGCGCTGGCGCAAAAGAACGGCGGCGATATTACGCTGACTGAAGATATCGCAGCGGGCGTGAAAGGCGCGGACTTTATCTATACCGACGTATGGGTGTCGATGGGTGAAGCAAAAGAGAAATGGGCGGAGCGTATCGCACTGCTGCGTCAGTATCAGGTAAACAGCGCGATGATGGCGCAGACCGGTAATCCTCAGGTGAAGTTTCTGCACTGCCTGCCCGCATTCCACGATGATCAGACCACGCTTGGCAAGAAAATGGCCGAAGAGTTCGGTTTGCACGGCGGGATGGAAGTGACCGATGCGGTGTTTGAATCTCCGGCCAGCATCGTGTTTGACCAGGCGGAAAACCGGATGCACACCATCAAAGCGGTGATGGTGGCAACGCTGGCGAAATAACGATTACGTCTTATCCGGCCTACAGATCGTGCTCCCGTAGGCCGGGTAAGACGTTTTGCGTCGCCACCCGGCAATACAACTTACTCGACCAGCAGCTTAACGACCGCTTTGCGTACCTGAGCTGGCGCCCCTACGGCGCACAGCGGCTTATGGACTTCCCCCGGGTAAAAGACCACAAAATCGCCTTCATTAAGGATCACCGTTTTCTCCTCTGCCCCTTCAGGCAAAAACGCGATGTCTTTATCCACCAGCCAGTCAGTTTCCGGCGCGCCCGCAGGCTGGGTGCTGAAGGTCATTCCTTCCTGCCCCTTTAATACGATCTGAATATCGAGATAGCGCGCGTGATACTCCGCACGACGCTTTTCAAACGGCTCGGTCATGTCTTCCGAAACCAGATAAAACAGGCGATTGCCGTCGATATCATGCTTGCCCTTTGCCGTTTCATCCGTCACATGCGCTTTAATATGTTCAATGGCCTGACGCAGCACGTCCGGCAGCCAGGGTTGCAGATTGTGGATATTGCCAACGATCATCACAGACTCCTTAAATAAAACAACGTTTCATTTTTATGGTTATACGAAAAAAACCGCTGCCATACCACTTCTATTTCACGATGTTTTGCGTCAGCGCATGTTTATCGCTGAAGATGTTGTCCGACTGTTAATCGTCATCGAAGATTATGCATATCCTTTGCATAACTTTCCCCCTCCACGTTACAGTAAAAATCTTAACATGCTGTTATAAAAGGGTTTATCAGAAAAACACCTTGTTGATCACACTTCCTTTTCCCTGCATAACCTGCATTTATCACCATAGTTATTTTATGATTTACGTTAAGGTAAAAATAATAAAATAACCCTCCCGCATACCTATGCACAGACAAAAATAAAATATCATAAAATCAACAAGATAGAATCAAATAATAAATTTAGATCATCTACAAATAATTAACAAAAAAGAATAACAAGACATTTTATTGCGTAGTAATTCAGTTATTACTCTCTTTATTTTTCAATTTCTCTGACCTTGCTCATATATTAAATAAGAAAAATTAAATATCCCTTCTGATGTGAAACACATCACATTATCAGACCGAATTAGAATCAATGATGATTTCCGAAAATTAGCTGAACAGTAATGACTGCAAACAATTTAATTATTTGCAGCCACCACTTCTTTATTCCTGAAAATTGAGTAAAAGGTATCGTGATGGAAAAACATTATGTCGGTTCTGAAATCGGTCAATTACGTAGTGTGATGTTACACCGCCCTAATCTCAGTCTGAAAAGACTGACGCCATCAAATTGCCAGGAGCTGCTTTTTGATGACGTTCTGTCGGTGGAACGCGCAGGCGAAGAGCACGATATTTTCGCTAATACGTTACGCCAACAAGGCATAGAGGTGTTGCTGCTAACCGACCTGCTGACGCAAACACTGGATGTTATCGAAGCCAAAACCTGGCTGCTGGAGACACAAATCTCCGACTATCGCCTGGGCCCGACGTTCGCGGCGGATATTCGCGCCTGGCTGGCGGATATGCCGCATCGGGAATTAGCGCGCCATTTAAGCGGTGGGCTGACATATGGCGAAATTCCCGCCTCGATTAAAAATATGGTGGTTGATACACACGATATTAATGACTTTATTATGAAGCCATTACCCAATCACTTATTTACCCGCGATACCTCATGCTGGATATATAACGGCGTGTCGATCAACCCAATGGCAAAAACAGCGCGCCAGCGTGAAACCAATAACCTGCGGGCAATTTATCGCTGGCATCCACAATTTGCGGATGGCGAATTTATTAAATATTTCGGCGACGAAAACATTAATTACGACCATGCCACGTTAGAAGGCGGGGACGTGCTGGTTATTGGTCGCGGCGCCGTGCTGATTGGCATGTCTGAACGTACCACCCCGCAGGGGATCGAGTTCCTCGCCCAGTCGCTGTTTAAACATCGCCAGGCCGAGCGCGTCATCGCCGTTGAGTTGCCAAAACACCGTTCCTGCATGCACCTCGATACCGTCATGACCCATATCGACATCGACACCTTCTCCGTCTACCCGGAAGTGGTTCGCCCGGACGTCCAGTGCTGGACCTTAACACCGGACGGGCGCGGCGGGCTGAAGCGTACCCAGGAAAGCACGCTGGTACACGCCATCGAAAAAGCCCTCGGCATTGATCAGGTGCGTTTGATCACCACTGGCGGCGATGCCTTCGAAGCCGAACGTGAGCAGTGGAATGACGCCAACAACGTTCTCACCCTGCGCCCCGGTGTGGTGGTCGGCTACGAACGCAACATCTGGACCAACGAAAAATACGACAAAGCGGGCATCACCGTTCTGCCCATTCCTGGCGATGAACTGGGACGCGGACGCGGCGGCGCGCGCTGCATGAGCTGCCCGCTGGAACGCGACGGCATTTAAGGAAGCGATTATGGACAACAAACCCACTCTGGTTGTCGCACTGGGCGGCAATGCGCTGCTCAAACGCGGCGAACCGCTGGAAGCGGATATCCAGCGCAAAAACATCGATCTGGCGGCAAAAACCATCGCCCAACTGACGCAACAGTGGCGCGTGGTGCTGGTACACGGCAACGGCCCGCAGGTTGGCCTGCTGGCGTTACAGAACAGCGCCTATGACCGCGTCACCCCCTACCCGCTCGATATTCTCGGCGCGGAAAGCCAGGGGATGATCGGCTACATGCTGCAACAGTCGCTGAAAAACCAGCTTCCGCAGCGTGAAATCAGCGTCCTGCTTACTCAGGTGGAGGTGGACGCCGACGATCCGGCATTCCGCAACCCAACCAAATATATCGGCCCGGTTTATGACGGCGACCAGGCCAACGCGCTACAGGCGGAAAAAGGCTGGATTTTCAAAGCCGACGGAAAAGCGTTTCGCCGCGTAGTGCCTTCGCCACAGCCCAAACGCATCGTTGAGAGCGACGCGATCCGCGCCCTGATCGCCCGCGACCATCTCGTGATCTGCAACGGCGGCGGCGGCGTGCCGGTAGTGGAAAAAGCCGATGGTTTTCATGGCATTGAAGCGGTGATCGACAAAGACCTCTCTGCCGCTCTGCTCGCCAGTCAAATCCACGCGGACGCGCTGCTGATCCTGACTGATGCCGACGCGGTGTACCTCGACTGGGGCAAGCCAACCCAACGCCCGCTGGCTCAGGTAACGCCGGAACTGCTCAGCGAAATGCAGTTCGATGCCGGTTCGATGGGGCCGAAAGTCACCGCCTGCGCCGAGTTTGTCAGCCACTGCCAGGGGATTGCCGGTATCGGTTCACTGGCCGACGGCCCGGCCATTCTCAGCGGTGACAAAGGCACTCTGATTCGACCCGAAACCGTCGATTACGACGCATAAGGCGATTTCTGCCGGATGGCGGCGGCGCCTTATCCGGCCTACAGCACGCGCATAACCGTAGGCCTGACAAGCGCAGCGCCATCAGGTAATTCATTTTAACAAGGACACTGTAATGGCTACTTCACTGAAAAATCGCAACTTTCTTAAACTGCTCGACTTCACTCCGACGGAGATCCAGTACCTGATCGATCTGGCCATCGAGCTGAAAGCGGCAAAAAAAGCCGGACGCGAGAAGCAAACGCTGGTCGGTAAAAACATCGCGCTAATTTTCGAAAAAACCTCCACCCGCACCCGCTGCGCGTTTGAGGTCGGCGCATTCGATCAGGGCGCACAGGTGACCTATCTCGGGCCAAGCGGCTCGCAGATTGGGCATAAAGAATCCATGAAAGATACCGCCCGCGTGCTGGGCCGGATGTATGACGGCATTGAGTATCGCGGTTTTGGTCAGCAGATCGTTGAAGAACTGGGGCAGTACGCGGGCGTACCGGTGTGGAACGGCCTGACCGATGAATTTCACCCTACGCAGATCCTCGCCGACCTGATGACCATGCTGGAACATGCGCCGGGCAAAACGCTGCCTGAACTCAGCTTCGCTTACCTCGGCGACGCCCGCAATAACATGGGCAATTCGCTGATGGTCGGCGCGGCAAAAATGGGGATGGACATCCGCCTGGTCGCACCGAAATCCTTCTGGCCGGACGACGCACTGGTGGCGAAGTGTCGCGACATCGCCAGCGTCACCGGCGCGCGCATTACGCTAACCGAGGATGTGGAGGAAGGCGTTTATGACGTGGATTTCCTCTATACCGATGTCTGGGTGTCGATGGGCGAACCAAAAGAGGCATGGGCGGAGCGCGTCAGCCTGATGAAGCCATACCAGATCAACCAGCAGGTCATCAACGCCACCGGCAACCCCAACGTGAAGTTTATGCACTGCCTGCCCGCCTTCCACAACGAGCACACCAAAGTGGGCCGCGAAATCGAGGCCGCCTATGGCCTGAAAGGACTGGAGGTGACGGAAGAGGTGTTCGAGTCAGCCCACTCCATCGTGTTTGACGAAGCGGAAAACCGTATGCACACCATTAAAGCGGTCATGGTGGCGACGCTCGGCGACTAACCCCTCCGGGCATGTGCCGCCTGACGACGCATGCCCGTGTTATCTGGAGAGAACACCATGGGCAAATTTAAATTTCCCAGCGCGTATACCATCCTGTTTATTCTTATCGCACTGGTCGCTGTGATGACCTGGATTGTCCCGGCGGGCAAATACCAGATGGCGATGAACCCCACGTTGGGTAAAGAGGTTCCGGTCGCGGGCACCTATGCTCCTGCCGAGTCGCATCCGCAAGGGATTACCGCCGTACTGTTGGCCCCCATTGACGGCCTCTACAACCACGAAACCTATACCGCAGGCGCAATCGATGTGGCGCTGTTTGTACTAATCATCGGCGGCTTTCTCGGCGTGGTGAACAAAACCGGTGCAATTGATGCGGGTATTGAACGCGTCACGGTACGGCTCAACGGCAAAGAGGAGTGGATGATCCCCATACTGATGGGACTCTTTGCCGCAGGCGGGACGATTTACGGGATGGCGGAAGAGTCACTCCCCTTCTACACGCTGCTGGTTCCGGTGATGATGGCCGCCCGCTTCGATCCGCTGGTCGCGGCCGCCACCGTGCTGCTCGGCGCAGGTATTGGCACACTCGGTTCGACCATCAACCCTTTTGCCACGGTGATTGCCGCCAACGCTGCCGGAATCCCGTTCACTCAGGGTATGCTGTTACGCATCATTCTGCTGGTCGTTGGCTATGTTATTTGCGTGGTCTGGGTGATGCGCTATGCCCGCAAAGTGCGCAGCAACCCGGAGTTATCTATCGTGGCGGATAAGATGGAGGAGAACCGCGCTCACTTTCTTGGCAACCGTTCCAGCACGCTGCTGGAGTTCACCGCAACCCGTAAATGGATCTTGCTGATTTTCGCCGCCGCCTTTGCCGTGATGATTTACGGCGTCGCGGTTCTCGGCTGGTGGATGGCGGAAATTTCCGGCGTTTTCCTGGCGTCCGCGATTATCGTCGGCGTTATCGCCCGGATGAGCGAAGAGGCGTTCACCAGTACGTTTATCGACGGCGCGCGGGATCTGCTTGGCGTGGCGCTGATTATCGGTATTGCACGCGGCATTGTGGTGGTGATGGATAATGGCATGATTACGCATACCATTTTGCACAGCGCGGAAAATCTGGTATCTGGCTTGTCCACCACCATTTTTATCAATGTCACTTACTGGCTGGAAGTATTGCTCTCATTCCTGGTGCCCTCTTCCTCTGGTCTGGCAGTGTTGACCATGCCGATCATGGCGCCGTTAGCGGATTTCGCCCATGTGCAACGGGATCTGGTGGTGACGGCGTATCAATCGGCGTCCGGGATTGTGAACCTGATTACGCCGACGTCGGCGGTCGTAATGGGAGGGCTGGCGATTGCGCGCGTGCCGTATGTGCGGTATCTGAAGTGGGTCGCGCCGCTGCTGCTGATCCTGACGCTACTGAATATGGCTGTTTTGAGCGTTGGCGCAATGCTGTAACTCCCGCCGGATGGCGCTTCGCTTATCCGGCCTACAGGTTACGCATTTCGTAGGCCGGATAAGGCGCTTTAGCGCCGCCATCCGGCACAGGCCAACAGGTTGCGTATTCCGTAGGCCGGATAAGGCGCCGTAGCGCCGCCATCCGGCACAGGCCAACAGGTTGCGCATTTCGTAGGCCGGATAAGGCGCTTTAGCGCCGCCATCCGGCAAACGAACGCAGCCAATACGCTTTCTTTTTTGACTGGCTTCTCACTTTCCTGCAAAACCGACCGGTTGATTCGTTATCAATGTGACAAACAGGATGAATTTCGCTAGTCCATTGATATCAATGACAAAGCAAGGTGCATATATGAAGGAATACAATGATTGCTCCGCCAAAGAACAGCAGCAACTGGCGGTATGTCAGCGCCTGATTACAGAAAAAAGTTACTTATCCCAGGAGGAAATACGTCGCGATCTGCAAAACCACGGCTTCGAAGGCATCAGCCAGTCGACCGTTTCACGTCTGTTGAAACTGCTCGGCGTCATAAAAATAAGAAATACAAAGGGACAAAAAATTTATTCCGTAAATCCGCAATTGCGCCCCGCTCCTGACGCTGCGCGATCGATATCCGAGATGGTGGTCAGCGTGGAACACAATAGCGAATTTATCCTTATCCACACGGTGGCCGGTTATGGCCGCGCCGTTGCCAGAATCCTGGATTATCACGCCCTGCCGGAAATTTTAGGTGTGATCGCGGGCAGCAGTATCGTCTGGGTCGCGCCACGGGTCGTACAGCGCACCGGGCTTGTTCACAAGCAAATTAATTATTTATTAAAAATGAATTCTTATTCATGAGAACCGTTTGCGATGAATAAAATGTGCATTAATCTCTTGATCCCATAACATAGCTGAGTATAATCGCGGACAATTTGCCGGGAGGAAGTATGGTTCAGTGTGTACGACATTCTGTCTTACCGCGTCTGAAAACAGACGCTGGACTGCCGTTTTTCTTCCCGTTGCTCACCTATTCCAGGCCCCTCATTGAGGGGCTTTTTTTTTGCCCAGGCGTCAGGAGATAAACATGGCTAACCCGCTATACCAAAAACACATCATTTCCATAAACGACCTCAGCCGCGATGACCTCAATCTGGTTCTGGCGACGGCGGCGAAATTAAAAGCCAATCCACAGCCGGAGCTGCTGAAGCATAAAGTGATCGCCAGCTGCTTCTTCGAGGCATCCACACGCACCCGCCTGTCGTTTGAAACCTCGATGCACCGCCTCGGCGCCAGCGTGGTGGGCTTCTCCGACAGCGCTAACACGTCGCTGGGCAAAAAAGGCGAGACGCTGGCGGATACCATCTCCGTTATCAGCACTTATGTGGACGCGATTGTGATGCGTCACCCACAGGAAGGCGCAGCGCGTCTGGCGACCGAGTTCTCCGGCAACGTGCCGGTACTGAACGCCGGCGACGGCGCAAACCAGCATCCGACCCAGACGCTGCTGGATCTGTTTACCATTCAGGAAACCCAGGGCCGCCTGGACAATCTGAATATCGCTATGGTCGGCGACCTGAAATATGGCCGAACCGTACACTCACTGACTCAGGCGCTGGCGAAGTTTGACGGCAACCGCTTCTACTTTATCGCGCCGGACGCGCTGGCGATGCCGCAATACATTCTGGATATGCTGGATGAGAAAGGCATTGCCTGGAGTCTGCACAGCGCCATCGAAGAGGTGATGGCGGAAGTGGATATTCTGTATATGACCCGCGTGCAGAAAGAGCGTCTGGACCCGTCCGAATACGCCAACGTCAAAGCGCAGTTTGTCCTGCGCGCCAGCGACCTGAACGGCGCGCGTGAAAACATGAAGGTTCTGCATCCGCTGCCGCGTATTGATGAGATCACCACCGACGTAGATAAAACGCCGCACGCCTGGTACTTCCAGCAGGCAGGAAACGGTATTTTCGCTCGCCAGGCGTTACTGGCACTGGTTCTGAATAGCGATCTGGCACTGTAAGGGGAAAAGAGATGACACACGACAATAAACTACAGGTTGAAGCGATCAAACGTGGCACCGTAATCGACCACATTCCCGCGCAGGTTGGCTTTAAGTTACTGACGCTGTTCAAACTGACCGAGACCGATCAGCGCATCACCATCGGCCTTAACCTGCCGTCCGGCGAGATGGGTCGTAAGGACCTGATTAAAATCGAGAACACTTTCCTGACCGAAGAACAGGTTAACCAGCTCTCCCTGTACGCGCCGCAGGCAACGGTAAACCGCATCGACAACTATGATGTGGTGGGCAAATCGCGCCCGAGCCTGCCGGATCGCATCGACAACGTGCTGGTCTGCCCGAACAGCAACTGCATCAGTCATGCTGAGCCGGTTTCATCCAGTTTTGCAGTGAAAAAACGCACAGATGACATTGCGCTCAAATGTAAATACTGCGAAAAAGAGTTTTCGCATTATGTGGTGCTGGCCAACTAATTGAGGTTGGTAATGGGTATCCGGCTCCCTATAATGGCCTGTACCTAATTTACCGCTGTAATTCAGGAGAAATCATGAGCAAAACTATCGCGACGGAAAATGCACCCGCAGCTATCGGCCCATACGTTCAGGGCGTTGACCTGGGCAGCATGATCATCACTTCCGGTCAGATCCCGGTTGATCCAAAAACCGGCAGTGTACCGGATGACGTGTCCGATCAGGCGCGCCAGTCGCTGGAAAACGTAAAAGCTATCGTTGAAGCCGCAGGCCTGAAAGTGGGCGACATCGTGAAAACAACCGTGTTCGTTAAAGACCTGAACGACTTCGCGACCGTGAATGCGACCTATGAAGCGTTCTTCACCGAGCATAATGCGACCTTCCCGGCACGTTCATGCGTTGAAGTTGCGCGTCTGCCGAAAGACGTAAAAATCGAGATCGAAGCGATCGCTGTTCGCCGCTAAGTCTCCTTAAAAATATGTCTGCGCCGGATGGCGGCTTCGCCTTATCCGGCCTACGGGAAGCGCCGTTTGTAGGCCCGGTAAGCGCCAGCACCACCGGGCATTGCGCCGGATGGCGGCTCCGCCTTATCCGGCCTACGGAAAGTGTCATTTGTAGGCCCGGTAAGCGCCAGCGCCACCGGGCATTGCGCCGGATGGCGGCTTCGCCTTATCCGGCCTACGGAAAGTGCCGTTTGTAGGCCCGGTAAGCACCAGCGCCACCGGGCATTGCGCCGGATGGCGGCTCCGCCTTATCCGGCCTACGGCAGTGCCATTTGTAGGCCCGGTAAGCGCCAGCGCCACCGGGCATTTATCACATCACCCCAAACAGTTTCGGCAGGAACAGCGAGATCGCCGGAATATAGGTCACTAACATCAGCACCAGGAAGAGTACCGCGTAGAACGGCAGCATCGCCTTCACCACCTGCTCTATTTTCTGCTTACTCACCGCACTGGCAACAAACAGCACCGATCCCACCGGCGGCGTAATCAGGCCGATCCCAAGATTCACCAGCATGATCATGCCGAAATGCACCGGATCAATACCCAATGCCGTAGTGACCGGCAGCAGAACAGGCGTCAGGATCAGGATCAGCGGCGCCATGTCCATCAGTGTCCCGATCAGCAGCAGCATAATGTTAATGCACATCAGGATGACGTATTTGTTATCTGAAATACTGGTGAACGCCTCGGTAATGCGCATCGGCAGCTGCATGTAGGTCATGATGGCGCCGAATGCGGCGGCGAACCCGATCAGGATCATCACAATGGTGACCGTTTTTACCGTGCGGTACATCAGCTTCGGCAGTTCAGACCATTTGTAGTCGCGGTAGATAAACATAGTGACGAAGAAGGCCCACAGACAGGCGATCGCCGCCGATTCCGTCGCGGTGAAGATGCCAGAGAGGATCCCGCCCATGATGATGACAACCGTCATCAGCCCCCACAGCGTATCGACAAAAATCTTCAACGCCTGGCGAAACGGCACCCGCTCGCCTTTCGGATAACCGCGCTTATGGGCAAAACCGACGCACATCACCATCAGGGTAAAACTTAACAGCAGCCCCGGCAGAATGCCGGCGATAAACAGCGCGGCAATCGACACCGTACCGCCCGTCGCCAGCGAATAAATCACCGAGTTGTGGCTGGGCGGCGTCAGGATCGCCTGTACGGAGCCGCTGGCGGTGACCGCCGCCGCAAAGTCACGCGGATAGCCTTTTTTATCCATCTCCGGGATCATCACCGAGCCGATAGACGCCGTATCCGCGACGGACGAGCCGGAAATCGCGCCAAAAAAGGTAGACGCCACAATGTTCACCAGCGACAGCCCGCCGCGTATAAAGCCGACAAAGATGTAGGCGAAGTTCACCAGGCGACGCGCAATACCTCCCTCCGCCATAATCGCCCCCGCCAGAATAAAAAATGGGATCGCCAGCAGCGAAAATTTGTTCACGCCGCTGGTGAGCTGGATCATGACCGCTTCCAGGGGAATGTCGATATACCAGGCGCCAACGATCGCGCTAATGCCCACCGCGTATGCTACCGGCACCCCAATCGCCAGCATAATGCCGAGCGTAAAGACGAGAATAAATGCATCCATCTGCTTTCCTTTATGAAATGGGGTCGCGCATTAATGGGTTGAGCCCAGCATGACGACAGGACGTTGATACTGCGAACCACGGAAAATTTTCTCGATAATGAAAAGCAGCGTGATGGCAGAGCCGACAGGCAACGGCAGGTAGTTCTCTCCCGCTGATAACAGAGGAAATTCCGCCACCGGCTGTTCCCACAGGTCGTAGCACAGCAGGGAGCCGTACCAGAGGATAAACAGGCTGACAGCCATCAGCATCAGATCCGCCACGATAAAACAGATTCGCTGCGCGCCCTCGCTCAGGCGGTCGGTCACCATGCTGACGGCAATATGGGAACCCGCGCGATAGCTCACCGCTGCGCCAACAAAGGTGAATGTCACCATGCAAAGAATGGCGACCGGTTCCGGCCATGACAGCGCGCTGTTCATCACATAGCGCGCAAATATCCCGACGGGAATAACGGCCACCATAATCAACAGCGCCAATCCGGCAACCCACATTGAGATTCGGTAAAACAAATCCATTACCGACGAATAAAATTCACCCATGGTCGTCCCCTTGAATTAATCTTTAGGTTCAGGCGGATAAAGTCCTTACCCCGCCAGAGGTATTACTTCATATCCTGAATCCGTTTAATCAAATCCTGGCGATCTTTATAGGGTTCGCTGGCAGTTTAAAAAATGCCATGAATAGCGCTAACTGACAGGATAAAAGAGTGCCGGGCTTAACTTACAGTTATATATGACCTTTTACAGCGTAGCCTGCGCAGGCCAACGCATGTAAGAAAGTATTACGATAATTATGTTCATAAAATATGACTGAATGGAAATATTTTTAGCACGCTGTTTCATTTTTGCAATGAAGGTCTTTTTCCTGATAAAAAGATGTCTGAAAGAGGAGTAAAATTGTGATCCGTCACACTCTTTAGTATTTCAAAAAAAATAAAACAGGAACTTTCGTGAGGATATATTTACGGAGTACAGAAAAGCGTAATGGCTGCCGCAGCAGCCATTATTCTGGATTATTGCCAGCCGTAACGACGGCTATAAAAACCTTTCACTAATTGTGTCAATGTCATATAACCCGCGAGAATAGCGATCAGCCACGGGAAGTAGCTCAGCGGCAGCGCCTGTAATTGCAGATAGCCCGCCAACGGCGAGAACGGCAGCGCGATACCCACCACCATCACCACCAGCGTCATCAGCATCAGCGGCCATGCGGCGCGGCTCTGAATAAACGGTACGCGGCGCGTGCGAATCATATGCACAATCAATGTTTGCGATAACAGCCCGACGACAAACCAACCCGACTGGAACAGGGTTTGCGCTTCCGGCACATTCGCGTGGAATACCCACCACATCAGGCAGAAGGTCAGGATGTCGAAAATCGAACTGATTGGCCCGAAGAAGATCATAAAACGCCCCAGATCGGCGGGATTCCAGCGTTGCGGCTTCTGGATCTGCTCGTCATCCACGTTATCAAACGGGATCGCCACCTGGGATACATCGTACAGCAGGTTCTGAATCAGTAAGTGCAGCGGCAGCATTGGCAGGAAGGGCAAGAATGCGCTCGCCACCAGCACGCTAAAGACGTTACCAAAGTTAGAACTCGCGGTCATTTTGATGTATTTCAGCATGTTGGAGAACGTGCGACGCCCTTCGATAACGCCCTCTTCCAGCACCATCAGGCTCTTTTCCAACAGGATGATATCCGCAGCTTCGCGGGCAATATCCACGGCGCCATCAACGGAAATGCCGATATCTGCCGCACGCAATGCCGGAGCATCATTGATGCCATCGCCCATAAAGCCAACCACATGCCCTTCGCGTTTCAGCAGCGTGACGATGCGCTCTTTGTGCATCGGCGTCAGGCGGGCAAACAGCGTGGTGCGCGCGGCAAGTTCCGCCAGTTCATCATCGCTCAGCCCTTCGATATCACTGCCAGTCACCACATCGCCCGCATCAAGCCCGACTTCATGGCATACTTTCGCCGCCACCAGTTCGCTGTCGCCAGTGAGGATCTTCACGGTGATGCCGCTCTCTTTCAGCGCCTTCAGCGCCGGAGCGGTCGTCTCTTTCGGCGGATCGAGAAACGCAATGTAGCCTTCGAGGATCAGGTCAGACTCATCAATGCGTTGATAATCCCCTTCCCGCGCAGGCAGATACTTCGTGGCAACGGCTACCACGCGCAGCCCCTGGCGGTTCAGCGTATCCGTTACGCGCTTCACCCGGCGCAGCATGTTGTCATCCATCGGCACAATATCGCCATTGTGGCGCACCTGGGTGCAGACGCTGAGGATCTCCTGCAACGCGCCTTTGCACACCAGTTGATGCACATCGGCTTCTTCCGCCACCACTACGGACATCCGGCGACGCTCAAAATCAAACGGGATCTCATCAATTTTCTGCCAGCGCCCGGAGAGCTGACGCGCAGACTCTTCATCCACGCCTTCCAGCACTGCGGTATCCAGCAGATTTTTCAACCCGGTCTGGTAGTGGCTGTTCAGCCAGGCGGAATGCAGCACGCGTTCGCTGGGCTTGCCGGAGACATCCGTATGGTTCTCCAGCACAATTTTATCCTGAGTCAGCGTGCCGGTTTTGTCGGTGCAGAGAATATCCATCGCGCCGAAGTTCTGAATGGCGTCCAGGTGCTTAACAATGACTTTTTGCTTCGACAGTTTCACCGCCCCGCGCGCCAGCGTGGAGGTGACAATCATCGGCAGCATTTCCGGCGTCAGGCCTACCGCGACCGAGAGCGCAAACAGCGCCGCTTCCCACCAGTCGCCTTTGGTATAGCCGTTAATGATCAACACGATAGGCGCCATGACCAGCATAAAGCGGATCAACAGCATACTGACGCGGCTGATGCCTTTCTGAAACGCGTTTTGCTCGCTTTCCTGCTCGCTCACGCGGCCCGCCAGTTGACCAAACCAGGTCTCGCCGCCCGTCGCGATGACGATCGCCTGCGCCGTTCCGCTCACCACGTTGGTGCCCATAAAGCACAGCGTGTCGCATTCCAGCGGATTGCTTTGCTTAGGGTCGCGGGTCGTCGCCACTTTTTCTACCGGCAGAGATTCGCCCGTGAGCGAAGCCTGCGCAACAAACAGATCGCGCGCCTGAATAACGCGTAAATCCGCCGGGATCATATCGCCCGCCGCCAGCTTGATAATATCGCCCGGCACCAGTTGGTCGATGGGCAGCTCAACCCAGCTGTTCTCGCCTTTTTCATTGATAACGCGCAGCACCGTAGCGGTATTGCTGACCATCGCCTTCAACGCATCTGCCGCTTTGGTCGAACGCGCTTCCTGCACAAAATTCAGCAGCGTCGAAATCCCGACCATCAGCGCAATAACGCCTGCGGCAAACAGATCTTCCGTGGCATAGGAGATGACGCCGAGAATGGTCAGCAAGATATTGAAAGGGTTGCGATAGCAGACCCACAGGTGTCTCCACCACGGAGTCGGCTTCTGTGTGGGCAGCTGATTTTCACCGTATTTCTCGCGCGCATCCTCCACCTCTGCGACATTCAGCCCCTCAGGATGCGCATCGAATGCGCGCCAGAGCGCCGCTTCTTCCATCACCGCCATTTTCAGGCAGCGATCGCTCAATGACGGGGGAATCGGAGTATTCGCAACGCTCTGCGCACTGGGCAAGGGGTCGCGATGCACCAGACGATGAGGTAAATGACGGTTAAGGCGGGCAAACAGCTCGCGGGTGATATTTTTCAGCATAAGCAGTCCCTCCGCGCCGAAAAAGTGGCGCAGAAACATCTCTCAGGCGCGGCAAAGCCTTACCTGACGATAATTTAAAGCGATAACAGGGACGTCGGGAACGTCACTGCCTTACGTATCCGGTAAGACAGTGAAAAACAGGCTTACCGGAAAGGGCTATTTCTCCATCGCGGGAGAGGGGTGGGTTCGGGATCCATGCAGCCTCCGGTAAGTGAATGATTGGCGCCGCGCATTATACGCAGAAAACCATAAGGTTTGTGGCAATTATGGCGGTATGATACCGCCGTGTAATTAAACCAAACGTATACACAAAAACATTTAGCTTGAAGGATGAAGCGTATAAACCAGACTTTACCCATTGCCCCTGGCTTGAGTAAAGTTACTCTTTTTGACACAACTTGATGCGCACCACGGGAAAACAGGATGCAGAATCGGCTGACCATTAAAGACATTGCCCGCTTAAGCGGCGTAGGGAAATCCACCGTTTCCCGCGTGCTCAACAACGAAAGCGGGGTAAGTGAACGGACTCGTGAACGTGTGGAAGCCGTAATGAATCAACATGGTTTTTCCCCTTCCCGTTCCGCACGCGCCATGCGCGGGCAAAGTGATAAAGTGGTCGCCATTATTGTTACCCGTCTGGATTCCCTGTCAGAAAACCTCGCCGTCCAGACCATGCTGCCCGCGTTTTACGAGCAGGGTTACGATCCCATCATGATGGAGAGTCAGTTCTCGCCAGAACTGGTAGAAGAACACCTGGGGATGCTCAGACGGCGTAATATTGACGGCGTGGTGCTGTTCGGTTTTACCGGTATTTGCGAGGAGATGCTTGCGCCCTGGCAGGCCTCGCTGGTGCTGCTGGCAAGGGACGCCAGCGGTTTTGCGTCGGTGTGCTATGACGACGAAGGCGCTATCCATACCTTAATGCAGCGTCTGTATGACCAGGGACATCGGGCGATCAGCTTTCTCGGCGTGCCTCACAGCGACGTCACGACCGGTAAGCGCCGTCACGAAGCCTATCTGAGTTTCTGCAAAAAAAATAAACTGCACCCTGTCGCCGCTCTGCCTGGCCTGGCGATGAAACAAGGCTATGAGCACGCTGCGGATGTCATTACGCCAGACACCAGCGCGCTGGTCTGCGCGACCGATACGCTGGCGCTGGGCGCCAGTAAATATTTGCAGGAACAGCGTATCGATTCTCTGCAACTGGCGAGCGTCGGGAACACGCCGCTGATGAAATTTCTCCACCCGGAGATTATCACGGTTGATCCCGGTTACGCTGAAGCCGGGAAACAAGCGGCCTTACAGCTGATCGAGCAAATCAACGGCCGCAGCGATCCCCGCCAGATCGTCATTCCGTCTACCCTCTCCTGATTCTTTTCTGAACGGTAATTTGTGATCTTCGCTGCGTTTCGGGAACGTTCCCATTTTTTAATATTCACCGAAGATATACTCTTGCGCCAACAACGTAAGAGCTGCCGGATGGCGACGCTAAAGCGTCTTATCATCCGGCTTACAGGGACACATTTCATCTGCCACGGGGCTTTATGATGAGCAAAGTAAAACAAGCTGATATAGACCAGCTGATTGAACTGGTCGGCGGGCGAGACAATATCGCCACGGTGAGCCACTGCATTACTCGCCTGCGCTTTGTGCTGAACCAGCCAGCAAATGCCAGACCGAAAGAAATTGAACAATTACCGATGGTTAAAGGCTGCTTCACCAACGCCGGGCAGTTCCAGGTGGTGATTGGCACTGACGTTGGCGACTACTACAACGCGCTGCTGGCAACCACCGGTCAGGCGCACGCCGACAAAGAGCAGGCTAAAAAAGCCGCGCGGCAGAATATGAAATGGCACGAGCAGTTGATCTCCCACTTCGCTGAGATCTTCTTCCCGCTGCTGCCTGCGCTGATCAGCGGCGGTCTGATCTTAGGTTTTCGCAACGTGATCGGCGATCTGCCGATGAGCAACGGCCAGACGCTGGCGCAGATGCATCCCGCGCTGAAAACGATCTACGACTTCCTGTGGTTGATCGGCGAAGCGATCTTCTTCTACCTGCCGGTCGGGATCTGCTGGTCTGCGGTGAAGAAAATGGGCGGCACGCCGATCCTCGGTATCGTACTCGGCGTAACACTGGTGTCGCCGCAGTTGATGAACGCCTATCTGCTGGGCCAGCAGGCTCCTGAAGTGTGGGACTTCGGCATGTTCAGCATTGCGAAAGTCGGCTATCAGGCGCAGGTCATCCCGGCATTGCTGGCGGGTCTGGCGCTCGGCTTTATTGAAACGCGCATGAAGCGCATCGTGCCGGATTACCTCTATCTGGTGGTGGTGCCGGTATGCTCGTTGATCCTCGCGGTCTTTCTCGCACACGCCTTTATCGGCCCGTTTGGTCGCATGATTGGCGATGGTGTGGCCTTTGCGGTGCGCCATCTGATGACCGGGAGTTTCGCCCCTGTCGGTGCGGCGCTGTTCGGCTTCCTGTACGCCCCGTTGGTCATTACCGGCGTACATCAGACTACGCTGGCTATCGATATGCAGATGATTCAGAGCATGGGTGGTACGCCGGTATGGCCGTTGATTGCGCTATCGAATATCGCCCAGGCTTCCGCTGTGGTGGGCATTATTATCTCCAGCCGTAAGCACAACGAACGCGAAATTTCCGTTCCGGCCGCCATCTCCGCCTACCTCGGCGTGACCGAACCGGCGATGTACGGCATCAACCTGAAATACCGCTTCCCGATGCTGTGCGCCATGATCGGCTCTGGCCTCGCCGGGTTGTTATGCGGCCTGAACGGCGTTATGGCGAACGGGATCGGCGTCGGTGGCTTGCCGGGCATCCTTTCTATCCAGCCGAGCTACTGGCAGGTGTTTAGCATGGCGATGGCGATCGCGGTCGTCATCCCAATCGTGCTGACTTCCGTTATCTATCAGCGTAAGTACCGTCAGGGCACGTTGCAGATTGTCTGATTCTTCTTCGGGGCGCAGTTGCGCCCCATCGCATATGTAGGTTACAAGCATGAATACCCTTCCCCACTGGTGGCAAAACGGCGTTATTTACCAGATCTATCCCAAAAGTTTTCAGGACACGACCGGCAGCGGAACCGGCGATTTACGCGGCGTTACGCAGCGTCTTGATTACCTGCAAAAACTGGGGGTGGATGCTATCTGGCTGACGCCATTCTATGTTTCACCGCAGATTGATAACGGCTACGACGTCGCGAACTACACCGCCATCGACCCGGCCTACGGCACGCTGGATGATTTTGACGAACTGGCGGCGCAGGCCAAAGCGCGCGGCATCCGCATTATTCTGGATATGGTGTTTAACCACACCTCCACGCAGCATGCCTGGTTCCATAACGCGCTGAATAAAGAGAGTCCGCACCGGGAGTTTTATATCTGGCGCGACGGTACGCCGGATGCGCCGCCCAATAACTGGCGCTCCAAATTTGGCGGCAGCGCCTGGCGCTGGCATGCCCAGAGCGAACAGTATTACCTGCACCTTTTCGCCCCGGAACAGGCCGACCTGAACTGGGAAAATCCAGCGGTACGCGCTGAGCTGAAAAAAGTGTGTGAATTCTGGGCCGATCGCGGCGTGGACGGGCTGCGCCTGGATGTCGTGAACCTCATCTCCAAAGATCAGCGTTTCCCGAACGATCTGGACGGCGATGGTCGCCGCTTTTACACCGACGGGCCGCGCGCGCATGAGTTCTTGCACGAGATGAACCGTGACGTTTTTACTCCACGTAACCTGATGACGGTGGGCGAAATGTCATCCACCACCCTGGAAAACTGTCAGCGGTATGCCGCTCTCGATGGCAGCGAGCTGTCGATGACCTTTAACTTCCATCATCTGAAAGTCGATTATCCCGGCGGCGAGAAATGGACGCTGGCAAAGCCGGATTACGTGGCGCTAAAAGCGTTGTTTCGCCACTGGCAGCAGGGGATGCATAACGTTGCCTGGAATGCCCTGTTCTGGTGTAACCACGATCAGCCGCGTATCGTGTCGCGCTTTGGCGACGAAGGCGAACTGCGGGTTCCGGCGGCGAAGATGCTGGCGATGGTGCTGCACGGTATGCAGGGTACGCCCTATATCTACCAGGGCGAAGAAATTGGCATGACAAACCCGCATTTCTCCCACATCACCGATTACCGTGACGTGGAAAGCCACAACATGTTTGCCGGGCTGCGCGCCCAGGGCCGGGAAGCCAATGATTTACTGGCTATTCTTGCCAGCAAATCCCGCGATAACAGCCGCACGCCCATGCAGTGGGATAGCAGCGCGAATGCAGGGTTTACGCAAGGCGAGCCGTGGATCAACCTCTGCGATAACTATGCGGACATCAACGTGGCAGCGGCGCTAAATGATGAAGACTCGGTGTTCTACACCTATCAAAGACTGATTGCCTTGCGCAAAACAGAGCCGGTCTTAACCTGGGGGAATTATCAGGATCTGCTACCGGACAGCCCGCATGTATGGTGCTATCGCCGCGAATGGCAGGGGCAGCGGTTACTGGTGGTCGCCAACCTGAGCAACGCCTGTCAGGCCTGGCTGCCAGAGCATCACGAAGGAAACTGGCAGGCACTGATGCACAACTACGACGAGGTTGCCACCCGCCCTGCCGCCATGACGTTACGCCCGTTTGAGGCCGTCTGGTGGTTGCAAAAGTAATCACAACGGGATACGGACAGACCTGTCTGTATCCCGGATTATTCAGCCCACAGATATTTTCTCCGTCTTTCTGACAGAGTAAAAAATGCCGCGTATAGTGATACTTAGAATGTACCATCATAAAATTTACACGCGCTAAAGAATAAAACAAAAATAGACCTGCCACTGACACTTATCATATAACCGGCAGGATATCATGAATAAACCTCTTATTAAGTTAAGTTTACTTTCAGCTTTACTCATTAGCAGCCAGGGATGGTGCGGTAATACCTCTGTTGATTTGCGTTTTGGTCATAATACCAATTCAGAAGCTAATGATTCCAGAATTAAAGTCATGCACCAGGCCGACAATGGTTTTTATTTCTCCGTTGAAGCTGCGCAAAACCATAACGATACGTTTTTTGGCGATACCGATCGCTACAGTTCCGATGATAAAGGCGTGACCGAAGCGGCCCAGGAAATAGAAACTCGCTGGCGCTTTGATTTAGGTGACGGTTACTCGGTCGCACCGGGGATGGTCACCGTATTTACGTCCAGTAATACCCATTATCGCCCTTTTATTCAGGGCTGGAAATCCTTCGATAATGGCCTTAACCTTTCTGCCCGTTATCGTTACAACACGGTGAACGATGCGCACAGCGACAGAGAGTTAGACGGCAGCGGTTATACACGTCGTGAATCTCATCAGTTCGATATATGGTTTGCCTACAATATTGGTAACTTTGGCATGTCTTATAACCCCCGTTTCCGCTATCAGGATGGCGTCGATCAGGGGACGGGCGACGATACTTACTGGGAACATACCCTCGCGTTCAACTACAAACTGGACGATGGCTGGACGCCGTACGTCGAGCTGGTCTCTCTTGATAAAACCTATATCAATGACGACGGTCATCATGAAAATGATTACGCCGTACGTCTTGGTATCGTAAAACAGCTTTAACGCGCTATGCCGCATCGTATTGCAGCAGATAACATCCGATGCGGTCTACTACCGTCAGCAGTTCCAGCTGGCCTTCTCGTTGATATAACGAGATTGCGTCAATATCAATATCCAGAGGCCAGCATAATGTTGAAATCGTCGCTAATGTGGATTCTCGTTTTGTAATCGCAATGATTTTTAATCCCTTACGTAACGCGTTTCGCGCCATTTCGACTAACGATGCCGTTTCACCCGATTTGCTGATCAACACCAGCGTACCTTTAGAGACACGCGTCAGCTGATGAACATCATTGAGAATGAGGTGCGGCAAGCTCGCCAGCGACAAAAAACGCGACAAATAATTCAGGCTGGTCAATGACGCGCCGCGCGCATATAAGAAGATATGGCTGGAATTAACCAGTATGTTGCACAGTTGTGTAATGGTCTCTTCTTTTTCATCACCAACAACATATCTTGCGGGTTCGGCTATTAACCTGTCGCGAGAAAACTGATACCGTAGCTCGGTATAGCTCCGGTATCCCATTTTTTTACACACCCGATTAACGGATGTTGTAGTGGTGAATGTTTCGCTCGCAATCACCTTAGCTGAAATACCCGATATTTCATGAGCATGACACTGAATATACTCAAATATTAATCTTTCACTACCCTGAAAGGAATTCATAAAACCCACCCTTAACCTACGAATATAATATATTCTATCAATATCGTATTTATAACACTGGAATGCGAATCACACTCTATTCAACAGGTATGGTGATACGCAATTAGTACCATCAAACCTTTTATTGCCTTTTTTATTTCTCTTTATAATTTCTGCAATTCTATTGTTAGGGGTTTTACAATGACAAGGCAAAAAGTCGTCGCGATAACGGCATGCCCGACCGGCATCGCTCATACCTTTATGGCTGCCAACAAAATTGCAGCGTGGGGAGAAGAAAATAACGTCATCGTCAAAGTGGAAACACAAGGAAGCGATGGCGTCAAAAACAAGCTTTCCCGACAAGATATTGCCAGCGCAGATGCCGTCATTCTGGCAATCGATGTTCCCATCCAGGACGCTGAACGATTCGATAACGTTCCTCATCTCAAAATACGCACTCAGGAATTGATCAAAAACACCGATCGTTACCTGCGTCAGGCGCTGGCGATGGATAAAACCGTAACGGCAGCGTGTGAAGAACAGGAAGAGGCTCGCTCCGCCTGGCAGACCTTCATCGGCCATATTATGGCGGCGATCAGCTATATGCTCCCGGTCGTCGTCCTCGGCGGATTACTGATGGCGGTCGCCAAAATAACCGGGCAGTTTATTCCAATTGCCGGTACGCCGTTCGAGGTGCTGGATAAACTGGGCTTTATGGTGATCAAATTCATGTACCCGGTTTTTGCCATGTACCTCGCGTTCTCTATTGCCGGTAAACCTGCGCTGATCCCCGGACTTATCGGCGGCATTATGTCCGACGAGGTCTATAAACGCTTTTTTGATCTCGACGGTTTTATGCCCTCAGGCTTCTTCGGCGCCATCGCCATCGGCTTTTTTGTCGGTCATCTGGTGCAGTGGCTCAACAATACCATTAACGTTCGCGCCCAGCTTACCACCATTAAAACGATGCTTATCGTGCCGCTGTGTACCGGCATTACGCTCGTCATCGTTATGCAGTACCTGATCAACCCCTTCTTTGGCGCAATCAATCAGGCGATGGTCGAGTTTTTCACCTCCGCTGGCGACACCGGGCGCGGTTTTTACGCCATGATGATCGCCGCAGGGACGGCCTTCGACCTCGGCGGCCCCATCAATAAAGCCGCTGGTTCGGTGGCGCTGGGGCTTAACGGCGTCAGCGAAACCTTCGATTTAACCGCCAGAGAGCTGGCGATCGTCATTCCATCTATCGGCGTCGGCCTGGCGGCGTTGCTGAATAACCGTTTTGGCCTGCCCAACGTGTTTAGCAGCGAAGAAAAAACCGTCGGCGGTACGTCTTTACTGCTGGGATTCATTGGTATTTCAGAAGGCGCCATTCCTTTCATCCTGAAAAATCCACGCCTGATTCCGGTCTTTATGGTCGGCGCGATGTCCGGCGCGCTTATTGCTATCGCACTCGGCGTGAAGCAATCGCTGCCGTTGCCTGCCATCTGGGGATGGCCGCTGGCGACAAATGTCACAGGGTATCTGATCAGCGTGTTTGCCGGTTCTCTTGTATGCGCGCTGGGCGTGCTCTTCGCCAGCCCTAAGATCGCCAAATAATTCAGGAAGTAGAAATGAGCAACATTCACGTCATCGCCCATACGCACTGGGATCAGGAATGGTATTTCACCTTGCAGGATAGCAATATTCTCGCGTCCTGGAATTTTGCGGATGTGATCCGAACCCTGGAACAGAACCCTGCGTATACCTGTTACCACTTCGACGGCCAAACCGCTGTCGTGGAAGATTTCCTGGCCGTCAATCCTCAATACTGCGAACGGCTGAAACAGCTGGTCGCCGACAGACGGCTTTTTATCGGCCCGTGGTACACCCAGACGGATACGTATAATGTTCATGGCGAATCCATCATTCGCAACCTGAAATACGGGATACTTTCCGCGCGTAAACTGGGCCATGCCATGATGGTCGGCTATTTACCCGATACGTTCGGCCATAACAGCCAGCTCCCGACTCTGCTTCGCGGGTGTAACCTTGATAACATCGTTTTCTGGCGGGGCATCAACCATGATACGCAGGTTGAAAAGAGTCAGTTCATCTGGCAAGCGCCGTCCGGCGCGCAGGTTATCGCTTGCGCCATGCCCTTCGGCTATGGCGCGGCAAAAAATATTCGTGCAAACGACGCGCATCTGCACGACAAAATATTCCCAATCGTTAACCACATCCGCCAACGCTCCGGCCTGAATGATCTGCTCCTGCCCTGCGGCGGCGACCAGGTCAATATTGATCCCCATCTGCCGGAGATACTGCGTATCGCCAGCGCATGTTCCCCTGAAGGCGATCGTTTTCAGATCTCCTCTCTGGAAGCGTACATTGACCGCCTTCGACAACAGGCATCAGGATATGATCGCTGGCAAGGGGAATTAAAATCTCCCCGCTATACCCGCATTCATAAAACAATCGGTTCAGTACGTTACGACATCAAAAAGAAGAATTATGATGTTGAACAGTTCCTGTTAGGCAAGCTCGAACCCACCATTGCGCTGGCGCGTTATCAGGGCATTGAGGTCAACGTGCAGTGGGTTGACCAGATATGGAAAAACCTTCTGCGTAATCATGCGCATGACTCCATCGGCGGGTGTAACAGCGATGCCACCAATCGCGACATTCTCCATCGCCTTGAGCAAACGGAACAGCTTAGCCATAGCCTGTGGAATCTGGTCGTAAAAGAACTGGCGACCGCCAGTTGTGAAGAGGGCGATCTTTTCGTCATCAACCCCAGCGCCACCGCCTGGTCGGGCATTATCAAAGCCACATTATATAGCCGTACGGCCGGTATTGAACTCAGCCATCATGCGCGTCCTCTTTCGTTCAGCGTTCTCGAACGCACGCAGGTCTCCGGCGGGCGCACGGTTCAGGTTACTGTGCAGGGCGAAAAAGAGGTCGAACTTCCGCCTTATTACCGCTGGCAGGTCGCTATTGACGCGCCAGCGTTACCGCCGCTGGGTTATACCCACATTCAGGTGCAGGAATCGTCACGCACCGCGCCTGCAATGCGCAACTGCGCTGAAAGCGCCATTGAAAACAACGATTACCGGCTGGTGCTGCATGCCGGTTCGCTGTCGCTTCATGATAAGCGCAACGGCCGGGTAATATCCGACCTGCTGGCCTTTGAAGACTGTGCGGATGCGGGCGATAGCTATGACTTTTCGCCGCTGGAGGGCGATGTTCCGCAGCGCTGCCACACATTTACGCTCATTGCCTGCGAGAAAGGCCCGCACATTGAACGGATGACGCTAAGCGCCACGCTGATGCTGCCCCCTTCACTGGCGGCGCGAGCGGCGCAGGATGTTCAGCCCTACCCTGTACGCCTTGTCTGCGAGCTTCGCCAGCATGACGCTCAGCTTTTTATCGACGTTTCGCTGGAAAACACCGTCTGCGATCACCGCCTGCGCTTACTCATCAACAGCGATATTCGCACCACGGAATCCATCGCCTCTCAGCCCTTTGCCGTCATCCGGCGTCCTGTTGCCGATGCGCCAGCCGACTGGCGTCAGCACTATCGGGAAAAGCCGGTCGATATTGAAACCAGCGAGGGCATTATCGCCATCGAGGAAAACAACCGCTCGCTCATCATCAATAGCCTGGGCATGAAAGAGTTTCAGATATGCCAGAACGGGACGGCGCAGATAGCGTTAACGTTGTTTAAATCAACGGGAGTCCTGGGACGTGACGATCTTGACTGGCGACCCGGACGCGCTTCCGGCATTAATAATACCGTCGTCAACACGCCCGACGCGCAACTGCTTAAACCGCTGCATTTCAGCCTGACGCTGGCGCTTGCCGATCGGGCCGACCCTATGACGTTAAGGCATCTTGAAACCCGCGTGACGCGCCAGCCATTCACCTGGCAAAATCAGACGTTGAACACGCTGGACAACCGCCTGGAGCGTTTTACGCTCAATTTTGTTTCGCGCTCGCTGCCGGAAACATTCAGCCTGCTGACGCTTCCCGAACCGCTGATGCTTTCCGCAATACCCCATGCCCATACGGTAGACGGAACAATCATTCGCATTTTCAATGCCGGAGAGCACCCGGTGCCGCTCCCGCCTTCGCTAAGAAATATTCCGCAGATCAATTATCTGGAAGAACCTGTCGCAGATTGCGCCACCATTTTGCCTTGCAGTACGTGTGATTTTCTTTTTACTCATCAGGAGCGTAACGAAAAAGTATGAGCCAGAACGCCCATCATACCTTCATCAAAAACACGTTAGCTCAGCTTTATCCCCATGCGGATCGGTACGCGCTGGCGGCGAAAATCGAGCAACTCTGTCAACGCTGGAAGCTACGGGAGCAAACCGCCGCGCCTTTGGATCAGAGCCGGGTGTGGATGATAGCTTACGGCGACAGTATCCATAGCGGGGACGCAAACGCTCTTGCCTGTCTGCATCAGTTTTCGACACGCTGGCTTAAAGGCGTCATCAGCGACATTCACCTGCTGCCCATGTTCCCGTGGACATCTGATGATGGCTTCAGCGTTAAAGATTATCGCCACATTGCGCCAGAGTTAGGCCAGTGGTCAGACATTGCAGCGCTAGCAGGCGATTTTAATCTGATGTTTGATTTCGTGATTAACCATGTCTCTCAGCAAAGCCGCTGGTTCCAGGGCTATTTACACGGCGAACCGCGTTATCAGCACTACTTTATTAGCGCCGACCCTGACGATGACTATCATCTTGTCACGCGTCCACGCGCCCTTCCCCTGCTTACGCCATTCAAGCGCAAAACGGGGGAAACCGTACATATCTGGACGACATTCAGCGCCGATCAGATCGATCTGAATTTCCGTGAACCTGACGTGTTACTGGAAAGTATCGACATCCTGCTGGAATACGCAGCGCGCGGCGCGCGCGCAATCAGGCTCGATGCGATCGGTTTTTTGTGGAAAGAGCGAAACAGCACCTGTATTCACCTGCCGCAGACGCATCTGATCGTTAAACTCTGGCGCGCCATTCTGGATGCAACCTGGCCTGACTGCCTGTTGATTACGGAAACCAACGTCCCGCATCAGGAAAATATCAGCTACTTCGGCAACGGCGATGAAGCTCACATGGTGTATCAGTTCCCCTTGCCGCCGCTGACGCTCCATGCCTTTTTACGCGGTAACGCACGCTGGTTACGCCAGTGGGCGCAACGTCTGGAACAGGATGCGTTTCCCGACAAGACGACCTTTTTTAATTTCCTCGCCAGCCACGACGGCATCGGGCTGCGTCCCGTGGAAAATCTCCTTTGTGCAGAAGAGCGGCAGTTTCTGATAAGCGAGGTAGAACGCAAGCAGGGGCGTATTTCATGGAAAACCAACCCTGACGGCAGCCAGTCGCCGTATGAACTTAACATCAACTTTCTGAGCGCATTGAGCGAGCCAGGGGAAAGTCCCGACGACCAGCTCGCCAGATTCACCGCCGCGCACGCCATCCTCTTTATGCTGCGGGGTGTGCCTGCGATCTATTATCACAGCCTCTTCGGCAGTGAAAATGACAACGCCGGGCTGCTCGAATCGGGCATAAATCGCCGCATTAACCGGGAAAAACTGGACGCTGCCACGCTCCATGAGCAGTTGCTCTCGCCGGAAACGAGACAATCCCGAATCTACGCGTCTCTGGCGAAGTTAGCGTGTATACGCCAGCAGCATCCCGCATTTTCTCCGTTCGCCTCACAGCGCGTTCCTGAATTGCCTGACGCGCTCTTTGGCGTCGTTCGCCAGCATCCTACAGAAGGCGAAACGCTGTACTGCGTCGTGAACGTCACAGGAATACCACAATCACTTTCACTGCCTGTCACAGGAACAGATCTGCTGACGGGCGCAGCATTCAACGGCGCTTGCGAGCTTTCCGGCTGGCAAACGGTATGGATTCTCACTGATACGCAACCGGAGGCATAACATGGAGTTGTCCGCGCTTACGCATTCTGAACTGATTTTTATCGATCCGCCGCACCGCACTCCTGAAGCGGTGATCGGGGAGATGTCCGCCGCCCTGTTCAGGCAGGGCCTGATCAACGACAAGGCGATGTTTATTGATAGCGTCCTGCGCCGTGAAAGCGAAGGACCCACGGCGTTGGGAGAGTCGCTGGCTGTCCCACATGGGAAATGCGGCTCGGTTGTCCAGGCCGCATTTAGCGTCACCCTGTTTCACCAGCCCGTCATGTGGCCGGGTCTTGAGGGGGACGAGGAGGTTCAACTGGTGTTTCTGCTGGCGATTCCCCCAGAAGAAGCAGGCAGTACGCATATGCAATTATTAACCCGGCTGACCTCATCTCTGGTGGACGATAAAGTGCGTGAATCACTCATCAACGCTTCCTCTGCCGAAGAGGTGCTTGCGCTGCTCTCGCCAGATGCGCCTTCGGTTTCGCCAGACCCCGCCATTGCGGTGAAAAACACCCGGCTTGTCCCCCTGGTTTTGGGGATCGTCGCTGTTGCTGCATTTATCAATGCGGGTATTCACTGGATGAACGCAACAGCGCAATAACCCCTCCTGCGTCAAACCGGTCGTTTCTTTTCGCGCCGGTTTGACGAACGCCTGGCTTAACGCCCGAATTTTGTTGAATTTTTACGCAATTTTTAAGTCCAAAAATTTACATTAAGCGCAAGCGCCCGCCATTCGTACTCTTAAATTTTTACTTTGTTCTGAATCAATAAAATCGTAAACATCTTTGATGCAAATCACTACATATAGAACTTAAAATGCAACCCGACCCAATATGTTGTATTAATCGACTACAATTGCTACAAACACAACACGACGCCATAACGGTGATGTTGTGGATAACGTGGGTCGGGATTGCGGGAAGTCGTTGGATAGAGAGATGAATAAACCCACGCAGACTTCCTCAGCCTCTGTGGATAACCTGTTCTTATAAATATGGAGTGATCATGACACCGCATGTGATGAAACGAGATGGCTGTAAAGTGCCGTTTAAATCAGAGCGCATCAAGGAAGCCATTCTGCGTGCAGCTAAAGCAGCGGGAGTCGATGACGCAGATTACTGCGCCACCGTCGCAGAAGTCGTTAGTAACCAGATGAATGAGCGCAGCCAGGTTGATATCAACGAGATCCAGACAGCCGTTGAGAACCAGCTGATGTCCGGGCCGTACAAACAACTCGCTCGCGCTTACATTGAATACCGCCATGACCGTGATATTCAACGTGAAAAACGTGGCCGTCTGAACCAGGAAATTCGTGGTCTGGTTGAGCAAACCAACTCCGCGCTGCTGAACGAAAACGCCAACAAAGACAGTAAAGTGATCCCGACCCAGCGCGATCTGCTGGCCGGTATCGTGGCGAAACACTACGCCCGTCAGCATCTGCTGCCGCGTGATGTGGTGCAGGCGCACGAGCGTGGTGACATTCACTATCACGATCTCGACTATTCTCCGTTCTTCCCGATGTTCAACTGTATGCTGATCGATCTGAAAGGCATGCTGACGCAGGGCTTTAAGATGGGGAATGCGGAAATCGAGCCGCCGAAATCCATCTCCACCGCCACGGCCGTAACCGCGCAAATCATCGCGCAGGTCGCCAGCCATATTTATGGCGGCACCACCATCAACCGTATTGATGAAGTGCTGGCGCCGTTTGTTACCGCCAGCTTCAATAAACACCGTAAGACCGCCGAAGAGTGGCAGATCCCGGACGCTGACGGCTACGCGCACGCCCGTACCGAGAAAGAGTGCTACGACGCTTTCCAGTCTCTGGAATACGAAGTGAATACGCTGCACACCGCCAACGGACAGACGCCGTTCGTCACCTTTGGTTTTGGCCTCGGCACCAGCTGGGAATCGCGCCTGATTCAGCAATCCATCCTGCGTAACCGTATCGCAGGTCTGGGTAAGAACCGTAAAACCGCCGTGTTCCCGAAACTGGTGTTTGCGATTCGCGACGGTCTGAACCACAAGTTTGGCGATCCAAACTACGACATCAAACAGCTGGCGCTGGAGTGCGCAAGCAAACGTATGTATCCAGACATCCTGAACTACGATCAGGTGGTGAAAGTGACCGGTTCGTTCAAAACGCCTATGGGCTGTCGCAGCTTCCTCGGCGTCTGGGAAAATGAGAACGGCGAACAGGTTCACGATGGCCGCAACAACCTGGGCGTCATCAGCCTCAACCTGCCGCGTATCGCGCTGGAAGCCGGTGGTAATGAAGCAACGTTCTGGAAGCTACTGGACGATCGCCTGGTACTGGCGCGTAAGGCGCTGATGACCCGTATCGCCCGTCTGGAAGGCGTGAAAGCCCGCGTTGCGCCAATCCTTTATATGGAAGGCGCCTGTGGTGTCCGCCTGAAAGCTGACGATGACGTTTCCGAGATTTTCAAAAATGGCCGCGCGTCAATTTCGCTGGGCTATATCGGTATTCACGAAACCATCAACGCGCTGTTTGGCGACAAACATCTGTACGACAGCGAAGCGCTGCGCGCTAAAGGTATCGCCATTGTCGAGCGCCTGCGTCAGGCGGTGGATCAGTGGAAAGACGAAACCGGCTATGGCTTCAGCCTGTACAGCACACCGAGCGAGAACCTGTGCGACCGCTTCTGCCGTCTGGATACCGCTGAGTTTGGCGTCGTGCCGGGCGTGACCGATAAAGGCTACTACACCAACAGCTTCCACCTCGACGTGGAGAAGAAGGTGAACCCGTACGATAAAATCGATTTCGAAGCGCCGTATCCGCCGCTGGCGAGCGGTGGCTTCATTTGCTACGGCGAATACCCGAACATTCAGCACAACCTGAAAGCGCTGGAAGACGTCTGGGATTACAGCTATCAGCATGTGCCGTATTACGGAACCAACACGCCAATCGATGAGTGTTACGAGTGCGGCTTTACCGGCGAGTTCGAGTGCACCAGCAAAGGGTTTACCTGCCCGAAATGCGGTAACCACGACGCCGCGCGTGTTTCAGTCACCCGCCGCGTATGCGGTTATTTAGGCAGCCCGGATGCGCGTCCGTTTAACGCCGGTAAGCAGGAAGAAGTGAAGCGCCGCGTTAAGCATTTAGGCAATGGGCAGATCGGTTAATCCGCTGTCACGTTAATGCCCGGTGGCGCTACGCTTACCGGGCCTACGGACTGCACTCTTACTGTAGGCCGGGTAAGCGTAGCGCCACCCGGCGTGGTTACAGACTATGAACTTTCACCAGTACTACCCCGTCGACATCGTCAACGGCCCCGGCACGCGCTGTACTCTGTTTGTTTCCGGGTGCGTGCATGAATGCCCCGGGTGTTACAACAAAAGCACCTGGCGGCTCAATTCGGGTAAACCGTTTACGAAAGAGATGGAAGACCAGATCATTAACGATCTGAACGACGAGCGGATTAAACGCCAGGGGATCTCACTGTCTGGCGGCGATCCGCTGCATCCCCAAAACGTACCGGACATTCTGAAACTGGTGCGACGCATTCGCGAAGAGTGCCCCGGCAAAGACATCTGGGTATGGACGGGTTATAAGCTGGATGAACTCAACGCCGCGCAAATGCAGGTTGTGGATCTGATTAACGTGCTGGTCGACGGTAAATTCGTACAGGATCTTAAAGACCCGATGCTGATCTGGCGCGGCAGCAGTAACCAGGTCGTCCATCATTTACGTTGATCGCACTCTTTAACGCCGTTTCTCTGTTTCAGGATAAACAAATGTAATGCGTTATAGCATTACATTTGCATTAACATTCATTTCTGGAAAACGCCTCTCAAAAACGGCTCACGCACTCCATCGCTACCGCTTTGAACTCGGCAAAATTCTGGCTGGCGCAGAGTCGCGTCATGGCGCGCTCACGCAGGAAAGTGACAAAAATATCGTAGATCGCCATTGCTTCTTCGTACTCGCTTTTACTGATGGCGAGTAAAAAGATAACGTGCGCCGTCTCATCTCCCCAGACGATGCCCTGCGGCGCAAGCACGGTATAGACCACTGTTTTCTTTGCCAGCAATCCCAGGGCGTGCGGCAGGGCGATGCTGTCGCCTAACATTGTGCTGACAATGGCTTCACGCTCAACCACCGAGTCGAGAAACTCCGCATCCACAAACCCCTCGCTTTGCAGCTGATCGCACAATGTCTTAAACAGCGTCTGCTGATCCATTGCTCCGTCGATAATGCGAAAGTGGGCGGCGTCGAAGTATTTGTTCAGCATCCACGGGCGGGTTCTGTCCACCAGCACCAGCTTGCCGATCTGCTCCAGCTGGTAGTCGGTAGGGAATGGCGCAATCATGACCACCGGCTTATCTTTTTCGCTGACGCGCGCGGTAGAGATGACAAAATCTTCGGCAATGCTGTCCCGCTGCTCATAGTCACGCAGAGTCAGGGTTTTCACGATCTCAATCTGCGGATATTTCCGCGCCAGCACCGCTTCGATCATGCGTACCATCGCATTTCCCGCGTCACATACCAGCAGGATTTTAGGCTGCCGTTGGTAACCGATGTTGTAACTACGCTCCAGCCCAACGCCGATATGCAATACCAGAAAACCAATCTCGTTTTCGCTGATGGTATACGGCGTGTATTTTCCCCAACCCGACACGGCCGCCAGCGTCATATCCCACGCCATAGGGTAGTGCTGCTTAATGTTTTCCAGTAGCGGATTGGGGATCATTATCTGATAGCGCACCCGCGTGATCATCGTTTTGATGTGGGTGAGCAGGTCGGCATGTAACTGTTTGTCATTTAACAGGTTATAGTTGTACTGCGTGTTGATAAAACGGAGGATATAGTTAACCAGCGCTTCATCGTCATCGGCATTGATGGCGCTGGGAGCAATCTCCTGCACCTGCCGTGCGGCAATGTGTACCTTCAGCCAGTTCTCTTCAGACGCCGACAGCGGTTTATCCGCCAGGTGTTGCAGCACCGCCGCAATATCCCGCGCCGCGAAGCAGACGTTGTCCTCCACCTCTTCCGTGGTAAATTCCGACAGCGGATACCCTTCGCTGATGCGCCGTACCGCGACGGCGCAATACAGGCGTAAAAACAGCTCGCCTTCATCTGTCAGACGGATACGAAAACGGGTAAATATTTCCTGCAAAATCGGCTGCAATTGCTCCGGCACGCCCGCGTTAAGCGCCTCTTCCACAATCAGCGGGTTCGCCGGGTCCTGCTGCGCCAGCGTCCACAGAAGATCGGTCAGACACGCGCGGATCGCCATTTCGCTGCCGAACAATTTCATGCCGTGGCGCGGGCGGGTTTCCAGCGTCAGATGATAGCGGCGCAGCCACTCGCGAACTTCCGCCATATCGTTTTGCAGCGTCGCGCGGCTGACGAACCACTCATCCGCCAGATCTTCCAGTTTGAGCGAGAAAGCGGACGTCAGGAAACGAACCACCAGATAGTGCACCCGTTCCTGGCTGGTTCGCGGGATGCGCAGCGTACTCGGCTGCTGCTCCCGCAGGGTTTGATAGCGGGTCGGATCGTCAATTCGGAGCTGATAACCGTTGCCCCGGCTCAGAACAAACTGCGCGCCATACTGCGTCAGCAACGCATTCAACGCAGTAATGTCCGCCCGCACGGTGCGCGTGGAAACCGACAACCGCTGCGCCAGCTCATCCTGCGGCAGCGTCTCGTTTTGCAACATATCAAACAGCTGTGCCAAACGTTGGTTGGGGAATCGCACGTCACTTACCTCACTCTTGCTATTAACCTACGCACGTCCGGGTAATGGCCAACAGCTGGCGCACATCGTCTGGACGGGTGTTGCCACTCACCTTATCAATAATCGAACTATAAATGTGAGGAATGATTTTGCTGACGCCAGCATCAAGCGCAATCTGCAAAATCTCGCCAAAGTTTTCCAGATCGATACCGCCAGTCGGCTCCAGCCAGAAGTCGTGACGGGCGCAGGCTTCCGCTACCGCTTTGTACTCATCACGGCATTTCAGGCCGCCCATCGGGAAGTATTTAATCGAGCTGCCGCCCATGTCTTTCAGCAGGGCAATCGCCGTCTCAACGGGAACAATGCCGTCCGGCGTTTTGCTGCTCAGCGGGCCGGTAGAAATTTTCACCCTGCCCGGCGTCCCCGTCGGGGAGACCAGACCGTTAACGACCGTTTCACCCTGCCCCAACAGCGCGCGGCTGGTCGCCACGCCGGTAAAGACCTGATTAACGTGCTGCGGCTGCACCTGACGAGAGATTTCGCTCACCATCGCCGACTGGTTCGGATCGCCAGCCCCCAGGCCAACGGAGAGGGCATTGTCGATAAGCGCCGCGTATTCGCGCATATCCGCCACCGCGCTGTCGACATCCGGGTAATTTTTGGAGAGCACGCCGACCAGCACATGGCCTTCCGCCGCCGCATAAATCTCACGGGCGTTCTCTTTGGAACCCGCCAGAACGTTCAGACAAACGCGGTCACGGTAAAAGTTAGGGGTCAGTTTCATGCTTTTTTCTCCTGATTAATCACGTCGCGAATGCGGCGTGCCACAATCTCCAGTTGCACCTGATTTACGCTGCGGACATCCGCCTCAATAATGCCTTCGTTAGCTTTGTAGCCACGGAAATAGATGGCGTACTCACCCTGTTTGAGGGCTTCCACCAGATCGCCGGTGGCAATGCCGGTCACGGCCTCATCGAATTTAATTTCCGTTCGCGCGATATCGCGTCCAGCGCTGTCCCACACCACGCGGGCGCTCACGCCATTAAGCGCATTCAGCGCATCAATAAACGGCGTCATTTTTTCGACCATCTCCGCGCCGCTCTCTTTCTGCGCGTTCAGGTAGAGTTCGATGGCGCAGGTCAGCCCGAGGATGCCCTCTTTGCCGACTTTCATGGCGCGGCCAATGCCCGCCGTCTGGCGTTTCACCCACTCGACGTACTGAGTTTTACCGATCACCAGACCGCTGGTCGGCCCTTCAATCGCTTTCGCGCCGCTGTAGATCACCAGATCCGCGCCGACGCGGTAGTAACACTGCAAATCCTCTTCTGCCGCCGCATCCACAATCAACGGTAAATTGTGCGTGCGCGCGACTACCGCCGCCTGCTCTACGCTGAGCATGCTTTTCTGCACGCAGTGGTGAGATTTGATATAGAGGATCGCCGCCGTGCGCGGAGTGATCGCCGCCGCAAGCTGCGCTGCGGAACATTCGTTGGCATAACCGGCTTCGACCAGCTTACCGCCGCCCAGCGCCACCATCGTGCCAACCGGCGCGCCAAAGTTAACGTTGTGCCCTTTCGGCAATACAATTTCGTTATTCTCGATCGGAGTAACATGCAGGTTTTCCAGCAGCCAGTCGCTGTCCTGAACCAGTACCGCCGCTACCGACTGGGCAATTCCCGCCGAGGCGCAGGAGACGACCGTCGCCCCTTCCACATCCAGCAGTTTTGCAATGTACTCCCCGGTTTTATTGACCAGATCTTTCATCTCAAAGTACTGGTTCATGCCATCCATTGCCGCCTGCACTACTTCCGGGCGCGGGGTAGAAACACCGAGCGCGGTCATGCGCCCTGATGTATTAATCACTTGTTTCAGATTGTATTTTTCATAAATCGAAGTCACGTTCAGCACTCCCTTGTTCGGTTACATAGCCCTTACCCGCACGGATGGCGGCAAGCGGCACCAGCAATTTTTCAGCCTGTAAGCTGTCGTTTTCAGCGTCCACCAGCACGGTTGGCTGGCGCCTGAGCGTAAAGAGGGTCAAGTCGGCGTCCAGACCTGGCTCAAGGCGGCCTTTGCTTTTCAGGTTCAGGCCATCAGCGGCATTTGCCGTCACACAGTCGATGACCTGCGGTAGCGTCATGCCGATAGCGAGGAATTTCGACATCACGTTGGCAAGCGAATAAACCGGGCCATTGATGCGGTTACGACAGTAAATATCTGAGCTGATGGTGTGCGGCAAAATGCCTAAGCTAATCGCGCGCTGCGCGACCGCAAAGCTCAGGCTGGCAGTGCCGTGACCAACGTCCAGGCGCACGCCGCGCTGTAGCGCCCGGGTGATTGACGCGCGCAGCTCGCCGCCCGGCGTCAGAATGCGATTAGGTTTGCCGTTATAGCAGTGAGTGATGATATCGCCCGCCGTCAGACGCTCAGCGATCTCATCCAGATCCGGCGGGTTGTTGCCGATGTGTACCATCAACGGCAGATCGCCGTTCTCTTTCTGCATCGCTTTGGCGCATTCCAGCGGCGTAATGCCGTTCTCACCCACCACGCTGCTGCTCATTCGCGCCTTCAGGCCCACAATGAAATTCGGATGGCGTTTCACCGCCTGTTTCACGGCGTCCGCATCGACATTGGCCATATTCGCCAGTTCGTTTTGTGCGATCAGCCCTACGCGGGAGATATTCAGCAACGCATAAACTTCAGTGGCCGCTTCACGGGTCAGCGTGTAGAAATCATCAATGTCGTCTGCGCCGGTACTGCCCGCATCAACAACGGTGGTGACGCCTGTCGCAATACCGACGCTGTCCGGCTCATCGTGATAAATCGGGGATTTCGGATAGCAGTGGACGTGGGAATCAATCCACCCTGCGCTAACGTAATACTCGCCGCGCAGATCGACGGTTTTCGCCGCCGGTTGCTGGATATTGCCCAGCGCGGCAATTTTGCCGTCCTTCAGGGCGATATCGCTCACCGTATCGTCAACCAGACGCGCACGGCGCAGGAGTAAATCATACATCGCTCTCTCCTTTGCCGGATGGCGGCGTAACCGCCTTATCCGGCCTACAAATCAACAGTTAGCTAATGGCAATCGGGAAGATCGAACCTAAAATCATGGCGCCGAGGATCGCGCCGCCGGTGATCGGCTTCTGCCAGAGATAGAACAGCAACGCCCCCAGCAAAGAACCCACGCCGATTGGAATCGAGGCGGTCATCGCGCTGAGGATGATCAGCGGCCCCAGGAAGCGGCCTGACGCATTACCCGCCCCCATCATCACGTCCGCCCCGTAGGTGGAGTCGCTCTGATTGATGGTGAACTTACGCGCCAGAATGATGACGTAGCCAATTGCCAGACCAATCACCAGACCGGTGATTAACGAGGCGACAAAGTTAGCGACCGGGAAAACGATCCCTGCGCCCAGCAGCAGCGCCGGAACCCCAAGACCGACGCCGGTCTGGATCGCCCCGCCGATGTCCAGAATCCCCACCAGCGACCCTTCGATAATGCGGGCAAACAGGAAGCTTGCGCCAAACGCAGCCACCGCGCCGTAAACGCCGGTGTCCATCCCCGCTTTCAGCATTGCCACAAAGGCCACTTCGTTAAACGCGCCGATACCGTACAGGTAGTACATATGCGTCCCGGCAAAAACGCCGGATGAGAGCAAGCCTACAAAGATCGGGAACGACCAGTCGGCATACCAAAAACCTTTATTCTGTTCCATTATGATGGCCTCCGTTATTTGCCGCTGAGCGAGCCGTGGATCAGTTCGAGCCAGTTCGGCACGGTCATATTGAAGGATTCGATCATCTTCATGTCGAAGCCGCGGAAGAAGCCGCTCAGGACAAACAGCGCCACAATGGCGACCATCATCACTTTGGTGACGTGGTTCCAGCCGCTCTCTTCAACGCCTTTGCCGATCAGAATACCCAGCACCAGACCCGGAACGGCGTTACCCATGATCAGTTGCGCCGCGCCGCCAAACACGGTGGCCCAGAAGCCTGATTTTTTCCCGGCGTCGATCGCCGCCAGCCAGAAGATAACCGGCATCACGGTATTCACCAGCAGGTTAGCCGCAGGCACCAGCACCTTAACGGCGGTGACCTGCAATGCTTCCGGTACGGAAGAGGCGGTAAGGTTGAGGAAGGTCACGACGATCATGCCGATGATGCCGCAGGCAATCGCCATTTTCTTTGGATCGTGCAGCGTCTCGCCAACATTGCGGTTTTTGATCATCAGCGCTGCCGCGCCCCAGTTCGGGATGATGCGGTGATCGACATCCTGCGTGAATGAACCCGCCGCAACGGATGAGGCCCAGGCGTTGAAGAAGAAGCCCAGACCGAAGGAGAAGTGAGAAGCCGGGTCCCCTTCACAGGAGTTCAGTTCCCCCAATGTACGAAACGCGCCCATACCCTGTGTAGTCGGCGCATGAAACATGCGTGCAGCCCCGGCGCCCACACCGACGCCGACCAGGCCACCAATGATGAGCGATTTTATTAATATTATCAGGAACATATTTATGCCTTTTAATAAAGAATCAGCGTTGCGCGACGAAGTCCACCTTGTCGAGATTGATGGCAGTCACGTTGACGGTCACTTCCAGCTCCACGCTGTAGGTGCGTCTTTCCCGGCGCAAAAAGACAAATAAAAACGCTTCTTTGCGCACCGTTTCACGCGCTTGAACAACCTGCACATCCTGTGGCTCAATACGCAATAAAATATGCGGCGATGCTTTCATCACCGCGCCCTGAACGTGGTTCAGGGCATCGGCAAAGGCGCGCGCTTTGGCTTCGCCTTTACCGGTGACTCTCACCGTAGTGGTGAATTGTTCTTTCATACTTAAGCGCCGTATTTCTTCTGCCACGCCTGAACCAGACGCTCGCCAAGTTCTTCTTTATCCATAAAGCCGAACCCCAGCACGTTGCAGCCTTCGTTGATAGCCGTGACGCCTTCATCCACAGAGCGCATCCCGTATTTGGCTTTGTAGCCATACTTGTTTTGCGCCGTGATGGCGCCCGCGCCGCCGCTACCGCAAAAAGAGATGCCAAAGGTAGCGTTTTCCGCTTTCATCACGTCGCCCAGCTTCATATCCGCCGCCACGCCCGGCACCACCACCGCACGACCACCGGCTTTTTCCACACCTGCCGCCACTTTCTGGCCCTTACCCAGACGATCGCCAATTACGACTGTAATCTGTTCCATTTTTTGCTCCTTAAAGGTTGTCTTTCGCGACTTCGAAATGTACTGACAGCAGCCAGGCTTCTTCCTCTGGAAGGTTGCCAAACGCCGCCACGATGTCGCGGGCAAGTGCCATTGATTCGGCTGAAATTTCATCAAATAAACTGGCATCCACTTCCGGCAAAGGCTCGCCGGTCACTGACCGGTGCGCCATGGCGCGAACATGAGACGTCAGCATTTGTTCCTGTACGGCGTTGGGAATGATGTGATGTTCGCTGAGTAAGGCATACACCTGCGCCAGCATGCGATCGGCCAGTTCACCGATCTCCGTCACCTGCTCCCCCATGTCGTTCATTACTGCTCCGTTATTCACTCGTCTTACCCCGTTAATGGCTCTGGGTTAAAACTAACGGCAGGGGTTAAAAGTTTGTAGCGAGTTGTTTTCCACTTCGAAGTGGAAAGGCGAGCGGCGACAGTGATCTGTTCCACAGAAAAGGGGGATTTGGCGATTTATCGCTGAAAAACTGTGACATACGTCGCAAGGAAAGGCGGAAAAACCGATGAGAAAAAGCACATTCGCGCGATCGCCGAATGTGAAAAAGTGTGACGGGAATAGGGATTACTTATGGCCCAGGGGAAATGCCGGATGACGACGCGATGCGTCTTATCCGGCCTACATCACGTTATTAACGATACTTCTTATGGTACGTGTTGCGAGTGGTTTTAAACGCTTCCGCCGCCGCTTGCGCCTCTTTGATTTTTCCTTCATTCGCCAGTTTTAATGCGCCGTCAATCTGACCGACCAGCGTATCTAAACCGTGGCGAAAATCCTTCATCTCCGGGCTATCCGGGGCTTTATCTTCCAGCTTGGGCGGCGTGCCTTTTTGCGCATCCAGCGCAGCGGCGCGCATTTTGCTTAACGCGTCTTTCAGTTCGGTCGCGTTATCTGTTTTTTCCACCACCTTCAGATTGTCGTTAAGCGTGTCCATATTGTCTTCAAGATCGGCAGAAAACACCGCCGAACTGAATGCCAGGGATGATATGGCAAGAACAGTTAACAGGTTTTTACGCATTGCTCACTTCCTCATTTTTATTATGAAAAGAAAACAAACGAGTGCTACTGCCCGGCGATTTTCATCTCCGGTAACAGCACGGAACCACACTGTATATTGCTACGCGTTTCAATATCGTTACCCACGGTGACGATATTGCGCCACATCTCTTTTAAATTCCCGGCGATGGTGATCTCACTGACCGGATACTGGATCTCGCCGTTCTCAACCCAGAAACCGGCCGCGCCACGGGAGTAGTCGCCAGTAATGCCGCTCACTCCCTGGCCCATGAGTTCGGTGACGACCAGACCGGTGCCCATCTCTTTGAGCAGTTGTTCAAAGCTCAGCCCCTGCCCGGCAATGCGCCAGTTATGGATGCCGCCCGCGTGCCCGGTGCTTTTCAGCCCCAGTTTGCGCGCGGAATAGTTGGTCAGCAGCCACTGGGTCAGCACGCCGTCTTTCACAATGTCGCGACGCTCTGTGCGCACACCTTCGCTGTCGAATGGCGAAGAGGCCAGCCCTTTCAGCAGATGCGGGTGTTCTTCGATGGTCAGCCATTCCGGCAGAATTTGTTTGCCCAGCGAATCCAGCAGGAAGGTCGATTTACGGTATACCGAGCCGCCCGCAATCGCGCCGACCAGGTGACCAAACAACCCGGTCGCCACTTCATTCGCGAAAATCACCGGCGCTTTCATGGTCGAGAGTTTGCGCGGCGCCAGGCGAGATAACGTGCGGCGCGCGCACTCGGCGCCCACCCATTCCGGCGTTTGCAGATCGCCTAACGCGCGGCCAATGGTGTAGGCGTAATCACGCTCCATGTCGCCCTTTTCTTCGGCGATGACACAGCTTGAGAGCGAATGGCGCGTGGAGCAGTACCCCTGCAACATGCCGTGGCTGTTGCCGAACACTTTGATGCCGTAATGGCTGTTAAAGCTGCCGCCTTCGGTGTTGGTAATACGTTTATCCGCCTGCAACGACGCCTGCTCCGCGCGAGCAGCCAGATCAATGGCCTCATCCGGGGTTACTTCCGCCGGGTGGAACAGATCGAGATCCGGCGCCTCAAAGGCCAGCAGATCTTTATCTGCCACGCCCGCGCACGGGTCCGGCGAGGTATAGCGAGCAATATCCAGCGCTGCCTGTACGGTACGGGCAATCGCCTGCGGGCTTAAATCGGTGGATGACGCGCTGCCTTTACGGTTCTGGTGATAAACGGTGATCCCCAGCGCGCCGTCACTATTAAATTCTACGTTCTCCACTTCACCATAACGGGTGCTGACGCTGATGCCGGTGGTCTTGCTGACAGAGACTTCCGCGCCGTCTGATTTGCCTGAGGCGAGCTCCAGGGCTGTCGAGACCGCTTCTTCCAGAATCTTACGCTGCGCTTCAACTTGTGAGATTACTTTCATCGCAAATGCCATACTGTAGAGAGAGTTTCTCTGAAGTCTAACAGAGAACCGTTTTTCAGTGCGCATCTTAACTGGTAACATTAGCCTCTTTTTTTAAGGAGCCTGACATGACAAAGCAGCCCGAAGACTGGCTCGACGACGTTCCCGGTGATGACATCGAAGACGAAGACGATGAAATTATCTGGGTCAGCAAAAGTGAAATTAAACGCGATGCCGAGGAGTTAAAACGCCTGGGCGCGGAAATTGTGGATCTGGGGAAAAACGCGCTGGATAAGATCCCGCTTGATGCGGATCTGCGCGCCGCCATTGAGCTGGCCCAGCGTATTAAGATGGAAGGCCGCCGCCGTCAGTTGCAGCTGATCGGTAAGATGCTGCGTCAACGCGACGTTGAACCTATTCGTCAGGCGCTGGATAAGCTGAAAAACCGCCACAACCAGCAGGTGGTGCTGTTCCATAAGCTTGAGCAACTGCGCGATCGCCTGATCGTTGAAGGTGATGATGCGGTGGAGGAAGTGCTGAGCCTGTGGCCGAATGCCGACCGTCAACAGCTTCGCTCGCTGATCCGCAACGCGAAGAAAGAGAAAGAAGGCAACAAGCCGCCGAAGTCGGCGCGGCAGATCTTCCAGTATCTGCGTGAGCTGGCGGAAAACGAAGAGTAATGCGTACGTGAGTTAAGTGTGCCGGATGGCGACGCAAAACGTCTTATCCGGCCTACAGATTGTAGGCCCGGTAAGCGCAGCGCCACCGGGCATATGATTACTCCGCAGCCTCTGCCTTTTTCGCCAGGCCATCCAACAGTTTTTGATGGATGCCGCCGAACCCGCCGTTGCTCATCACCAGAATATGATCGCCAGGCTGCGCGGTTTTCACCACCATATCGGCCAGCGCGTCCACATCTCCGCTCCAGTGCGCAGGCTGAACACAGGCATCCGCGACTTCCGCCACCTGCCACGGAATATGCTGCGGTTGCAACAAGAACACTTCATCCGCACGCCCTAACGACGGAGCCAGATCGTCTTTGCAAAGACCCATCTTCATGGTGTTGGAGCGCGGTTCCAGCACCGCAAGAATACGCGCCGTACCGCCCACTTTACTGCGCAACGCCGCAAGCGTCGCCAGGATCGCCGTCGGGTGGTGAGCGAAATCGTCATACACCGTCACACCGTTGGCTTCACCGCGCAGCTCCAGACGACGACGGGCGTTGATGAACGATCCCAACGCGTTAGCCGCATCCGCAGGCATCACGCCAACATGACGAGCGGCGGCAATCGCCATCAGCCCGTTATTCATATTGTGTTCACCGACCAGCGACCACTTCACTTCACCGGCTTTTTCACCGTCCAGCCACACTTCCCAAACGGATGCATCCGCGTTCAGTTTCTTCGCCTGCCAGTGCCCCTGCTCGCCCACCAGCTCCTGCTCGCTCCAGCAGCCCATCGCGATCGTCTGCTTCAGGTTGATGTCGTGTTCCGGGAAAATAATGCGCCCTTGCCCCGGCACGATGCGCACCAGGTGGTGGAACTGCTTCTGAATCGCTTTCAGATCGTCAAAGATGTCCGCATGGTCGAACTCAAGGTTGTTGAGGATCAGCGTGCGCGGGCAGTAATGCACAAACTTGGAACGCTTATCGAAGAACGCGCAGTCGTACTCATCCGCCTCAATGACGAAGAAGTGACTTTCACCCAGACGGGCAGAAACGTCGAAATTACCCGGAACGCCGCCAATCACGAAGCCCGGCTGATAACCGCAGGCTTCCAGAATCCAGGTCGCCATGCCTGCCGTGGTGGTTTTACCGTGCGTACCGGCTACGGCCAGCACCCAGCGATCGCGCAGAACAAAGTCATGCAGCCACTGCGGGCCGGACATATACGGAATGTTCTTTTCCAGCACCGCTTCAACACACGGATTTCCACGGGTCATAGCGTTGCCGATGATCACCAGGTCTGGCTGTGGGTCGAGCTGGCTGGCGTCGTAACCCTGAATTAAATCAATGCCCTGCTTCTCAAGCAGGGTGCTCATCGGCGGATACACATTGGCGTCCGAACCCGTTACTTCATGACCGAGCGAGCGCGCCAGCATCGCCAGACCGCCCATGAAAGTGCCACAAATTCCCAAAATATGAATGCGCATACGTCACTACCCTTTTTTAATCTGGGGGCCATTTTACGCACATGTCAGGCAAGTGAGAAACGCATTTCAGGATATTCCGTACTTTGCTGGCGCGATTCACCTGAGCGCGGCCGCTGAAATATTTGTTAAGATTGTTACGGTCGCTTTACTCCATATCAATTGCAGGGAAAGTGTTATGAAAACGTTAGGTGAATTTATTGTCGAAAAGCAGCACGAGTTCTCTCATGCTACCGGTGAGCTCACTGCTTTGTTGTCGGCAATAAAGCTGGGCGCCAAGATCATCCACCGCGATATCAACAAGGCCGGTCTGGTCGATATCCTGGGTGCCAGCGGTGCTGAGAACGTGCAGGGCGAGGTTCAGCAGAAACTCGACCTGTTCGCGAACGAAAAACTGAAAGCTGCACTGAAGGCGCGCGATATTGTGGCGGGCATCGCTTCTGAAGAAGAAGATGAAATTGTCGTCTTTGAAGGCTGCGAACACGCGAAATACGTGGTGCTGATGGACCCACTGGATGGCTCGTCCAACATCGATGTTAACGTCTCTGTCGGTACTATTTTCTCTATCTACCGCCGCGTAACGCCTGTCGGCACGCCGGTGACGGAAGAAGATTTCCTGCAACCGGGCAACAAGCAGGTGGCTGCGGGTTATGTGGTCTACGGCTCTTCAACCATGCTGGTTTACACCACCGGCTGCGGCGTACACGCCTTCACCTACGATCCGTCGCTGGGCGTTTTCTGCCTGTGCCAGGAGCGTATGCGCTTCCCGGAGAAGGGCAACACCTACTCCATTAACGAAGGCAACTACATCAAATTCCCGAATGGCGTGAAGAAGTACATTAAGTTCTGCCAGGAAGAGGACAAGTCCACGAATCGCCCGTACACCTCGCGCTATATTGGCTCCCTGGTGGCGGATTTCCACCGCAACCTGCTGAAAGGCGGGATCTACCTCTACCCGAGCACCGCCAGCCACCCGGAAGGGAAACTGCGTCTGCTGTACGAATGCAACCCGATGGCCTTCCTGGCTGAGCAGGCGGGCGGCAAAGCGAGCGACGGTAAAGAGCGCATTCTGGATATTACGCCGGAAAGCCTGCACCAGCGCCGTCCGTTCTTCGTCGGCACCGATCATATGGTGGAAGACGTAGAACGCTTCATCCGCGAGTTCCCGGACGCATAATTATCATTAATCGCACGGATGTAGGCCGGATAAAACGCGCAGCGTTGCCATCCGGCAATTATTTATTGCCTGATGACGGCTTCGCCTTATCCGGCCTACGTTCGGTTACGCTGCCTGTAGCTTAAATACGGCCATCGCCTCCAGCAGCGCATGGGACTGTTCTTCCAGCGAACGGGTGGCTGCGGAAGATTGCTGTACCAGCGCCGCGTTCTGCTGTGCGGTTTCATCCATCTGACTGACCGCGATATTCACCTGCTCAATGCCCCGGCTCTGTTCCTGAGAAGCACTGGCAATCTCACGCATCAGTTTGGTCATGCGCATCACTTCTGTCGCAATCTCATCCATCGTTTCACCGGCCTGCATCGCCAGATCGCTGCCCTCTCCGACATGCGTTTGCGAGTCGCTGATGAGCGCGCGGATCTCTTTCGCGGCATCGGCGCTGCGGCTGGCGAGATTACGCACCTCACCGGCAACCACCGCAAAACCGCGCCCCTGTTCACCAGCGCGCGCCGCTTCAACGGAGGCATTCAGCGCCAGAATATTGGTCTGGAAAGCGATGCCGTCAATTACGCCGAGAATATCGGCGATACGGTCAGAGCTGCCGGAAATATCACGCATTTTCTCAATGACATAGCACACCATCTCACTACCGCGATCGGCGGTGTCCGAGACTGATTTCGCCAGTTGGTGCGCCTGATCGGCATTTTCAGCGTTCAGTTTCACCGTCGCAGTCAGCTCTTCCATGCTGGCGGCTGTCTGTTCCAGCGAGGTGGCCGTAGACTCCGTGCGTTGCGCCAGATGCAGGTTGCCCGCCGTCAGTTCACGGCTGCCGGTATCAATCTGCGTGCTGGCGTCACGAACGCGTACCACGGATTCACTCAGCGCCGCACGCATCTCTTCAAGGGCGGTATTCAGACGGTTAAATTCAGAGCTGGCAAAACGGCTTACCGTCGGCGATAAATCCCCTGTCGCCAGACACTCCAGTTGCTCAACAACATTATCAAGAGGTTTCAGGAGCTTATTACGCAACATCAGCCATACCAGCGCCAAGAGGCCGATGGCGGCCAGCGTCGCCCCCGTCATCACCCCATAATAGACCCAGGAAGTGATAATACGGGTGGAGGCGTAGAGCCCCATACCGCCCGTCAGCAACAGGAGCAGGGTAAGTAAAGACAGTAAAACCAGTAAACTTGTACGAATAGAGAGGGATTTTGGCATCGTTATCTTTCCGGTTGTAGGGATATAGAATCTATCGACTACAACCGGAAAAAGTTTATACGTTTCAGGAAATTCAATATGTTACTTCGGTGTTGCGGCTGTGTTGACACGCGTAACTGGAGAGCTCTGGCGATTCTCCCACAGCACCGTCAGACCACGCTGCAAGGCAATAAAAATAAACAACAAAATCCCGATAGCGATCTTCGTCCACCAGGAACTCAGCGTGCCATCGAAGTTAATATAGGTCTGGATCAGCCCCTGGATCGCCACGCCGAACAGCGTACCTAACACCGTCCCCACGCCTCCGCTCAGCAACGTACCGCCAATCACCACCGATGCGATGGCATCCAGCTCAACGCCAACGCCCGCCAGCGCATAACCGGCTTGGGTATAAATGGAGAAAACAATACCCGCCAGCGTCGCAAGCCCGGTAGAGAGCATATAAATACGGATGGTGGTGCTGCGCGTCGAAATCCCCATCAGGTTCGCCGACGCCGCATTTCCGCCAATGGCGTAAACCTGATTACCAAACCGCGTACGGTGGGCGAGGAAAATGCCGATCACCACCACCGCCAGCATCAGCAGCCCCATTGCGCTCAGACGCCCGCCGCCGGGGATTTTCCACGCCAGGCTGGAGAGCGTATCGTAAATCGGGTGGTTAATCGGGATCGACTCCTCAGACACCAGATAACTGACGCCACGCAGGAAGAACATCCCCGCCAGCGTAATGATAAACGCCGGAATCTTCAGCGCATCAATCAGCAGCCCCATAAATGCCCCGAACGCACAGCCCATCGCCAGTACCAGCGGGAAGGCCAGCAGCGGCGAGATCCCCCAGTAGCCAATGGCCTTCGCCAGAAAAACGCCGGTAAACGCGATCACCGATCCCACGGACAGATCGATGCCGCCGGAGAGGATCACGAAGGTCATGCCAACCGCAATAATCCCGAGGAAAGCGTTATCGGTCAGGATGTTGCAGATAACCCGGGTTGAGGCGAAACCGGGGAACTGCGTCAGGCAATAGAGGTAGCCCAGCACAAAAACCCCGAGGGTGATCATCAACGGTAAGTTACGTTTTATCACGACCACGCACTCCTTTTATCAGACTGATAAAGCGCTGCGACTGCACAATCAGCACACATAACACCACGATGGCTTTGACGACCTGGTTCATCTCCGGCGGAAAGCCTGACAGCAGGATGCCGGTATTCATCCCCTGGATAATCAATGCGCCCACGACCGACAGCAGCAGGTTAAAGCGCCCGCCCATCAGCGAGCCGCCGCCAATAACCACGGCCAGAATGGCGTCCAGCTCCAGCCAGAGTCCGGCGTTGTTGGCGTCCGCGCCGCGAATATCCGCCGTGATGATGATGCCCGCAATCGCCGCGCACAGGCCGCTCAGAACATAGGTGAGCATAACGATAATGCGGGTGTTCACCCCGGCATTTTTCGCCGCCCGAATGTTGATCCCCACCGCTTCAATGAACATCCCCAGCGCCGTTTTACGGGTCAGCAGCCAGAACACCACCAGGGTAAGCAGCGCGATAATCACAGGCGTCGGAAACAGCAGCAGCGAACCGCTGCCGAACCACGATAAGTTGGGTGAGTTAAAGGTGACGATCTGCCCGGAGGTGATGAGTTGCGCCACGCCACGTCCGGCCACCATCAGAATGAGCGTGGCGACAAACGGCTGAATTTTAAGGATCGCCACCAGAATACCATTCCACAAGCCCGCCAGTACGCCGGTTCCCAGCGCCGCGAGCAGCACCACCGGTAAGCTGTGCCCGGCCACCGTCATGGCGGCAGTGGTCGCCCCGGCAATCGCCATTACCGCCCCGACGGAGAGATCGATACCGCCAGTGGCGATCACCAGCGTCATCCCAATCGCCAGCAGCGCAACGGGAGCCGCGCGGTTAAGAATGTCAATCGGGCTGCCGAACAGGCGACCATCCTGCAAAATCACCTGCCAGAAATGCGGCGCCACCAGGCTGTCCACCAACAGCACCAGCAGCAACGCCACGATCTGCGGCATACCTGTCGGCCAGCGAAAACGTCGCTTCGGCGGTGTGGTTTGCGGGAGAGACTGAGGCATCACACTATTCTCCTTACGCCGCAATGGCGTTCATGATCGCCGGAACGGACAGTTCCGCCAGCGGGATCTCCGCCACCTGTTTACGATCGCGCATGATGATCACCCGATCGGCATAGCCCACCAGTTCCTCCAGTTCAGAGGAGATGACCAGCAGCGCCAGCCCGTCCGCACACAGCGTTTCGATCAGGCGGATGATCTCCGCATGCGCCCCAACGTCGATGCCGCGTGTCGGTTCATCCAGAATCAGGAACTGCGGTTTGGTCAGCAACCAGCGCGACAGCAACACTTTTTGCTGATTGCCGCCGGAGAGAAATTCAATCGGCTGTTCCGCACTGGGGGTACGAATGCCCAACTGGCGGATAAAACGCTCGGCAATCTCCTGCTGTTCTCTGCGGGAAATCGGCCGCAGCCAGCCCCGCTGCGCCTGTAGCGCCAGAATGATATTTTCCCGTACCGATGCGGCGGCAATAATGCCGTCCGTTTTCCTGTCTTCCGGGCAAAAGCCGATCCCAAGGCATGAAGCCTGATGCGGCGATCGCAGGGTTTGCGGTTTACCTTTGATCATCGCACTGCCGCTGTCGGCCGGTTTGATGCCGAAGATCACCTCTGCGGTTTCGGTACGCCCCGATCCCAACAGTCCTGCCAGACCGACGATCTCGCCGGGGCGGACTTCCAGGCTGAACGGCGAGATGGTGCCTTTCCTGCCGTAATCTTTAAAGGCAGCCACCGGTTTATCGCTCAGCAAGGTGCGCCCCGCCCGCTGTAGCGCATGGGTCTCCAGTTCGCGCCCCAGCATCATTTTCACCAGTTCGATCTGTGGAAGCTCGCGGGTTTCGCGGCAACCGACAAAGCTGCCGTTGCGTAACACGGTGATCCGATCGCTCACCTGATAAACCTGATCGAGAAAGTGCGTAACAAAAATCAGGCTGACGCCGCGATCGCGCAGATGGCGCATCAGGCCAAACAGCATCTCAACTTCCTGGGTGTCGAGGCTGGCGGTGGGTTCGTCGAGGATCAGGACTTTCGCGGAGAGATCGATGGCCCGGCAGATAGCGACAATCTGCTGCATTGCAACGGAAAAGCGATTGAGCGGCTCACGCACATCCAGCGAAAAGCCGTAAGAGGCCATCAATTCTGTGGCGCGTTTCTCCATTTCTTTGCGCCGCAGCAGGCCAAAACGCCGGGGCTCACGACCGATAAACAGGTTATCCGCCACCGACATATTGGGCAGAAGGTTAACCTCCTGGTAGACGGTTCCGATCCCCAGTTGCTGGGCATGCGCGGTATTCTTCGGTGAAATCGCCTGGCCTTCCAGCCAGATAGTGCCGCGATCGGCATGGTATACGCCGGTTAATGCTTTAATCAGCGTTGATTTTCCCGCCCCGTTTTCCCCGAGCAGCGCCATGATTTCGCCCCGGCGCAGGCTAAAATCGACGTTATCCAGCGCCTTAACGCCGGGAAAGAATTTACTGAGTCCCTCGGTACGGAGGATTTCCTGATTTTGGTCGATGGTCATGGCATTCCTCCGGTTCGAAAGCACGGCCTTTCCGTAGGCCCGATAAGCGCAGCGCCATCAGGCAATAAATGCCGGATGGCGGCGTAACGCCTTATCCGGCCTACAGAAGACCAACAGCAAAATCAGTAGCCCATGTTTTTCTTCTTCTCTAACTCTTCTTTTGCGGTGTCAGGCAGGTACAGCGTCGATTTGGTGATGGTCAGCTTCTCAGGCATCGTGCCGTCTTTTTTGTATTTCTCCAGCGCATCGAAAGCGGGCCCGGCCATGTTCGGCGTCAGTTCAACGCTGGCATTGGCTTCGCCATCAATCATCGCTTTATAGATATCCGGCACGCCGTCGATAGAGCCCGTCAGAATATCTTTGCCCGGCTTCAGGCCCGCTTCTTTAATCGCCTGGATCGCGCCGATCACCATGTCGTCGTTATGGGCGTAAACCATGCAGATGTTTTTGCCGTTGTTTTCCGCTTTGATAAAGCTCTCCATCACCTCTTTCCCTTTACTACGGGTAAAGTCGCCAGACTGAGAGCGGATGATTTTGATGTTTGGCGCTTTGGCGATGGCTTCGGCAAACCCTTTCTTACGGTCGATCGCCACGCTGGCCCCAACGGTGCCTTGCAGCTCAACAACGTTACACGGCTTGCCATCCACCTCTTTTACCAGCCAGTCGCCGATCAATCTGCCTTCCAGCACGTTGTCGGCGGTGACGGTGGTCATATAGAGCGATTTGTCTTTAACATCAATGGAGCGGTCGAGCAGAAAGACCGGAATTTCCGCATCTTTGGCTTCTTTTAAGACCGGTTCCCAGCCTGTCGCGACCACTGGCGCAATAAAGATGGCGTCCACGCCCTGAGCGACAAATGAGCGTACGGCTTTAATCTGGTTTTCCTGTTTTTGCTGACCGTCGGCAATTTTCAGCGTGATGCCGCGTTTTTCGGCCTCGCTCTTCGCCACGTTGGTTTCGGCGGCGCGCCAGCCGGACTCAGAGCCGACCTGCGAAAATCCTACGGTTAAGGGGGCGGCCATTGCCATAGACGACATGGCTGCCGAAACTGCTGTGACTAAAAGTAAGCGCTTCCACATAATGATGTCCTCGTAGCCCAGGTTATTGTTGGGTGAAAAGCATTCGCGAGGAAAACTATAGACAATAGGTGATGTAACGGATTGCGTTACATCACACTTCAAAAAAGTAAATAAAAGGTTAATCACAACTTTGTAATCGCTTTCATTCGCCTATGAAAAAAGCAGCTGTTGTTATGGATTTTCCTGTCACGTAAACCGTCTGAAAATCGCAGCCGGAGGGGAAAGAAGACGAAAACAAGCGGAGACTTTCAGCGCGAGTTGGCTATAATACTCGCCACTTGTTTGCCATATATATTTAAAGGAAACAGACATGAGCTTACTCAACGTCCCTGCGGGTAAAGATCTGCCGGAAGATATCTACGTTGTTATTGAGATCCCGGCTAACGCAGATCCGATCAAATACGAAGTTGACAAAGAGAGCGGCGCACTGTTCGTTGACCGCTTCATGTCCACCGCGATGTTCTATCCGTGCAACTACGGCTACATCAACAACACCCTGTCTCTGGATGGCGATCCGGTAGACGTTCTGGTTCCGACGCCGTATCCGCTGCAACCGGGTGCTGTGATCCGTTGCCGTCCGGTTGGCGTTCTGAAAATGACCGACGAATCCGGTGAAGATGCGAAGCTGGTTGCCGTACCGCACACCAAACTGAGTAAAGAATACGATCACATCAACGACGTGAACGACCTGCCGGAGCTGCTGAAAGCGCAGATCACGCACTTCTTCGAGCACTACAAAGACCTCGAAAAAGGCAAATGGGTGAAAGTTGACGGCTGGGACAACGCTGAAGCGGCTAAAGCTGAGATCGTTGCTTCCTTCGAGCGCGCAGCGAAGAAATAAGTTCGTTTTCGCGTTAAGGCCAACGTCACTATTGGAGATCCTCATTTATTGAGGGTCTTTTTTTTATCCATCCTAAGCCACCTCCAGTGGCGGTGGTGAAGGACGCAGCGCCATCAGGCATCCGCAGCATGATTATGGCACCACATAAAACAACGCCACCCGAAGGTGGCGTGTTTTTTTATCAGCACTGGTCTCTGTCTAACCAGTTACCGCTTTCAATCAGCGTTAACCCTTCGACCGGACGTTGGTACACATACATCCATGCGCTTCCGTACGGTGTCTGGATTAACTGGCGTGCATATTCGCCGCCCCTGGTGCGCAAGGCATCAAGTTCGGCCAGCGTGGCGTTATCAATACGATAAACTTCACCGTGTACCGATCCGTTTCCCGGAACTGCGCCTGGATAGTGGCCCAGGCTATACAACTGGTAGTTATCAATACTGTAATCGCCCAGCAACTGGGCGTTGGTCATCCAGTGGCTGTTGCCCTGTTTGCGTCGTAAACTGCCGTAAACAAATATTCGCATTGCTAAAACTCGAACTGATAGAGCAAATCAAGTGCCTGATCTACGCCAGACACTGCTTCCAGATATAGCTTAGGCATCAGGCGATAACGTAACGTGAGCGTCGCCAAAGAGTCAAATATACCCACACCATATTTCACTTGCAGACCTGGCAGCACATATCCGCTGACCACAACCTGGGATGAGTCGCCCACCCCTTGCGTGTCCAGCGCCAGATTGCTTACGCCAAATGTCTCCCCGATTTTACCCACAACCTGACCACTTTGTGCAACCCCCAGACCAACAAGCATTGAGGTCATCGCCGCACTGTCGCTCTGATCGCTCTCCAGCCCCTGGCCGCGCAGCAGGTAAGACAGCGCCTCCTGCTGGGACATCGCCGGATCGGAGAAGATTTCCGCTTTCGGCTCATCCGCAGTGCCGGTCACGCGCACCCCGGCAATGACGTCGTTCTCCGTCGATTCAGGATTACGAATCGCCTCGATGTTGAGCAATGGCTGATCCGGCGGGCCAGAGAACAGCAGTTCCCCCTTACGCACGATCAGATCCTGACCATACGCATGGAAGCGCCCGTCAGGAATATTGATCTGCCCGTTAAGCCCCAGTCCCTGTTTATCCTGCGCAACTTTCAGGTCGCCGGTCAGACGCGCTTTCAGGCCAAACGCATCCATGCGGACGTTGTTCCCTACGTGGACAATCAGATTGCTGTTGATCGGAATCGACGCGCTCTGCGGATTTTCAGGCTGTAGATCGTTATTGAGCATGACTTCATCACTGGAGACGCCTACCGCGCTTTCCGGCAGTTCATGCACCACGATACGCGCCCACGGCACATCCACGCGTCCATCCAGCGTGAACAGGCTCGGCGTCGCCTCAAAGACCACATCCGGGGAAACATCCAGCCGCACCATCGGCGGCACGGTGATACGCACGCGGCTGCCTTTCGCCGCCACGCGGGCGCGCCAGTTATCTATCTGGCTCCAGTCAGCGTCGCCACTCAGATTAATTTGCCCCTGCTGCGTGCGCACCACGCCTTGCAGAGTTGAACGCGTACCGTTGAAATTCATCGCCAGTTGGCTTGGCTGCATATCAAACGGCATAAAGTTGCCATCCACATCCAGGCCGCTCAGCTGTAGCTGACCAAACATCTGTGGGCTTTGCACATCGCCCCCCAGACGCAGGTTTGCGTTCAACATGCCCGCCGCTTTTTCGCCGCGCGAGAAGACAGGGTTGACCATCGCCAGGTTGAAGTTGCGGATATTGACGTTACCGCCAATATTACGCCGCCCTTGCGGGTCGGTTATCTGTACCTGCCCGTCGAACTGGCCGTTATTGGTCAGACGGATCATCCAGCCTAACTGCGCCCGGTTATTGTGCAGATCGGCATTCAGGTTCAGCGTGTCGAAAGCCACCGGTAACGGCGCGTCATTGACCCGTTGCGTTACCTTCACGTTACGACCCGACAGCGTGACCTGCCCTTGCGGCAGCCCCTCTTTGGTGGTGTCCCACGCGACATCCGCTTTTCCGCTAAAGACGCCGCTGGCCTGCGTGGCGTCCGGCATAAACGGCTTCAGCATCGCCAGATCGAAACGGTTGAGATTCACTACCGCCCGTCCTTCTGCCCCGGCATCGATCGTTTGCGGTACGCACAGCTCCGCATTCGGGTTCGTCCAGCAGTGCGGCCCGATGCTGATTTTCTGTTCCTGGTTACGGTAATCCAGCGCAATGGCGTGCGTCAGCGACCACGGCCCCACCGGCGTCTGGAAGCGCGTATTGCTGAGCGTGCCTTTCCAGCGCGCTTCTTTACGGTCAAAACTGCCCGCAAGCGCAAGCTGCCCGGAGACCGGCTCGCCCTGAATCCGCAGTTGCAGTTCATGCTGCTTTTCGCTGCCTTTGGCATTCAGGGTGACGAGGTTGATATTGACGTCCGGCTGCGTAATCCGCTCAACGCGAACGTCAAGATTCCCGGCGATCTGGTCGGTGGATTTGATGTCCCCTTCCACACGCACCTGCGCCACCGACAGCTCCTGCCAGCGTAATCCGCGCGCGTTGATATCCGCCAGCAGCTGCGGCGCATCGACCGTACCACGGACTTTCACCAGCCCTTTGGCGGTACCGCCCAGCCCCGGCAGCGCGTTATCCAGATTCGGCGCATCAATCGTGGCGTCGAGATTGAGATCCTTAATGCCCAGTTCGCCTTTCACATCGGCGCTATTGCGTCCCAGCTCCAGATGCAGACCCGGAATGACCCACTGCATGTAGCTGTTACCCTTCAGAGAGCCGTTAACATTGACCTTGTTCTGCTTCACGTTACCGGTCAGTTTCAGCTCAGGCACATCCATCTGCCAGCTGCCGCCATAGAGGCTTCCCCGGGTTTTGATCAGGCCATTAAGCGTAGAAGGCCAGTCCGGGATCTCTTTCGCCGTGTTGATGCCGTCCAGCGTCAGTTCGCCGCGCCAGCTGATCGCCTGCTGCCAGTCGACCAGCGCTTTCAGCTCGGTTTTCCCTTCCAGCGCCGCCACGGTGAGCTTATCGAGATTGATCTGCTGTTCGTTGCCTTTTGCATCCAGGGTAATGGTGGCGGGCGGAATGTCCTGCCCCTTCACCGCCGTGCGCATCGACAACGTGTAGTCGGTCATCTTGCCGGTAAGTTTGAGTTTGATATCGTCGGCCTGGAACTGCTTGTCGCCGGTAAACGGCCAGTAAACCTGGCGGCTTGCCACTTCAACGTTCAGCGGCAACCCGGCCTCGGCGAGACGCGTCTGGGCGCGCAGATCCATATCCACCGGCCCGGAGAGGTTAACGCCGATCTCCAGCTGTTCACGCAGCGCGCCGCCTACCTTCAGCTTCACCTTTTCGCCTTTCAGCGGATCGATATTCAGCGTGCTGTTGAGGGTGATATCCACCGGCCACGAGTTGGTCAACTGCGCCGTTCCGGTCGCATTGACGGTGCCCTGGTTGGCGTCGATATCCAGCGCATCCAGTTTCATATTGCCGTCGATGCTGCTGACTTTCAGCAGCATGTTGCGCACCATCAGGTCAGTATCGCCCGTCACGCGCAGCTGTTCGCCCTTGAACTCCTCAATATTAAGGTTGAGCGGCAGATGCACATCGGCCATCTCCGGCAACACGGGCTTTGAGAACAGATCCTTCAGCGTCTCGCCAAGCGGCTTTTCATCCGGTTGGGGATGGTCAATCTTCGGTTCAACCACCTCTTCCTGCGCCACTTCCGCCACTTTTGGCAACGCGATTAGCAGCCCCTGTAGCGAAGTGGGCTTCAGAGTCAGGGTTTTCTCCTGCCAGTTAAGGCCGGAGGTGAAATCCATCACCGAGACGGTCGTATCATCAATTTTGAGATTGATATTGCTGAGCGCCACGCGTGAAAGCGTGATGGGATACGGCGTGGAAAGATTCAGCGGCCCGCTGTCCTCTTCTTCCTCCACCGGTTCGGAAGGCGGCATTTTTTTGCTGTCGATGGCGACGTTGATGTCCTTCAACGACAGATCGTTAACACACAGGCTGCTGTCCCACAGGCAGCCGAGTTTCACCGCCAGGTGGATTTCACCGGCATTCACCGCCACGCCGGGCTGATCGTAACGAATATTTTTCAGCGACAGGTCACGCCAGCCGCCAGTTACCTGACCGATCTCCAGCCCCGGCACCCAGCGGTTCGCCGCGTTAAAGACCAGATGCAGCCCCGTCGTGGTGCCCACCAGGAACGCCACGGTTCCCAGCAGCAGCAGAATAAAAATCAGTACGCCGAGGCTTATTTTCTTCCATAAACTCATAATTCAGGCCCCAGACCGATGTAAAACTGTAAACCGTGTTCGTCTTTGTCACCAACCGGCACGGCAAAATCGAGCTTGATCGGCCCGACCGGAGACTGCCAACGCACGCCAACCCCGGCGCCGGTTTTAACGTCGCTCTTACGGATATCGCTGACGGCTTCGCCGCTGTCGACGAACATCGCCCCCCACCATTTTCCGGTCACGTTGTACTGGTATTCCAGCGAGCCCGTCACCAGCTTCGACGCCCCTTTCAGGTTGCCGTCGCTGTCTTCCGGCGAGATAGATTTGTATTTATAACCGCGAATACTGCGATCGCCACCAGCGAAGAAACGCAAATCCGGCGGCACTTTGTCGAAATCGCCGGTCTCAATCCAGCCCAGGTTGCCGCGCATCACGAAGCGATGGCGATCGTACAGCGAGCGAATCCAGACGTTTTGCGCCTGAAATACCGAGAAATCCACGTCCGAACCCCAGGCGGTGTTCGAGTAATCGATGGAGTAACGCTGGGAATCCCCCCACGTCGGCATCAGGCCGCCGCGCGATCGGGTACGGCTGATCATCACGCCCGGATAGAGCAGCATGGTGGTGTTGGTGACGTTACCCTGCGTAAAGTGATCGAGGCTCCAGCGCAGATTGATGGCGCGCTGCCAGCCGCTGGAAAGGTCCCAGTAGCGGGAAACGGCAAGCGTGGAGGAGTCCGCTTCGGTGTCGTTGAGATCGGTGCGCTTAATCCCCCCCTGAACCAGATAGTATTGTTCCAGCGGGTTCTTTAAGAGCGGCATTTTATAGCTGAAATCGACCTGCTGCTCCGGGGCGGAGATACTGGCGCTGGTGGTCAGGCTGTGGCCGTAGGAGTTCATCCACGGTTTTTTCCACGTCGCCTTCACACGCGGCCCGACGTCGGTAGAGTAGCCGACGCCCGTTTCAATGGTGTTTTCAGTACGTGGCGACATGACGCCGTGCAGCGGTAATACTTTGGTTTCGCGCGCTTTATCAAATTCAGGCGCGACGACGACCGAGTTAAACCAGCCGGTGGCCGACAGACGGCGGTTCAGTTCCGCCAGGTCTTTCGACTGGTAGTAATCTCCCTCTTTGAACGGGATCAGGTTTTGCAGATACTCGTCGCGAATCTGCGAACCTTCGAAAGTGACCTGGCCAAAGCGATAGCGCTCACCGCTGTTGTAATCGATGTCCCAGAACGCCTGGTGACGATCGAGCGACACGCCTAACTGGCTTTTATTAAATTCACTGTCGAAATAGCCTTTACGTAGCGCCACGCTGGTTAATGACTTTTTGAAGCCGTCATAGTCGCCATGATTCAGCACGGTTCCGATGGCCGGACGCGTTTTCAGCAAATCCAGATAATCCCTGTCGGTACGCGCGCCGCCGCGTAAAATCACTTCTGTTCCGCCGATGCGAACCGGTTCGCCTGGCGTCACTTTGGCGAGCAAGACCTGACGCCCCTTCTCCGGCGGCGGGCGCAGCTCAAAATCAATGGTCGGCTCGTAGTAGCCCAGCGCTTTTAACCCTTCGCGGATGGCATCATCAACGCGCGCGCGAAAACGCCGGTCCGGCGTCACTTCATCACTTTGAATCGTAGACAACTGCGCACGAACGTTTTTTTCCAGTTCACCCGATAACCCCTCGACCTGTAAACGGACGTTTTCGGCTACGGCAGAACCGCTTAAGCACAGTAAGCTAACCCAGCATAACTGACGGATATATGGCACGTTTTCTCCTGAATATCCCTTATTCCCACCCCTGGAAGGAAATCACAATGCCGCTCCACGGCTTAACAAAAACCCAACAACCGGGATTGAAAAACAGACGACAACCCAAATATTTCTTATGTTTACTCTAGACGCATTCACTGTAACTATTGTGTGCAAAGACGCGTCTCGTTACAACCTTAACCCCAATTACTGATTTCGGGAGAATGGCCCATGAGTTTATTTGATAAAAAGCATCTTGTTTCACAAGCAGATGCCCTACCTGGACGCAATACCCCGATGCCAGTGGCAACTTTACATGCGGTAAACGGACACTCAATGACAAACGTGCCCGAAGGGATGGAAATTGCCCTCTTCGCCATGGGTTGCTTCTGGGGCGTCGAGCGTTTGTTCTGGCAATTACCCGGCGTTTACAGCACCGCAGCGGGATACACCGGTGGCTATACGCCAAACCCAACCTACCGGGAAGTCTGCTCCGGACAAACCGGCCACGCCGAAGCGGTACGCGTCGTCTACGATCCGCAGGTTATCAGCTATGAACAATTGTTGCAGGTCTTCTGGGAAAATCACGATCCGGCGCAAGGTATGCAGCAGGGCAACGATCACGGAACGCAGTACCGCTCGGCGATTTATCCGTTAACGCCAGAGCAGAACGCCGCCGCACATGCCAGCCTGGCGCGTTTCCAGAGCGCGATGACTGCGGCAAACGACGATCGCCACATCACCACCGAGATCAACACCGCCACCCCGTTTTACTATGCCGAGGACGATCACCAGCAGTATCTGCACAAGAATCCGTATGGCTATTGCGGCATTGGCGGGATCGGCGTGTGCTTACCGCCGCAAGGTTAATTCAGCGCCTCTGGCGGCTTTACAGTTCCTTACGCTATACTAGCGACTGAAATTGCCGGCCCACATCCTTCGGGCCGGTTTTCAATGTGTATATCACACGGATTTATCAACTTCCCCTTCCGAGGATCTGACCTGAACGGTCGGATAAGATATGTTAAACAGTATTTTAATTATACTCTGCCTGATCGCTGTGAGTGCGTTCTTCTCGATATCCGAGATCTCGCTTGCCGCTTCACGAAAGATAAAACTCAAGTTGCTGGCTGATGAAGGCAACATCAATGCGCAACGCATCCTGAAAATGCAGGAAAACCCCGGGACGTTTTTTACCGTGGTGCAAATTGGCCTTAACGCTGTCGCCATTCTGGGCGGTATCGTCGGCGATGCCGCATTCTCTCCGGCCTTTCATTCGTTGTTCTCGAACTATATGTCGCCAGAACTCTCCGAGCAGTTAAGCTTCGTGCTCTCCTTCTCGTTAGTTACCGGTATGTTCATCCTGTTCGCCGATTTAACCCCGAAACGCATCGGTATGATTGCGCCAGAAGCCGTGGCTTTGCGTATCATCAACCCGATGCGCTTCTGCCTGTTCGTTTTCCGCCCCTTAGTGTGGTTCTTCAACGGCCTGGCAAACAGCATTTTCCGCCTGTTTAAAATCCCGATGGTGCGTAAAGACGATATCACCTCGGACGATATTTACGCCGTCGTGGAAGCCGGGGCGCTTGCTGGCGTGCTGCGTAAGCAGGAACACGAGCTGATTGAAAACGTGTTTGAGCTGGAATCGCGTACCGTGCCGTCTTCCATGACGTCGCGTGAAAACATCATCTGGTTCGATCTGCACGAAGATGAGCAAAGCCTGAAAAATAAAGTCGCGGAGCATCCGCACTCAAAATTCCTGGTGTGTAATGAAGATATCGATCACATCATCGGCTACGTTGATTCTAAAGATCTGCTCAACCGCGTTCTGGCAAACCAGAGTATGGCGCTTAACAGCGGCGTGCAGATCCGCAACACATTAATCGTGCCGGACACCCTGACCCTCTCTGAAGCGCTGGAAAGCTTTAAGACGGCGGGGGAAGACTTCGCGGTGATCATGAACGAATACGCGCTGGTGGTCGGGATTATCACGCTGAACGACGTGATGACCACGCTGATGGGCGACCTGGTCGGTCAGGGTCTGGAAGAACAAATCGTGGCGCGCGATGAAAACTCCTGGCTGATCGACGGCGGAACGCCGATTGACGACGTCATGCGCGTGCTGGATATCGACGAGTTCCCGCAGTCCGGCAACTACGAGACCATCGGCGGCTTTATGATGTTTATGCTGCGTAAAATCCCGAAACGCACCGACTCGGTGAAGTTCTCGGGCTATAAATTTGAGGTGGTGGATATCGACAACTACCGTATCGATCAGCTACTGGTAACGCGCCTCGACACCAAAACCAGCATCCTGGTCCCTAAACTGCCGGATAGCAAAGAGAAAGAAGAAGGCCCGGCATAAATGCCCGGCCCTGGAAACATCAACGGCTCCCATTGGGAGCCGTTTTTTTATACTACTTTAAACTACTGCATAGCACTTTGGTTAAGCCATCTCAGTTTGCAGACGCAGAACCTGACGGTTAACTTCGGACATCACAGACAAATGCTGCTTATCCTTCACTTTTGGGATAAGAATCTTGCCCTTATCAAACTCAAAAGCGCCAACGTCCTTGATATATAACCGTCCACGGAACAGGATCTTCACGTACTTCGCCACCTGTAGCGGGTTGTACCGTTGGAAAATTTTCATTGTTATCTCCTGCTGAGCGTTACGCCTTTGCGGTGCCACATTCGGCCCAGCTGTTCTAAGGCGCAAATTTTAATGCCATATGACTATAGACTATCTCTACGATGTTTCCAGTGTGTATAAGTTTATTTACCTTTTCATTACAGTTATTCAGAATTATCTATTCACCGATTCGCTGTCTTCAGTATAAGTCTTCATTTTTCGCAGGATTTGTGCGCCCGTCCGCAAACTGGCATCACGCTTGCGGGAAAAAGCATCATTCGCACATATGATTAAACCTCAGACCCAAGTGGTCGGATCACCTGCAAAAAATAAAGAAGGAAACCCCATGACCTTACGTAAACTGCTGGCGCTGTCGTGCCTGTTACTGCCGATGATGGCCTCCGCGCATAACTTTGAAACCCATCAGCGCGTATCACCGATTGGGATCACCGATCGCGGCGAACTGATTCTTGATAACAACAAGTTTAGCTACAAAAGCTGGAATAGCGCGCAGCTCCCCGGGAAAGTTCGGGTGTTGCAGCACATCGCCGGACGAACGTCAGCGAAAGAGAAAAACGCCGCGCTGATAGAAGCGATTAAATCCGCTAATCTCCCGCATGACCGCTACCAGACGACCACTATCGTCAACACCGACGACGCGATTCCGGGCACCAGCATGTTTGTGCGCAGCAGCATCGAGAGCAATAAAAAACTCTATCCGTGGTCACAATTTATTGTCGACAGCAATGGCGTGGCGCGTAAGGCATGGCAGCTTGAAGAAGAGAGCTCCGCCATTGTGGTGCTCGATAAAGACGGGCGTATTCAGTATGCCAAAGACGGCGGGTTAAGCCCGGCAGAGGTGCAGCAGGTGATCGCCCTGCTGCATAAGTTGCTGAATAATTAATAGATAGAGACCCGGAAGCCGGGGTTAAGGAACGATTCACGCGGGGTATAGTCCAGGGGTTTCCCCTGCCAGTTGTGAACGTGCGCCCCGGCCGCAGCGGCAACGGCATGGCCTGCGGCAGTGTCCCAGACGCAGGTCGGCCCAAAGCGCGGATACAGCTGCGCCTGCCCTTCCGCCACCAGACAAAACTTCAGCGATGAGCCGATGGAGGTCGTCTGATGCTCGCCCAGCTGTTGCAGGTACTCTTGCAGCTCGTTGTCGGCATGGGAGCGGCTAATCACCACCAGCGGCGGTCGCGCGTCGCGCACCTGAATCTGTTTACGCACGCCGCACTCTTCTTTCCAGGCTTTTCCTTCCGCAGCGCTGTACATCACTTTCATGACGGGCGCGTAGACCACGCCCAGAACCGGTTTACCTTTATCAATCAGCGCAATATTGACGGTAAACTCGCCGTTACGTTTGATGAACTCTTTGGTGCCGTCTAACGGGTCAACCAGCCAGTAGCGCTGCCAGTGCTGGCGCACATCCCAGGAGGGCGGATCTTCTTCCGACAAAACCGGGATATCCGGCGTCAGCGCCTGTAACCCTTCCAGTATCACCGCGTGGGCGGCAATATCCGCCGCAGTAACCGGAGAATCATCCTGCTTGTTGGTGATTTCAATCGGTTTGATTCCATCGTAGACCTGCATAATGGCATCGCCCGCATTCCGTGCAAGCTGGCATACATGTTCTAGCATTCTCCACCTCGTTTATGGCAGTGGCGTTTAACTCTTTGTTTTACTTATACCCCATCGTAAATGAATCCGCCATCTGTGATAGCGATTGCGGTTTTAATGGCTGAATTCATGTCATGATTCACAGTTCTGTAAGCAACAAGACTTATATACATTTTCTTTTGTGTTTCAGATCTAAAAAAGGATGCCCCTGATGATTAAGTTTAGCGCAACGCTCCTGGCCACGCTGATCGCCGCCAGCGTGAATGCGGCGACCGTCGATCTTCGGATTATGGAAACCACTGATTTGCATAGCAACATGATGGATTTCGATTATTACAAAGATACAGCGACCGAAAAATTCGGACTGGTACGCACAGCAAGTTTAATTAACGCCGCCAGAAATGAAGTCAAAAATAGCGTGCTGGTCGATAACGGCGATCTTATTCAGGGGAGTCCGCTGGGCGATTACATGGCGGCAAAGGGGCTGAAAGCTGGTGATATTCACCCTGTCTACAAGGCGTTGAATACGCTGGATTATGCGGTCGGCAACCTCGGTAACCATGAATTTAACTACGGTCTGGACTATCTGCATAAGGCGCTGGCGGGCGCGAAGTTCCCTTACGTGAATGCCAATATCATCGACGTTAAGACCAAAAAGCCGCTGTTTACGCCTTATCTGATCAAAGAGACTGACGTGGTCGATAAAGAGGGCAACACGCAGACGCTGAAAATTGGCTATATCGGTTTTGTCCCTCCGCAGATTATGACCTGGGATAAAGCCAACCTGAGCGGCAAAGTCACCGTCAACGACATTACCGAAACCGCTCGTCAGTATGTGCCGGAGATGCGCGCCAACGGCGCCGACGTTGTGGTGGTGATTGCCCACTCCGGGCTTTCTGCCGATCCGTACCAGACAATGGCGGAAAACTCCGTGTATTACCTGAGCGAAGTCCCCGGCGTTGACGCCATCATGTTCGGCCATGCGCACGCGGTCTTCCCTTCCAAAGATTTTGCCGATATCAACGGCGCGGATATCGCAAAAGGTACGCTTAACGGGGTACCGGCGGTCATGCCGGGTATGTGGGGCGATCATCTGGGCGTGGTGGATCTGGTGCTCAACAACGACAGCGGCAAATGGCAGGTGACCGATGCGAAAGCCGAAGCGCGGCCCATTTACGATGCCGCCGCGAAAAAATCGCTGGCCGCAGAAGATAAAAAACTGGTGGGTATCCTGAAAGCCGACCACGATGCCACCCGCGAGTTTGTTAGCAAACCGATCGGTAAGTCCGCCGATAACATGTACAGCTACCTGGCGCTGGTGCAGGACGATCCTACCGTGCAGGTGGTGAACAACGCGCAGAAAGCGTATGTCGAACACTTTATTCAGGGCGACCCGGACCTGGCGAAACTGCCGGTGCTCTCTGCCGCTGCGCCGTTTAAAGTCGGTGGACGTAAAAACGATCCTGCCAGCTTTGTTGAAGTGGAAAAAGGTCAGCTTACCTTCCGCAACGCCGCCGATCTTTACCTCTATCCGAATATGCTGGTCGTCGTAAAAGCCAGCGGCAAAGAGGTAAAAGAGTGGCTGGAATGTTCCGCCGGGCAGTTCAATCAGATTGATGTCCACAGCAGTAAACCGCAGTCATTGATCAACTGGGACAGTTTTCGCACCTATAACTTTGATGTGATTGACGGCGTGGAGTATCAGATTGATGTGTCGCAGCCTGCGCGCTACGACGGCGAATGCCAGACGGTGAATCCGCAAGCGGAACGTATTAAAAATCTGACCTTCAACGGCAAGCCTGTCGATCCGAACGCCATGTTCCTGGTCGCGACCAATAACTATCGCGCCTACGGCGGCAAATTTGCCGGTACGGGCGACAGCCACATCGCTTTTGCATCACCGGATGAGAACCGCTCCGTGCTGGCGGCGTGGATTGGCGCGGAGTCGAAGCGTGCGGGGGAAATCCACCCGGCGGCGGACAACAACTGGCGTCTGGCGCCAGTTCACAGCGACACGAAACTGGATATCCGCTTCGAAACCTCGCCGTCCGACAAGGCTGCCGCGTTTATCAAAGAGAAGGGACAATATCCGATGAATAAAGTCGCTACCGATGACATCGGCTTTGCGATTTATCAGCTGGATTTGAGTAAGTAAAACCACGCCGGGTGGCGGCTTCGCCTTACCCGGCCTATGCGATCGACACGCCGTAGGCCGGATAAGCGCAGCACCATCCGGCAAGCCGTTATGCCGCTCGCTCTTTCCGCTGTGCCAGCACCTGCGGCAAATTGAGCTCGATCCAGTCCGCCAGCGCGGCGACCTTCTCACTCACCTGTTCACCCAGCGTCGTCAGACTGTACTCCACATGCGGCGGCACCACCGGGTACGACACACGATGAATAAATCCATCCTGCTCCAGCGCCTGTAATGACTGCGCCAGCATTTTTTCACTCACGCCGCCCATCTTGCGGCGTAAATCGCTGAAGCGGTGCGTTCCATCACGCAACGCCACGAGAATTAATACGCCCCAGCGGCTGGTGACATGCTTTAACACCTCGCGAGAAGGACACTGCTCGGCAAACAAATTGCCATCGCGAAGCTGCTGAGAAAGCGTCGGGTTCGTCATCTTTACACTTACCTTTTTGTACGTACTTACTAAAAGTAAGTTTAAGTGCTAGCTTAATGAAACACAAGACGAACACAGGGAGATCCCCCATGATTGCAATTACCGGCGCGACCGGCCAACTGGGCCAACACGTTATCGATACCTTACTGAAAACCGTTCCTGCCAGCCAGATTGCGGCGATTGTCCGTAACCCCGCGAAAGCTGACGCGCTAACCCGACTGGGCGTTACCGTACGCCAGGCGGACTACAGCGACGAAGCCGCGTTCACGGCAGCGTTGCAGGGCATCGACAGATTGCTACTGATCTCATCAAGCGAAGTCGGGCAACGTGCCGCTCAGCACCGCAACGTGATTAACGCGGCAATAGCCGCAAACGTGAAATTCATTGCCTATACCAGCCTGCTGCACGCAGACCGTTCCCCGCTGGGCCTGCATGTTGAACATGTGGAAACCGAAAAAATGCTGGCGGATTCAGGCATTCCTTACGCCCTGCTGCGCAACGGCTGGTACACCGAAAATTACCTGGCGAGCGCGCCAGCGGCCCTGGAGCACGGCGTCTTTATCGGCGCGGCCGGAGAAGGCAAAATCGCCTCTGCAACCCGTGCCGATTACGCTGCCGCAGCCGCTCGCGTCATCAGCGAAGAAGGCCATGCCGGTAAAGTGTATGAACTGGCAGGCGACGAAGGCTGGACGCTGAGCCAGTTAGCCGCCGAACTGGCAAAACAGAGCGGGAAAAAGGTCGTCTATCAGAACCTGAATGAAGCCGATTTCGCCGCCGCGCTGAAAGGCGTGGGCCTGCCAGCGGGTCTGGCGGATATGCTGGCTGATTCTGACGCGGGTGCCGCAAAAGGCGGCCTGTTTGACGACAGCCATACTCTGAGCGCACTGATCGGTCGCCCGACAACCTCGCTGGCGGAAAGCGTCAAAAGCATCCTGTAAGTGTTAAAAACAGGTTAATTGTTGTGGCATCCCTGCTGGCCATCTCTGATAATGAACAGATGGCTTTCAGGGAGAGACAACGTGCAAGGCGTACCCGAACAGTTTAGCGATGAGAAAGACAGCGCCCGCTTTCGCCATCTGGCGCAGGTGCCGGGGGTTGAGCTGTATCATGCGCATATCTCGCGTTACGCTTTCGAGCCTCATACCCACGAAGCCTTCGGTATCGGCGCGATTGAAGCCGGCGCCGAACGCTTTCGCTATCGCGGCACGCAGTACGTTGCCCCCGTTCACTCCGTTGTCACCATGAATCCCGATGAGCTGCATACCGGCGAAGCGGAAACCGCCGACGGCTGGCGCTATCGGATGATTTATCTCGATCCCGATCTGCTGGAAGAAGTGACCGGGGTTCGTCACTGGTGGTTTCATGAGGTCACGCGCCACGATCCGCTGCGCTCACGCCAGATCTGCACGCTGATCCACGGCCTGTGGCATACCGACGATCCGCTGGCGCAAAAAGGGCTGCTGCTCGATCTGATCGACACCTTCCAGCCGCTGGCGCGCCATGCGCCGGAAGTGCGGGAAGGCGGACATCGCTTTGAGCGCGTGCGGGACTACCTGCACGACAACTACATGCATCCGGTCACGCTTGACGAACTGGCGCGGGTCGCCTCATTAAGCCCCTGGCATTTTCAGCGTCAGTTCAAGGCCCATTTCCACGTTACGCCGCACCAAATGCTGATGGCGATCCGTCTGTGGCGGGCAAAGGCGTTTCTCACGCTCGGGATGCCCGCAGCGGATGTGGCGGCCGCCACCGGGCTAACCGATCAATCTCATCTCACGCGCGCCTTTACCCATCGCTACGGCATTACGCCAGTGCGTTATCAAAAACAGGTTTATCCGCGCTAATGCGCAATCTCATACAATACTGGCGCATTTCTCCTGCCTACACTTTTCGCAATGTGAAACGATGTGGATATCAACGATGATTAGCGGCGTGTTGTATGCCCTGCTGGCAGGGTTAATGTGGGGACTGATTTTTGTCGGACCGTTGATCGTACCGGAGTATCCGGCGGTATTGCAGTCGATGGGGCGCTATCTGGCGCTGGGGTTAATTGCTGTGCCCCTGGCGTGGTTGGGGCGTGCGCGCCTGCGCCAGTTGACGCGCAAAGACTGGATAACCGCACTCGCGCTGACGATGATGGGCAATCTGATCTATTACGTCTGCCTGGCGAGCGCTATCCAGCGCACGGGAGCCCCCGTTTCTACCATGATCATCGGCACGTTGCCGGTGGTGATCCCGGTGTTTGCCAACCTGCTCTACAGCCAGCGAGATGGTAAGTTATCCTGGCGGCGTCTGGCGCCTGCGCTGGCGCTCATCGGCGTTGGCCTGCTGTGCGTCAATATTGCGGAGCTGAATCAGGGGCTGCCGGAGTTTAGCGGCTGGCGCTACGGTTCAGGTATCGCGCTGGCGCTGGTTTCCGTTGTGTGCTGGGCATGGTACGCGTTACGTAATGCCCGCTGGCTGCGGGAAAACCCGGATAAACATCCGATGATGTGGGCAACAGCACAGGCGCTAGTGACGCTTCCCGTTTCGCTGTTGGGTTATGTCGCGGCCTGCATCTGGTTGGGTAAGCAGATGCCCGGCTTTCCTCTCCCCTTTGGCCCCCGGCCTGATGTCTTTGTCGCCCTGATGGTCGCCATTGCCGTGCTCTGTTCATGGGTGGGGGCGCTATGCTGGAACGTCGCCAGTCAAAAGCTGCCGACGGTGATTCTGGGGCCCTTGATCGTGTTCGAAACACTGGCTGGCCTGTTGTACACCTTTATACTGCGCGAGGAATTTCCACCGCTGCTGACGGTAAGCGGCATTGCGCTGCTGATTGTTGGGGTGGTGATAGCCGTCAGAGCCAGGCCGCAGAAACCCGGCGTCGTCGTGGTTTCACAGTCATAATGTGCCGGATGGCGCTGCGCTAATCCGGCCTACAAGATATTATCCTGTAGGCCGGAGCAGAGGTTAAACTTTAAACACCGCTACCGTCTGGGTCAGACGCGCCGCCTGCTCTTCAAGCGCAACGGCGGCAGTCGCCGACTCTTCCACCAGCGCGGCGTTCTGCTGCGTCACGCGATCCATCTCCGCCACCGCCAGGCCAACCTGGTCAATGCCGCGACTTTGTTCATCAGATGCAGAGGCAATCTCCCCCATGATGTCGGTCACACGCGTTACCGCACTGACAATTTCCACCATCGTTTCCCCCGCTTCATGCACCAGCGCGGAACCCGCGCTGACCCGATTACCGGAGTCATCAATCAGCGTTTTGATCTCTTTCGCCGCCTGCGCGCTACGCTGCGCCAGCGTGCGCACCTCGCCAGCGACCACCGCAAAGCCACGGCCCTGTTCGCCCGCGCGAGCGGCTTCCACCGCCGCGTTCAGCGCCAGGATATTGGTCTGGAATGCGATACCGTCGATAACGCTGGTGATCTGCGCGATTTTGCTGGAGCTGGTGGCAATTTCATCCATCGTGCGCACAACGCCGTCCACTACGTTGCCGCCTTTCTGCGCCGTCTCAGAGGCATTTTTTGCCAGGCTGGACGCCTGACGTGCGTTGTCGGCGTTCTGTCTCACGGTTGCGGTGAGTTGTTCCATACTGGCGGCAGTCTCTTCCAGCGATGCGGCCTGCTGTTCAGTACGCGAAGAGAGATCGCTACTGCCTGTCGCAATTTCACCCGCACCGGTATAGATCGTGTCAGCGCCTTCACGTACCACGCTGACCGTGTTCGCCAGCGCCTGCTGCATCTCATGTACGTTATGCGCCAGCAGCGCCATTTCATTACTGCCTTCGGTATGGATATTGCGCGTCAGGTCGCCTGCCGCAATATGGCGGATATGTTCCATAACATCATGTAACGGTTTAAGTAAGACACGCTGCATTGCCAGCCAGCTAATCACGATCACCGCGACAACCGCCAGCATAACGGCCGCCAGAATCCACAGAATGCGCTGGTAGTCCTGTTCATTTTGTTGAATGCCCGCGTTCGTCAGTTCGGCCTGCGCGGCACGCCATTCCAGGTACACGTCCTGCATCGCCGTCTGTTTTTGTTCCGCATTCTGTTTGAACATCTCTTCCAGTTGTCCTGCGGCAAGGAAGGTATTCATTTTCGCCAGCGTCGCGGAGTAGATGCCGTACTGCTCTTCCAGACGGTCGGCCAGGTGTTCATCCAGCCCCGGCGTTTCTGGCAGCGCGTAATATTTATCGTAATGACGCTGCGCATCAGCCAGCAGAGCATTCGCCGTCTTCACCAGTTCATTTAGCTGACCGCCGTTGATCTCATTGGCCATGCTGCTTTGCAGGCGCAACATGCCGCGGTTAAGCGTGACGCGCGCCTGGTTCAGGCTGATCCAGGCATCGGTAAACTCCGCGACGTTCTGGCTGGAACGCTGCGATACGGTAAAATTTTGCTTATCGTTATTAAGCGCGCTGATAAAAACGCCCGCCGAAATAAGCTGCATCGCGCCGAGGGCGAGTAACACGATAATCAGTAAGGTTATAACTTTGATTCGTTTGAACATTTGTTGCCTTTTACTATGCAGGTATTGTCAGAGGTCTAACTATCGGCAGTGCCGCCGGCATATTTAATTTTGTCCGGCGGCTTGCCGCGCGTATTCCTGCCCTTTTCAATAAGATTCAGCACGTTAAGGCACAAACATTTTTTGTGATGGTCATCACATTTTATTCTGACCCGAAAGGGTTATATCTTCGGCTTAAAGATGTATTTAAAATACATCTTATATTATTGAGAATGAGGTAACGGCTATGTCTTTTCGCGATCAACCTTTAGGTGAACTGGCGCTCTCTATTCCTCGCGCCTCGGCGCTGTTTCGTAAGTACGATATGGATTACTGCTGCGGTGGTAAGCAGACGCTCGCGCGCGCTGCTGCACGTAAAGAGCTGGATGTAGAAGCCATTGAAGCAGAACTGGCACAGTTGGCTGAACAACCGATTGAGAAGGACTGGCGTACCGCGCCGTTGGCCGAAATTATCGACCACATTATCGTGCGCTACCACGACAGACACCGCGAGCAACTGCCGGAGCTGATCCTGCAAGCCACCAAAGTGGAACGCGTTCACGCAGACAAACCCAGCGTACCGAAAGGTCTGGCGAAATACCTGACTATGCTGCATCAGGAACTTTCCAGCCACATGATGAAAGAAGAGCAGATCCTGTTCCCGATGATCAAACAAGGCATGGGAAGCCAGGCAATGGGCCCGATTAGCGTCATGGAAAGCGAACACGATGACGCTGGCGAATTGCTGGAAGTGATCAAACACACCACCAACAACGTCACGCCGCCGCCAGAAGCCTGCACCACCTGGAAAGCGATGTACAACGGCATTAATGAAATGATTGACGATCTGATGGAACACATCAGTCTGGAAAACAACGTCTTGTTCCCGCGCGCACTGGCCGGGGAATAATGTGTAGCCGGATGGCGCTAACGCTTATCCGGCCTACAATCCGTAGGCCCGGTAAGCTTTACGCCACCGGGCATCAAGATTAACGCACTCCTGCCATACGTTTCTTACCGATAAACAGCCAGCCCAGCCCCAGCGCAATAAACCACAGCGGCGTGACGATCAGCGCCTGACGGGTATCATCTTCCAGCGTCAGCAGTACCAGCACAAAGACGAAGAACGCCATACACACCCAGCACATCAGCTTACCAAGCGGCATCTTATAGATGGACTTCTCATGCAGGTGCGGACGCTGCTTACGGTACACCAGGTACGAGCAGAGAATGATGGTCCAGACAAACATGAACAGAATAGCCGACACCGTCGTGATCATGGTGAACGCGCCAATCACGCTCGGATTGATGTACAGCATCACCACGCCGCCCAGCAGACAGATACAGGAGAAGGTCAGCCCTTTCGCCGGCACCGCGCGCTTAGACAATTTAGCGAACGCTTTCGGCGCCACGCCCTCTTGCGCCAGACCAAACAGCATACGGCTGGTAGAAAACACGCCGCTGTTGGCGGAAGAGGCCGCAGACGTCAGCACCACGAAGTTAATCAGGCTGGCGGCGGCCGGCAGTCCTACCAGTACAAACAGCTCAACAAACGGGCTTTTGGTTGGTACTACCGAGCTCCACGGCGTGACCGACATAATGATGATCAGCGCAAAAACGTAGAACATGATGATACGAATCGGGATTGAGTTAATCGCGCGCGGCAGGGATTTCTCCGGGTCTTTGGTCTCTGCGGCGGTGGTGCCCACCAGCTCAATCCCCACGAACGCGAATACCGCTATCTGGAAGCCCGCAAAGAAGCCGCTGATCCCTTTCGGGAACCAGCCGCCATCATTCCACAGATGAGTAAACGACGCGTCAACCCCGGTCGGTGATTTGAAGTGCATCATAACCATCACCAGACCGACGACGATCAGCGCCACGATAGCGACAATCTTGATCATCGCAAACCAGAACTCCATCTCGCCGAACATTTTCACGGTCGCAAGGTTAAGGCTCAGCAGCAGAACAACGACCGCCAGCGAGGCGACCCAGTCTGAAAGGCCGGGGAACCAAAACTGCGCATAGGCGGTAATCGCAACGACGTCCGCCATCCCGGTGACCACCCAGCAGAACCAGTAAGTCCAGCCGGTGAAATATCCCGCCCACGGCCCGAGCAGGTCGGAAGCGAAATCACTGAAGGATTTATATTCCAGATTCGAGAGCAGCAATTCACCCATTGCCCGCATGACGAAAAAGAGCATAAAACCGATGATCATATAAACGAAAATGATCGACGGCCCGGCGAGGCTGATCGTTTTACCAGAGCCCATAAATAAGCCGGTGCCGATGGCGCCGCCAATCGCAATAAGCTGAATATGACGGTTTGTGAGATTGCGCCGTAGCGACTGTTCAGCCGGTGCCTGTTCGTCGGCAACGACTTTTACCTGATCTACCATGTTTTTTCTTCCTGTACCTGTCTGTGTTGTGCAGGCTCTGCGGCCTTTAGTGCGTCATATGATACGACGATCCTGTTATCAGGACTCATCGATATTAGGTAAGAATCGGCGGGATGAATACTAAGATTTAGATATAATGTTAATTATATGTTTAAAGTGAGTGTCATATCACTCTGGCAACGCGAATTAGCTCACAAAAATACACGCAATGGCTACATTTGCAAGATAAAATATCGACATCTGGCTAACTTACGGTTTTCTTGCATATTTTCTGTTCCCCCCAACAAAGAGGGGAACAGAAGTCACTGCTTACAGGATTTCCAGCAGTTCTACGTCAAACACCAGAGTGCTGAACGGAGGAATGGACGCGCCCGCGCCACGCTCGCCGTAGGCCAGTTCCTGAGGGATAGTCAGTTCCCATTTGGAACCAACCGGCATCAGGGTCAGCGCTTCAATCCAGCCTGGGATCACGCCGTTCACCGGGAATTCAGCCGGTTCGCCGCGCGCAACGGAGCTGTCAAAGACGGTGCCGTCGATCAGTTTGCCGGTGTAGTGTACGCGTACACGGTCAGTACGCGCCGGAATCGCGCCTTCACCCTGGGTGATCACGCGGAATTGCAGACCGGATTCGGTGCTGTTCACACCCTCTTTCTCACGGTTTTCTTCCAGATATTTGACGCCATCTGCCGCCATTGCCTGGAAACGTTCGCGACGTACGGCATCCGCACGTTCGTGAATTTCACGCAGCGCGCGATGCACCACATCAACAGGCACTGCCGGGTGTTTGCCTTCCAGCGCATCAGCGATACCTGCCACCAGCGCTTCAGGCAACAGACCTTCCAGACCGGATTCGCTCAGCTGCTGCCCTACCTGTAAACCAATGCCATAGCTTGCTTGCGCTTCGATAGTGTCAAAAGTCGGGGTTGCCATCATATTTCCTTTCATCGGAGGTAAAGTAGCGGGCAGCATAGCAGCCACGTCTCTTCCGGTAAAACTTTGTCTCGGGAAGAGATGACAAATCGCGGGGAAAAAGAAACAATAAGAATAACCCATGCTGATGTCACGAAAGCGGGTATAACTACGAACATCATAGCGTTAGGCATCTATACTCTATGATTGAGGAACGAGACGCGGAGCAGGAGGAAAGCCATGCCCGGGCGCTTTGAACTAAAACCAACCCTGGCGAAAATCTGGCATGCACCGGACAATTTTCGCATCATGGACCCGCTGCCGCCTATGCATCGCCGTGGCATTATTATTGCCGCTATCGTGCTGGTGGTCGGTTTTCTGCTTCCCTCGAATGATACCCGCGATACGCCCGTCGTCACGCGTAATGTCCAGACAGATATCCAGTCACAGTCGCAACCGCCGACAGAAGCCGAACTTCAGGCGCAACTGGTTGCCCCGCAAAACGATCCGGGACAGGTTGCCCCCGTAGCGCCGGAACCCATCCAGGAAGGTCAACCGGAAGAGCCGCCGCAGACGCAGCAATCCCAGCCGCAAACACAGCCTTTCCAGCAGAATGGGGGAATTGACCAGCAGTGGCGCTCCTATCGCGTGGAGTCAGGTAAAACGCTGGCGCAGTTGTTCCGTGACCACGGCCTACCGCCAACGGACGTTTACGCGATGGCGCAGGTTGAAGGCGCAGGCAAGCCGCTGAGCAATCTGAAAGATGGCCAGATGGTGCAGATCCGCCAGAATGCGAATGGCGTGGTGACAGGATTGACCATCGATACCGGTAATGACCAACAGGTTCTGTTTACCCGTCAGCCAAACGGCAGCTTTATTCGCGCCCGTTAAACGCGCAAATTGCCGGATGGCGGCGTCGCCTTATCCGGCCTACGGCACCCGCGATTGCAGGCCTGATAAGCGGTAGCGCCATCAGGCGTTACCGCTTCACCTTGTTCACCCACCAGATCCCCGAACACACCAGCACCAACGCAACCGCATATTTCAATTCAAAAATATTTTCGCCGAGGAAAATCGCCGACAGCACCGCACCAGAAACCGGAATCAGGAAGTTAAACGGCGCAATCATCCCGACGCGGTTGTACTTGAGCAAAATACTCCACAGCGCAAAAGCAACAGACGAGAGCAGCGTCAGATAGCCCAGAATCGCCACAGAAGCGAGGCCGTGCACGGAGAGCGAGCCGCCGAAGGCATAGCCGCCAATCACCAGCGCCAGGCCGCCGATGCCAAGCTGATAGCCCGTCATCACCGTTGGGTCAACCGTCTGCGAAATACGTTTACCGTAAAGGGTCGCGGCAGAAAGAATAAAAGCAGCCAGCACCACGGAGCCATCACCCAACAGGCTAAAGCTGAAATCCATCAGCCCGCTGTTGAAGTTCACCACCATCACCCCGGCAAAGCCAAGAATACAGCCGAGGGTTTTGTTGTAGCTCAGTTTGTCGTTCTGGTAGATGAAGTGCGCCAGCAGCACGCTAAAAAAAGTGCCTGTGGCATTCATGATCGATCCTTTCACGCCCGTGGTGAACGCCAGACCGATATAGAAAAAGATATATTGCAGCGAGGTTTGCGTCAGCCCCAGCAGGGTCAGTTGACCAAACTGGCGCGGGCTTAAGCGGCCGATCGGTTTACGCTGCGCCATCGCCAGCAACAGCAGCAATAACCCCGCGAACAAGAAACGGTATCCGGCAAAGACAATTTTTGACGGGATATCATCTGTCGCAATCTGAAAGATCTCATACCCGCTTTTTATCGCCGGGTAGGCGCTTCCCCATAACAGACAACAAAATGCCGCCCCCAGATAGACAACGTTTTTACGCGCGAACAGGGGCTGCTGGTGGGTTATCTCCATTCCATCACCACTTTGAAATAATGTTTTATTTTTTATTATCCCGAAAAGGGTAAAGAATAGCCAGTGCGAAAAACAGGGGGGCAGAAAAGCAAAACGCCAGCACAAGGCCGGCGTTTTTACGCGATAGAAGAATAAAACTTATTCAGCTACTACGTTTACAGTCAGTTTAGCGAATACTTCGCTGTGAACCTGGAAGTTCACTTCGTGCTCACCAGTGGTACGCAGAACGCCGTTCGGCAGACGAACTTCGCTCTTAGCCACTTCAACGCCTGCTGCTGTTACAGCGTCAGCGATGTCGCGAGTACCGATGGAACCGAACAGTTTACCTTCGTCGCCGGCTTTGGACGCGATGGTTACGGTTTCCAGGGCGTTGATTTTCTCTGCGCGTGCATTTGCAGCAGCCAGAACGTCAGCCAGTTTAGCTTCCAGTTCAGCGCGACGTGCTTCGAAGAACTCAACGTTTTTCTTGGTAGCAGGAACAGCTTTACCCTGTGGTACCAGGAAGTTACGAGCGTAGCCCGCTTTAACGTTAACCTGATCACCCAGGCTACCCAGGTTTGCTACTTTATCAAGCAGAATAACTTGCATTACCTTATCCTCTCAAAGTCGTATTAATGGACCGTGGCCGATTACTGATGACGATCAGTGTACGGCAGCAGGGACAGGTAGCGAGCGCGTTTGATAGCGCGAGCCAGCTGACGCTGGTATTTTGCACGGGTACCGGTGATACGGCTTGGGACAATCTTACCGCTTTCGGTGATGTAGTTTTTCAGCGTAGCGATATCTTTATAGTCGATCTCTTGAACGCCTTCCGCGGTGAAACGGCAGAACTTGCGACGACGGAAATAACGTGCCATATGGCTAGTCTCCAGAATCTATCAATTCAATCTGCTCGGCATGCAGAACCATTTTGCTCAGGCCGTTCTTTGCCTTGTGGCAAGAGATGAACCCCTGAACGGTTATGCGGCTGCCGACCGTTATACTGTGAGTAATGGCCTGGTTTTCGTGTCCGCTAACAATAACGGGCATTTGACACCACGCCTGCCGGTGAAACCCGGCTTCCTCCTGCACAGAACGATGCTCAAGCACGAACTGGCAGTGCGGAATTCCTGATGGACTGACCTTTCGAAGGGGCATCCTGCACACGGTGCCGGACAACGCCAGACGGTTGGTCATCAGAAATTACTCTTCAGAATCCCCAGCATCTGCATCATCTGCGGTTTCGTTTGCGAAATCATCGCGACGCTCACGGCGCTCGTCTTTCGCTTTAACCATCGGAGATGCTTCGGTAACAGCGTGCTTAGTACGCATTACCATGCTACGGATAACGGCATCGTTGAAGCGGAAGTTAGTTTCCAGCTCATCGATCACTTCCTGCGGCGCTTCAACGTTCAGCAGAACGTAGTGAGCTTTGTGCAGTTTGTTGATCGGGTAAGCCAGCTGACGGCGGCCCCAGTCTTCCAGACGGTGGATCTTGCCTTCTGCACCAGTGATTGCACCAGTGTAGCGCTCGATCATGCCCGGAACCTGTTCGCTCTGGTCAGGATGGACCATAAAAACGATTTCGTAATGACGCATCGAATTGCTCCTTACGGATTATTCAGCCTCCTGTCTGGGTCAGCCGAATCCCGGGGAGGCAAGGAACGTGTTAAAGGTCGGCTGAAAAATGACGCGTCATAATACTTGCGCCCATGAGGAAACACAAGTTGATTGCGCAAAAATTCACACGAAGCGCAAAGACAGGTTAACCATGTGATTTAAAATTAATCACATGGCATCGCGCCAATTTTTTGAACAACTGCATCAGAAATGGTCGCTATCGACTTCGCTGGTAGCGATTAAAATTAAATCAGAAGCAATTCACTTACAGGAGATATTGCTAACCAGACACAGCAGTCGAGGAGGTACAGTATGCGAGCGCGTGTTATGACCCTTCTGGCTGCGCTTTTGCTCAGTGCAAACGCGATGGCAGCCATCAAAATCGATAATCACCAGGCACGAAATATGGATGATGTGCAGAGCTTAGGCGTGATTTATATAAACCATAACTTCGCCACTGAAAGTGAAGCAGATCAGGCATTGAATGAAGAGACAGATGCGCGAGGCGCAACGTACTACCACGCCATCCTGACCCGGGAACCGGGAAGTAACGGCAACATGCGCGCCAGCGCGGATATTTATCGCTAGCACCAGGAAAAACCAACGAGAACATTGCCATAGTTTGACTTGCCCCCTTCACCGGGGGCTTTTTTATGGCAAAAGCGGCCCCGGAATCAGGCCGGTAACATCCCGAAGGAAGTAATGATTCCAGGGCACGTGTCTTACTTTTGTCCGTAATAGGCGTCAGGCCCATGCTTACGCATAAAATGTTTATTCATTAAATAATCGTCGATCGGGCTGAGCGCCGGATTGATACCGCGAGCAATCCATGCCATCCGCGCGACCTCTTCCATCACCACCGCATTATGCACGGCGTCATGCGCATCTTTGCCCCAGGCGAACGGCCCGTGCTGATACACCACGACGCCAGGCGTATGCAGCGGCTGACCGTCACCCAGCGTTTCGATAATCACATGGCCGGTGTTCAGCTCATATTCACCCTGCACTTCTTCTTCGGTTAACGCCCTGGTACAGGGGATATCGCCAAAGAAGTAGTCCGCATGGGTCGTGCCCAGCGCCGGGATCGCCAGCCCTGCCTGCGCCCACGCCGTGGCATGCGTAGAGTGCGTGTGCACGATGCCGCCCAGCGAAGGGTAACGACGGTACAGCGCCAGATGCGTGGCGGTATCGGAAGAAGGCCGCCACTGCCCTTCCACCACATTGCCCTGGAGATCCACCACCACCATATCGTCCGCTTTCATAGTTTCATAAGCCACCCCGCTAGGCTTAATGACCACCAGCCCGCGCTCCCTGTCGATCGCGCTGACGTTGCCCCAGGTGAAAGTCACCAGGCCATAACGCGGCAAATCCATATTGGCTTCAAAAACGTGCTGCCTGAGTTTTTGCATTATGCTGTCTCCACCAGACCGGCGCTGGCCATACGCGCTTTCACCCAATCACGCGCTTTCGCCACCTCACGCGCCGGATCGTCCGACGTTTCACTCCACATCTCAATCAGGTATGGCCCGCAATACCCACTCTGCTTGAGCGTGGCGAAACAGCGTTCAAAATCGACGACACCTTCACCGAACGGCACGTTCTTGAACACGCCTGGCTTCGTATCTTTGACATGAACCGCGACGATATGCCCCATTCCAGCCTGCAACTCCATCTGCACATCGTTATCCCAGGCTGACAGATTGCCAATATCAGGATAAAGCTGGAACCACGGGTTATTAAGATAGTGCGCATAACCCAGCGCTTTGCTGATGGAGTTCATCAGAGGGTAATCCATGATCTCCATCGCCAGCGTGACCTGAGCACGGCTTGCCATCTCGACGCTCTCTTTCAGCCCATCACGAAAACGACGGCGCGTTTCATTGTTGGCCTCCTGATAGTACACGTCGTAACCCGCAAGCTGGATGACGCGAATACCGATATCCTGCGCAAACTGAATGGCTTTACGCATGATCTCCAGCCCTTGCGCACGTACAGCATCATCTTCGCTGCCCAACGGAAAGCGACGATGCGCGCTCAGGCACATGGACGGCACCCGCACGCCGGTCTCCGCGATAGCGCTCACCAGCGCCAGGCGCTGCTCACGGTTCCAGTCGAGGCGCGCCAGGCGGGCATCGGTTTCATCGACAGACATTTCAACGAAATCGAAGCCCAGTTCTTTCGCCAGCCGCAGGCGATCCAACCAGCACTCCCCGGCGGGGAGCGCTTTTTCGTAGATGCCAAGCGGAGTCTGTTTAGACAGCATATCCGCTCCTTATCCCCACAACTGGGCGATAGAACGTTTGAACTGACGCGCGGCTTCAACCGGAGAGGCGGCGTCGCGAATGCTGCGACCAGCAATAAAGACATGGATTGGAATGCCCTTAAACAGCGGCAGGTCTTCCAGCGCCAGGCCGCCGGTCACGGTCACTTTAAAGCCCATATCAGAGAGACGTTTGATCGCGCTGATATCCGCTTCGCCCCAGGCCACGCCAGCGGCCTGTGCATCACGGCTACGGTGATAAACCACCTGCTGGATCCCCGCATCACGCCACTCCTGCGCCTGCTCCCAGGTCCAGTAGCCGGTCAGTTCAATCTGCACATCGCCGTTAAACTCTTGCGCCACTTCCAGCGCGCCTTTGGCGGTGTTGATATCCGCGCAGCAGATAACCGTCACCCAATCCGCGTTGGCTTCAAAGCACATACGAGAAAGAATTTTCCCCGCGTCCGCAATTTTGGCGTCAGCCAGCACGATCTTATGCGGATAAAGCGCTTTCAGATCGCGTACCGCACGTACGCCTTCACCCACGCACAGGATGGTGCCAACTTCGATAATATCGACTTCTTCCGCGATCAGGCGGGTCGTTTCGTAAGCGTGGGACAGCGTCTGGTTATCCAGCGCAACTTGCAACATAGGTAATGACATTTCTATTCCTTACTTAAACTGCCGCCGCAGTGGCGTTATCAATTAAATCCAGCACATCCTGCTCGGTACGGCAGGCGCGTAAACGGTCAAAGTTGGCTTCATCTTCAAACAGGTTGACGATTTGCATGATGCCGTCTTCCTGATGCGCGCGGGCATCCACTGCCGCCAGCGTGATGAGGATATCGACCGGGTCATTATCTTCGTGGTTGAAGACCATCGGCGTTTTCAGCGTCACCAGCGCGAAGCCGGTTTTTTTGACGCCCTCTTCCGGGCGGCCATGCGGCATCGCCAGGCCTGGCGCAATCACAAAATACGGACCAAAACGCTCTACGCCATCAAGAATGGCCTGGTAGTAACGCGGCTCCACAACATCCGCTTCCACCAGCAGGTCTACGCCGATTTTCACCGCCTCCTGCCAGGTGCTCGCTTCTGCATTCAGGCGAATGGACTTATTCTCCGCCAGCGAATCACGTAATTTCATGCTGCGTCCTTATTTCAGGTCGTTCGGAAAGTGCTCTTTGATCACTTCCATCAGTTTCGGACCAAAATCAGCGGCGGAAAGCATATTGCGCACACCCACCACATATTTATTACCGGAAACGGTGATTTCGCTGGCGACGTGCGTCGAGGCAATAATGATGTCCGCACCGTTCAGCTCACTTTTGTACTCACCCACCGCGCAACTATTTACCGTGTGCGCAACGCCCTGCTGCGTCAGAAACTGGTCAACTTTCATTTTCATGATCATTGAACTGCCTTGCCCACAACCACAAACAGCCAGAATACGTACGGTCATAATCGGAACTCCTTATTAAGCAGAGTGTTCTGCCAGTTGTTTTTCTGCATCTTCTTCAGCGCGCAATGTGCGCCCTGCGAAGAACATATAAGCCAGTGAAATCAGTATCATGACGCTCATAAACATCAGCCCGATGCTGACGAAGCCTTGCATCATCGGAGGCGCCAGAATCGACCAGTCAGCCATTCCCATCCAGGCGCTCATACCGGTCAGTTTCACCGCCCAGACGCAGCCAAAGATTTCGATCATGCCCATAACCAGGCAAATCTTGAGCGCCGCGCGCCAGCCGCCAAAGTGGTTAGCGAACACGCCAATCGTGGCGTTAGAGAAGAACATTGGGATAAAGCCAGGGATGATCAGAATGGAGGAGCCGCAACCTACCAGAATACCAACGGCGATCAGCTGACCAATCGTGCCCCACATAAAGCCCCAGACCACCGCGTTCGGCGCGAAGCTATAAATCGCCGCACAGTCAATCGCCAGCACAGCACCGGGGATCAGACGCTGAGAGATACCGTTAAATGCTTCGGACAGTTCGGCGACAAACATGCGCACGCCCTGCGTGATGATGAAAATAGCGACGGCGAACTGGAAGCCGGTTTGCAGGATATAGATAGACCAGTGCGTTTTACCCGCCATCGCCTGAACCACATCCAGGCCAAAAGAGAGCAGGATCGCGCCGAAGAAGATGGTCATGACAATTGCCGTGGAGACGATATTGTCGTGGAAGATATTCAGCCAGCCGGGCAGTTTGAGATCTTCAACGCTCTCTTCTTTTTTACCGAGATATGGCGCGACTTTATACGCCAGCCATGCGGCAAACTGTTGCTGGTGACCAATGGAGAAACCACAGCCGTCTGTGACTTCCTGCGTCGGCTTATACATCATATTGGAGGTGATCCCCCAATACAGGGACACCAGAACCGCCGTGCAGATAATGGTGGTCCACATCGGATAACCGAAGATGTAGAAGAACACCGCGATCAGCCCCGCCTGCTGGAACATGATATGCCCGGTAAGCATGATGGTGCGAATCCCGGTAATCCGGCGCAGCAGCACGTAGCCGATATTCAATGCCAGCGCTAACAGCACGGCATACCCGACCCAACTGTAAGCATCGCCCATGCGCTCGATCGTCGCCATCATGGAGGCGTAAGTATCAGAAATCGCGCCGTTGATGCCATACACCTCAGACATCTTCGCCACGACGGGCTTAAAGGTACTGGTCAGGATGCCGGACCCTGCCTGTAATAACATGAAACCAATAATGGTTTTTATCGTACCTTTGATAATAACGCTGACACTTTTGCGTAGGAGGATATAGCCCAGACAGGTGACAATACCCAGTAGCAGCGGAGCATTGGTCATAACCTGGTTAAAGAAAACGGTAAAGATGTTGTAGAGGATCTCCATAACGATCTCCAGTAGACGAAGTTGCTGAGCTCTGCGTACGCTCAGGTTGTTGTGTCACCACTCTAATTTTCAAAAGTAATCACAACAAGATTGAATTTGATTAATTGTGACGCACCACGCAAATAATTCCCACACTTCAGAAAAGGATTAACCCGACGTTAACCAGCCATCAATAAAACCCATTTCAATCAAATAGATATATTTAATTTCAATAGTTATACGCCCTTCATTACGTTCTCCTTTACTTCCAGACCGCCCTGCACAAGCAAAAATATGCCGTTGCCATCTTGAAAAAATAATGTCAGGATTAATCAAAACCAATCATACACTGATTTAATTTGAACAAACATGAAGGTAAATGCGATGAGTAAAGTGAAAAGTATCACGCGTGAATCATGGATCCTGAGCACCTTTCCTGAGTGGGGAAGCTGGCTGAATGAAGAGATCGAACAGGAACAGGTCGCGCCCGGCACATTTGCTATGTGGTGGCTCGGTTGCACCGGCATCTGGCTGAAATCAGAAGGCGGCACCAACGTATGCGTTGATTTCTGGTGCGGCACCGGCAAACAAAGCCACGGCAATCCGTTGATGAAAACGGGCCATCAGATGCAGCGCATGGCAGGGGTGAAGAAATTGCAGCCGAACCTGCGCACCACGCCGTTTGTTCTCGATCCTTTCGCGATTCGCCAGATCGATGCCGTGCTGGCCACTCACGATCATAACGATCATATCGACGTCAACGTCGCCGCAGCGGTGATGCAAAACTGCGCTGACGATGTGCCTTTCATCGGGCCGCAAACCTGCGTTGACCTGTGGATAGGCTGGGGCGTGCCGAAAGAGCGCTGCATCGTGGTCAAACCGGGCGATGTTGTGAAAGTGAAAGATATCGAAATTCATGCGCTTGATGCGTTTGATCGTACTGCGCTCATCACGCTTCCGGCCGATCAAAAGGCGGCGGGCGTACTGCCGGACGGCATGGATGCGCGCGCGGTGAACTACCTGTTCAAAACGCCGGGCGGTACGCTGTATCACAGCGGCGACTCCCACTACTCCAACTACTATGCGAAGCACGGCAATGAGCATCAGATCGACGTGGCGCTCGGCTCCTATGGCGAGAACCCGCGTGGCATCACCGACAAGATGACCAGCGCCGACATGCTGCGTATGGCGGAAGCGCTGAACACGAAAGTCGTGATTCCGTTCCACCATGATATCTGGTCGAACTTCCAGGCCGATCCGCAGGAAATCCGCGTTCTGTGGGAAATGAAAAAAGATCGCCTGAAGTATGGCTTCAAGCCGTTTATCTGGCAGGTTGGCGGTAAGTTCACCTGGCCACTGGATAAAGACAACTTTGAATATCACTACCCGCGTGGTTTTGATGACTGCTTCACGATGGAACCGGATTTACCGTTCAAATCCTTCCTGTAATTGTTCTCCGATGCCGGGTTTTCCCGGCATTTTTCTATATTTACTTTAGTATTTTCAGGCTATTTCAAATATCATCTTTTAAAATCAATTCGTATCGGAATAGCTCATGACTGAAGCACAAAGACATCAAATATTGCTGGATATGCTGGCGCAATTGGGCTTTGTTACCGTCGAGAATGTGATCGAACGTCTGGGGATCTCCCCAGCCACGGCGCGTCGGGATATCAACAAGCTCGATGAGAGCGGAAAGCTCAAAAAAGTGCGTAATGGCGCCGAAGCGATCGCTCAGCAACGTCCACGCTGGACGCCGATGAATCTGCATCAGGCGCAGAACCACGATGAAAAAGTGCGCATTGCTAAAGCGGCAGCGCAACTGGTGAATCCCGGGGAAAGCGTGGTGATCAACTGTGGATCGACCGCCTTTCTGCTGGGCAGAGAAATATGCGGTAAGCCGGTGCAGATCATCACCAACTATCTCCCGCTGGCGAACTATCTGATCGATCAGGAACATGAAAGCGTGATCATCATGGGAGGTCAGTACAACAAGAGCCAGTCCATCACGCTTAGTCCCCAGGGCAGCGAAAACAGCCTGTATGCCGGGCACTGGATGTTTACCAGCGGCAAAGGCCTGACCGCAGACGGTCTGTATAAAACCGATATGCTCACCGCTATGGCCGAGCAGAAAATGCTCAGCGTGGTCGGAAAGCTGGTGGTGCTGGTGGATAGCAGCAAGATCGGCGAGCGCGCAGGCATGTTGTTCAGCCGCGCCGATCAAATAGACACGCTGATTACGGGCAAAAATGCTAACCCTGACATTCTGCAACAGCTTGAAGCGCAAGGCGTTAGCATTCTGCGCGTTTAAAGATGCTGGCGGAAAAACGACACCGTTGCCGCCAGCGCCTCTGGCGTAATACGGTGGCGTACGCCTGCTTCCCACAGACAGGTCAGGTTCTGATCCCTGTTCGCCTGAATCAGCGCCTGTTGTAAGCGGAACGTTTCCACCGCAGGGACGACGTCATCTTCCTGTCCATGCCATAGCAGCAGCGGCCGGTCGGCCAGTTTTGGCAACTGATGCGCCACCTCCCACTCAGCCAGGGGAGCAATGATGTCGTCAAATTCTCGCTGTTGCTCAGGCGTCTCAGGAATTAATGGCGGAAAAAGCGTATGCGCCAGTCGGGTGAAATAACCCGACCCCATCAGGCTGGCGACGCATTTTACCTCCGGGTGGCGGGCCATGATCCCCAGCGCCGTCATACCGCCCATTGATGCGCCCCCCACGGCCAGACGTTCTTCCAGCACCCAGTTTTCCTGTTGAACTGCCGCACGTAACGCAGCGAATTCCTGCATGTTTTGCCGCAGAATCTGCCAGAATTGGGTCATTCGCCCCTGCGCATCACCGCTAAACCGCGCGCCATGCTCGGGCGCATCCGGCATGATAACCCGGAACCCGGCCTGCGCCAGAGCAACCGCAAAGTAGCTATAGACCAGGCTGGAAGAGGTAAAACCGTGGTAAAAAATAATACATGGAAGGGGCGTGTCACGTTTACCGTCAGGAAACGCGTGGAGTATGGAATGTCCTGCCAGGTACCGTGTTTCTATTTTTATCATATATCCCCCTTTCTCTGATATGCCACGGAGAAATACATAACTCAAGTTAATGAGTACGGCAATGATTCATAATGTTGAGAAGTGGATTACGCTTTCACTCTATTTTCATTCGAAAATCGCGTGAGAGATAACAATTTGGGAACATTCCCCCTAAAGGAAATTAATAAGGCACTACACTATGGCTATCAGTAAACGAGATAGAGTTATGCGCCGGTTCGCCCCATTGATGCTGGTACTGTTTTTAAGCGCCTGTAGCGTATTGCAAGGGACGCCGCAACCAGCACCGCCAGTCGCTGACCATCCTCAGGAAATTCGCCGTGACCAGACACAAGGGTTGCAGCGCATGGGAACGGTAAGCTCAATGGTTCGGGGTTCTCCTGACGATGCTGTGGCAGAGATCAGAGCGAAAGCCGCCGCCGCTAAAGCAGATTATTACGTTATTTTGTTGGTTGATGAAACCATCGTAACAGGCCAATGGTATTCGCAAGCCATCCTGTATCGTAAATAGCGGAAGGTTGAAATTTAGTCAGCTTTACATTGCTTTGCGCCTCTATGCGTTTACCTGTGCACAATGAAATCATGGGATGACCGCAATGGAATGCCCTGTTGAATGCGGGGTCACGTAAAAGGAGCTGACGATGAAACGATCTCTTGCCTTATCCTCACTGCTGCTTTCTGCCGGCCTGGTGAGTACGACGGCGCAGTCTGCCGAATTCGCCAGCGCGGACTGCGTAACGGGCCTGAATGAAATTGGTCTGATATCCGTGAGTAATATTTCGGGAAATCAGCAGGATGTGGAACGTATCATTGCGTTAAAAGCCGATGAGCAGGGCGCTTCGTGGTATCGGATTATCCAGATGTACGAAGAACAGCAGCCCGATAACTGGCGCGTACAAGCCATACTTTATGCGTAACAGATTGCCTGATGGCGTAAACTTATCTGGCCTGCACCGATCGCAGGCATGATAAGACGTGCCCACGCCGCCATCAGGCAAATCGTTATCGCAATCCCCCCGTTGCCCGCAGCAACAGATCATTTTGCACCTGTTCAGACAGGCGTAACACGCCGCGCGTGTCCAGCATCATTTGGCACCAGGCCTGTGCCAACGGCGGAGAAGCATAGCGCAGCATTTGCGCCCCGCAGCCGAGCAGGAACAGCTGCTGTGTTATCTCCCGCCCCTGCACTTCATCGGATTTGCGCAAGCGCTGTTGCAGCTGACGTACCGCCCGATCATAATGCCGATCCTGCCCTTTGACCTCCGCAAAAGCCTCGTTGAGCAGCTCATAGACGCCGGTCTGTTTACTCAGCACCCGCAGCACGTCCAGACACATGACGTTTCCCGACCCTTCCCAGATGCTGTTGACCGGCATCTCACGATACAGGCGCGGCAGCTCGCTCTCCTCGCAATAGCCAACGCCACCGAGCACTTCCATCGCCTCGGCAACAAAGGGGATGCCACTTTTGCAAATAGCAAACTTCACGGCTGGCGTGAACAAACGCGCCCGGAGCGCTTCTTTCGGGTCGCCACGACGATCCCACGCACGAGCCAGACGAAACAGCAGCGCCGTCTGGCCTTCAAGCTGGAGCGCCATACGACTTAAAACCTGCCGCATCATGGGCTGATCAATCAAAGACTTGCCGAACACCTGCCGCTGATGCGCGTGGTAAATCGCCACGGAAAACGCCCGGCGCATCATACTATGACTGCCCAACGCGCAATCAAAGCGGGTCATCCCTCCCATCTTCAGTATGTGACGAATCCCCTCGCCTTCCTCACCCAGTAGCCAGCCTACCGCATCCTGAAACTCAACCTCGCAACTGGCATTAGAGCGGTTGCCCAGTTTGTCTTTCAACCGCTCAAGGCGAACGCCGTTTCGCTGCCCGTCAGGCAAAAAACGCGGGACAAAAAAGCAGGATAATCCGCCTTTCGTCTGCGCCAGCACCAGGTGCGCGTCGCTTTGCGGCACGGAGAAAAACCATTTGTGCCCCACCAGGCGCCAGGCGCCGTCGTCCAGTCGCTCTGCCCGGGTGGTGTTACTCAGCACATCGGAGCCGCCCTGCTTTTCCGTCATGCCCATGCCAATCAGCAGGCCGCGTTTTTGCCCACCGGGCAGGAGGTGTGAATCATAGCGATCGCTGCGTAGCGGCGTTAACCAGTCGTGGAAGGGGGGCGGCAGCATCTGTAGCAGCAGCGGCGTGGCGGCAAAAGTCATCGTAACTGGACACAACGTGCCCGCTTCCACCTGCGCATGCAACATGAAACGCGCAGCCCGCGCGACAAACGCCCCCTGCCTGGCGTTCTCTTCCCAGGCCAGATTATGCACACGGTTAGCGCACAAGCCCTGCATCAGCAAATGCCAGGCGGGATGAAAACGGACATCGTCCAGCCGCTGCCCTTGTGGATCGTAACGTAGCAGTTCAGGTGGAAAGGCGTTCGCCAGCCGCCCCAGCTCCAGCGACTCCGCAGTGCCCAATTGTTGACCGATGCTGGCGAGAAGATCGCTGTCCCAGCCCGCGCCTTCACGGGCGACCGCCTCGCAAAGCGCGCCATCAGACAGGAATAAATTGCTGTTGTTGAGCGGTGCCGGTTGGTTAAAAACGGTATGCGTTTGCCAGTGCATTGTGTTTCCCTCCGTCAATGGCAGTCGCATTAAGTATGGTCAGCCTGCGGGGGACACGCCTGGGATAACGGTCACAAAAAAGCCATCCCGAGGGATGGCTTCATCAGTCAAAAGCGCTTAGCTGCGCTGTCGCACCGCTTCAAACAGGCAGATCCCGGTCGCGACGGAGACGTTCAGCGACGACACGCTGCCCGCCATCGGAATGCTAATCAGCTCATCACAGTGCTCGCGGGTCAGACGACGCATCCCTTCGCCTTCAGCGCCCATGACCAGCGCCATCCGGCCGGTCATTTTGCTCTGGAACAGCGTATGGTCAGCTTCGCCCGCCGTACCGACAATCCAGATATTCTCTTCCTGCAACAGACGCATGGTACGCGCCAGGTTGGTCACACGGATCAGCGGCACGCTTTCGGCTGCGCCGCAGGCCACCTTTTTCGCCGTTGCATTAAGCTGTGCGGAACGATCTTTCGGCACAATGACCGCATGTACGCCAGCGGCGTCTGCGCTACGCAGACAGGCGCCGAGGTTATGCGGATCGGTCACGCCGTCGAGGATCAGCAGGAAGGGATTGTCGAACTTCGCGATCAGATCAGGAAGATCGTTTTCCTGATACTGGCGTCCCGGCTTCACGCGCGCAATGATCCCCTGATGTACCGCACCCTCGCTTTTTTCATCAAGATACTGGCGGTTCGCCAGTTGGATCACCACGCCCTGCGCTTCCAGCGCATGGATCAGCGGCAGCAGGCGTTTATCTTCCCGCCCTTTCAGAATAAAGACGTCCTGAAAGCGCTCTGGCGCACGTTCCAGCAGAGCCTGCACCGCGTGGATGCCGTAAATCATTTCACTCATTGATGGTTCTCATTGATCAATTTTGCCGGGCGGCGCGATGCCTGCCCGGTCTACAGTACAAACGCCCTCTCCACGCAGGGGGAGAGGGGGAAATTACTCAGCTGACTTTTTCTTCGCCGCGCGCTTCGCTTTTGTCGCGGCAGCGATTTTCTGCGTCTTTGCCGATGGATTTTTGGCTTTCTTCTCTTTCTTCGCCTTACCTTTCGCTTTCTCGCCGCGGAAGGCGCTATCCGGTTCGAAATTCACCTTTTTACCCACCTGACGACGCTTACCGGCATTTTTAGCCGTTTCGCCTCTTTTCGCTTTCTCACGCGCGGTTTTACCGACGTTGCGCGGGGCGCGTTCGCTGGAGATCAGGCTAAAGTCAATTTTACGCTCATCCATATTGACCGCTTCGACGCGGACTTCCACGCGGTCGCCCAGACGGTAGGTCTGGCCGCTGGATTCCCCCATCAGACGCTGCCCTACCTGATCGAAACGGTAGTAATCGTTGTCCAGCGAAGAGACGTGTACCAGACCATCAATAAACAGTTCATCCAGACGAACAAAGAAGCCGAACCCGGTTACGCTGGAAATCACCCCTTTAAAGACGTTCCCCACCTGATCCAGCATGAAGTCACACTTCAGCCAGTCAGAGACGTCGCGCGTGGCTTCGTCAGCACGGCGCTCGGTCATAGAACAGTGCTGGCCCAGTTGCAGCATCTCTTCCATCGAATAGTGGTAGCCGCCCGTTTCCGTCGTGTTGCCCTTATGCCCTTGCTCATGCGCCAGCAGATACTTAATGGCGCGGTGCAGCGACAGGTCAGGATAACGGCGGATCGGCGAGGTAAAGTGCGCGTAAGACTGCAATGCCAGACCAAAGTGGCCACGGTTTTCTGGATCGTAAATTGCCTGTTTCATTGAGCGCAGCAGCATGGTTTGCAGCATTTCCGCGTCAGGCCTGTCGGCAATCGACTCCAGCAGCTCCGCATAATCACGCGGTTCCGGCTTATTGCCGCCCGGCAATTCCAGCCCCAGCTCCGCCAGAACGGAACGGAAGGAGGTAATCGCCTCGGTGCTCGGCTTGTCGTGAATACGGAACAGCGCAGGCTCTTTGGCTTTCTCAACGAATCGCGCCGCCGAGATATTCGCCAGAATCATGCATTCTTCGATCAGCTTGTGTGCGTCATTACGCTGCGTCTGCTCGATACGTTCAATGCGACGTTCAGCATTGAAGATAAACTTCGCTTCTTCGCTTTCAAATGAGATGCCGCCACGCTCTTCGCGGGCGTTATCCAGCACTTTGTAGAGGTTATGCAGCTCTTCGATGTGCCTGACCAGCGGCGCATACTGCTCGCGCAGGTCCTGGTCGCCCTGTAACATATGCCAGACTTTGGTATACGTCAGGCGCGCATGGGAACTCATCACCGCTTCGTAGAATTTATAGCCGGTTAAACGCCCTTTTGATGAAACGGTCATTTCGCAGACCATACACAGGCGGTCAACCTGCGGGTTCAGCGAGCACAGGCCATTGGAGAGCACTTCCGGCAGCATCGGCACAACCTGCGACGGAAAATAGACCGACGTCCCACGGTTGCGCGCTTCGCGATCCAGCGGCGTTGGCGGACGCACATAATAACTTACGTCAGCGATAGCCACCCACAGGCGCCAGCCGCCACCGCGTTTCTTCTCGCAGTAAACCGCATCGTCAAAGTCACGGGCGTCTTCGCCATCAATCGTCACCAGCGGTAAGTCGCGCAGATCCACACGGCCTGCTTTCGCCTCTTCCGGCACTTCTTCTTTCAGGCCGGCAATCTGCTGTTCTACCGCCTGCGGCCAGATATAAGGAATTTCATGGGTGCGCAGCGCCATATCGACAGCCATGCCAGTGCCCATGTTATCGCCGAGAACCTCAACGATTTTACCAACCGCTTTAGTGCGGCGGGTCGGGCGCTGAGTGAGTTCCACCACCACCACAAAGCCCATGCGCGCGCCCATCACCTCTTCAGGCGGGATCAGGATGTCGAAGCTCAGACGGCTATCGTCCGGCACCACAAAGCCCACGCCCGCATCGGTAAAGTAACGACCGACAATCTGGCTGGTTTTCGGCACCAGAACGCGCACGATACGCGCTTCGCGGCGGCCTTTACGATCGGCCCCCAGCGGCTGCGCCAGTACCTGATCGCCATGAATGCAGGTTTTCATCTGCTCACTGGAGAGATACAGGTCATCTTTACGTCCTTCGACACGCAAAAAGCCGTAGCCATCACGGTGGCCGATAACGGTACCTTTCAGCAGGTCGAGGCGTTCCGGCAGCGCATAGCACTGGCGGCGGGTGAAAACCAGCTGTCCGTCGCGTTCCATCGCGCGCAGACGGCGGCGCAGGGCTTCCTGCTGCTCTTCACCTTCAATGTTCAGTTCCGCAGCCAACTCATCACGGTTGGCTGGTTTTTCACGTTTTGTTAAATGTTCGAGGATAAATTCCCGGCTCGGGATAGGGTTAGCGTATTTTTCAGCTTCACGTTCCAGGAAAGGATCTTGTGACATGGCGGTTCCTCCGTTGTCAGCTCTGATGAAGATTTTCGTCACTCCACCAGCAATAATTTATAAAGCGGTTGATTCTCTTCAACCAAATCGGCAAGCGTGTAGTTATCCAGTTCCTTGAGAAAACTTTGCACGGCCTTCGAAAGTGCCTGCTTGAGTCGGCAGGCAGGAGTAATGTGGCAAAATTCGCTGCTGCAATTTACCAGAGATAAAGGTTCCAGCTCACGAACCACATCACCGATAACAATAACATTAGCCGGTTTACCCAGGCGGATACCGCCATTTTTTCCTCGAATAGCAGTAACGAAGCCCGCCCGGCTAAGTTGATTGATTATTTTGACCATATGATTACGGGACACGCCGTAGACTTCTGTCACCTCAGAAATACTGGTCATACGTCCTTCGGGTAGCGACGCCATATAGATTAGCGCACGTAATCCGTAATCGGTGAAACTCGTTAACTGCACATCAACCTCAGGAAAAGGGGAAAACGGGATAAACCAGGTTGTATTAATTACATTGATGATAAACCAGCCACCAGCCAGGTCGCTAATTTATTTCAGTTCGGGAAGGAAAAAAGCGAGGATCTTACGCTGTATTAAGCCGGATGGCGGCGAAAAGCGCCTTATCCGGCCTACAGTGTGAACAGGTCTGATAAGCGCAGCACCATCAGGCACTGCGCCATGACCCCAAATTATGCGTCAAACGGGTCACGCAGAATCATCGTTTCAGTACGATCCGGGCCGGTAGAAATAATATCAATCGGCACGCCGGTCAGTTCTTCGATACGTTTGATGTAGTTCAGCGCCGCCTGCGGCAGGCCGCTGCGATCCTTCACGCCAAAGGTGGACTCAGACCAACCCGGCATGGTTTCGTAGATCGGCTCGATGCCTTCCCAGTCATCCGCTGCCAGCGGTGTGGTGGTTACTTCACGGCCATCCGGCATACGGTAAGCCACGCAGATTTTCACCTCTTCCAGACCGTCCAGCACGTCCAGTTTGGTCAGGCAGAAGCCAGACAGGGAGTTGATCTGCACCGCACGGCGCACAGCAACGGAGTCCAGCCAGCCGGTGCGACGACGACGACCGGTGGTGGCGCCGTATTCGTTACCCTGCTTGCACAGGAACTCGCCGGTGTCATCAAACAGCTCAGTCGGGAACGGACCCGCGCCCACGCGAGTGGAGTAAGCTTTGATGATACCCAGAACGTAGTCCACATAACGCGGCCCCAGGCCAGAACCGGTCGCTACGCCACCCGCAGTGGTGTTAGAGGAGGTAACGTACGGATAAGTACCGTGGTCGATATCCAGCAGCGTACCCTGCGCGCCTTCGAACATGACGAAATCGCCACGCTTACGCGCCTGGTCCAGCAGATCGGAAACATCAACAACCATAGAGGTCAGGATGTCGGCGATTGCCATCACATCATCCAGCACTTTCTGGTAGTCAACGGCTTCCACTTTGTAGAAATTCACCAGCTGGAAGTTGTGATATTCCATCACTTCTTTCAGTTTTACAGCGAAGGTAGCTTTATCGAACAGATCGCCAACGCGCAGACCGCGACGAGCCACTTTGTCTTCATAAGCCGGGCCAATACCACGACCGGTGGTGCCGATCGCTTTCGCGCCACGCGCTTTCTCACGCGCGTTATCCAGCGCAACGTGATAATCAAGGATCAGCGGACAGGCTTCAGACAGCAGCAGGCGCTCACGGACAGGGATACCACGGTCTTCCAGTCCTTTCATCTCTTTCATCAGCGCAGCCGGAGACAGCACAACGCCGTTACCGATGATGCTGGTAACATTCTCACGAAGAATACCTGATGGAATAAGATGGAGGACGGTTTTTTCACCGTTGATTACGAGAGTATGGCCTGCGTTGTGACCGCCCTGGTAGCGTACAACATATTTAGCCCGTTCAGTCAGAAGATCGACGATCTTTCCTTTACCTTCGTCACCCCATTGGGTGCCCAGTACGACGACGTTGTTACCCATTTTTCAAAATCACCGTTTGCTTAAAAATGGATTCTACCATCGCTTTTTCAGATATACAGCACTTTTTGCATGCTAAGATCGGCAAATACGACTACTTTTTGATCAGCCAATCGTTTTCCTCAACATGTAGTAGACAACAACTCCGGCAACCACAAGACCGCCGCCAAAACGACGTAAAACATTTTCCGGCAGTTGCGTCATGGCAGAGATCATTTTCTTCCAGGCGCGGGGATACAGCATCGGGCCTAAACCTTCCAGTACCAAAACGAGGGCAAGCGCCAGCCAGATAGTTGAATTCATCCATCGTCCTTATATAAAAAGAAAACCACCGCCTCCCTGAGGATGCCGGTGGTTTTGTTCATCTAAAACCGTTGATACGATTTTAACGTGTTGCCGTATTCGGTGTCTTCATGTAACGGAAGAAATCGCTGTCCGGGCTCATGATCATCACGTCCTGATTGCCTTCGAAGCTCTTCTCGTAAGCACGCAGGCTACGGATGAAGGCGTAGAAGTCCGGGTCCTGACTGAAGGCATCGGCAAACAGTTTCGCGGCTTCGGCATCACCTTCACCACGCGAAATGCGGCCCTGACGCTCGGCTTCCGCCAGCGTTCTGGTCACTTCATAGTCGGCGGTCGCGCGCAGTTTCTCCGCTTCTTCCTGACCCTGTGAACGGTGACGACGGGCTACCGCTTCACGCTCGGCGCGCATACGGTTGTAAATCGCCTCAGATACTTCGGTCGGCAGGTTGATCTGCTTGATACGCACATCCACCACTTCGATACCTAACGCCGCCATACTGTTCGGGTTGATCACCGGCACTTTGCCATTGGTTTCTGCCGCAACGCGTTCAGCCGCTTCGGCAATCGCGCTATCCGCCGCCGGAGTCGCCACTTCATCTTCCGTTCCCGCAGAACCGGAGTTCAGCGCGTCACGCACTTCCAGCGTTAAACGACCACGGGAATCGGTCACGATGTCTTTCACATCCAGACGACCAATCTCAGAGCGCAAACGGTCAGAGAACTTACGTTTCAGCAGCACTTCGGCCTGAGAAACATCGCCGCCGCCTGTCGCCAGGTAGTAACGGCTGAAATCGCTGATGCGCCATTTGATGTAGGAGTCAACGATCAGGTCTTTTTTCTCTTTGGTTACAAAGCGATCGGCCTGGTTGTCCATCGTCTGGATACGCGCATCAAGCGTTTTCACCGACTCAATGAACGGGATCTTAAAGTGCAGGCCCGGCTCATAAACCAGCGGTTTGTTTTCATCGTCACGCAGAACTTTACCGAAACGCAGCGTAATTCCGCGCTCGCCTTCTTTGACAACAAAGACAGACATGTACAGCACTACCAGCACGATGATGATAATCGCAATAACTGACTTACGCATCGTTATTCCCCCTGACGCTGGTAGTCGTTACGCTGCGCGTTAGCGCGGCGTTGGTCCATAATATCGCCCTGACTGGTGGACGAGGTATTGCTTGCTCCGCTCGTGCTGGACGATGAGGCCGGCGGCAGACGCAGCAGATTGTTAGCCGTGCTGTCTTTTGCCGCAGGCGCGTTAGCGCCTTTCAGCATCTGATCCAATGGCAGAACCATCAGATTGCCACCTTTGTCGTTGACCAGAACTTTACGCGTATGGCTCAACACTTTTTCCATCGTCTCGATATACAGACGCTCGCGAGTAATCTCTGGTGCGGCTTTATATTCCGGCAGAATTTTAGCGAAGCGAGCCACTTCACCCTGCGCTTCCAGGATGGTTTGGGTTCTGTATGCACGCGCTTCTTCAAGAATACGCTGCGCCTGACCGTTCGCACGCGGCTGAACTTCGTTGGTGTACGCTTCCGCTTCACGGATGTATTGCTGTTCGTTCTCACGCGCCGCGATAGCATCGTCAAACGCCGCTTTTACCTCTTCCGGCGGACGCGCTGCCTGGAAGTTGACGTCCAGCAGGGTAATACCCATGTTGTACGGACGAATGGTCTCTTCCAGTTCACGCTGGGTATCGCTACGAATAACGGTACGACCTTCCGTCAGAATGCGGTCCATCGTGTATTTACCGATAACCCCACGCAGGGCGCTGTCGGTCGCCTGACGCAGACTGTCATCCGCGCTGGTCACGCTGAACAGATAACGCTGCGGATCGGTCACACGGTACTGCACGTTCATCTCAACGCGCACAACGTTTTCATCAGAAGTCAGCATCACACCGGACGCCGCCAGTTCGCGAACCGCTTCCACGTTTACCGGAGTGACTTCATCGATAAACGTCGGCTTCCAGTTCAGACCCGGCTCAACCAGGTGGCTGAATTTACCGAAGCGTGTCACCACGCCGCGTTCCGCTTCTTTGATGGTGTAGAAACCGCTGGCAGCCCAGATAATGACGATCGCTGCCGCTGCGATGGTAACGACACGACCTCCGATATGCGGGCGCGGCCCCTGCGATGAACTACCACCGCCAGAGCCTGTACCTTTACCGCCACCCAGACCACCGAGCTTTTTACTCAGTTTGCGGAAGATATCATCAAGATCAGGTGGCCCCTGATCGCGACCACCTTTGTTTCCATTTCCCTCAGAGTTGCCGCCAGGTTTGCTGCTTCCCCACGGGTCGCGGTCTTGTCCGTTATTACCGGGCTGATTCCACGCCATGTTTGTGCTCCATATTTGTTATGCGGTGATCCCCGTTGTCTTTCGACGAGAGGGATAAGGCGAAATTACTCCATGCTCCAGACGAGCCGCCATTAGATCACATAGTCGATCAACGCCGGTTCTTGTTTACAGAGGCGACGCCAGTCGACAATCGGCATGCGAACCTGCAAACTTACGCTGCCGTCCTCCTCCATCCACTCTTTTTCTATTGCCTGAAGTTGGTAAAACCGGCTTCTCAGACGCCCTTCTTGCGGCGGCAAACGCAACGTATGCTGCGCCACCTCGCCGGAAAGCCGCTCCGTCAAAGCCTGAAAAAGCTGTGGTATCCCAACCCCTGTTTGCGCAGAAAGCCAGACACGGATTGGTTTGTTCTCTTCATCCCTGTCGATACGCGGTTCAAAATCGTCCAGCATATCGATCTTGTTCATCACCATCAGGGTTGGGATCTCGTGAGCGTCGATCTCTTCGAGAACCGTATCCACTGCGTCGATGTTTTCCTGTACGCGCACATCAGCGGCATCAACAACGTGTAACAAGAGCGTGGCCTGCCGGGTTTCCTGCAAGGTCGCTTTAAACGCCGCCACCAGATCGTGCGGTAAATGACGGATAAACCCTACGGTATCCGCCAGTACGGTTTCTCCCACATCTGCGACATCGATACGGCGCAGCGTCGGGTCCAGGGTCGCAAACAGTTGGTCTGCGGCATACACCCTGGCTTCAGTAATCTGATTGAAAAGGGTGGATTTACCGGCGTTGGTATATCCCACCAGCGAGACCGTCGGGACATCCGCTTTTATACGCGACTGCCGCCCCTGCTCACGTTGCTTCTCAACTTTCCCCAGGCGCGACTGTATCTGTACAATACGATTACGCAGCAAACGACGGTCGGTTTCGAGCTGGGTTTCACCCGGACCGCGCAAACCAATCCCGCCTTTCTGCCTTTCAAGGTGGGTCCAGCCACGAACCAGACGCGTGGCCAGATGACGCAACTGCGCCAGTTCAACCTGCAACTTACCTTCGTGGGTACGTGCACGCTGAGCAAAAATATCTAAAATAAGACCGGTTCTGTCGATCACGCGACATTCACACAAACGTTCCAGGTTACGCTCCTGGGCCGGGCTTAAAGCATGATCGAAAAGCACGACCGCAGCGTTAGACGCTTTCACGGCTTCCGCAATTTCAACTGCCTTACCTTCACCTACAAAGTACTTCGGGTGCGGTGCTTTACGGCTACCGGTAATCACCTGCATTGCTTCGACACCGGCGGAAGAGACCAGAGACTCAAACTCCTGGAGGTCTTCCATATCTTTGTCTTGCGAAAAATAGATGTGTACCAGTACCGCCTGCTCACCGGCATCATAACGGTCAAACAAGCGTCAACCCCTCGATATATATCAGCGGGGAACGCAGGTTCCCTGGCTCCCCGTGTGTAAAACAGCCAAAACCTTATTCGGTTTCTTCGCTGTCCTGTTGCGCAGAAGTACCCTGCGCGCTGCTACCGTGATGGTAGTTACTGCTGGTGCCGCCACCGGCATTGTTACTGTGATGAGAAACCGGGCGAGACGGGACAACAGTAGAAATCGCGTGCTTGTAAACCATCTGGCTGACCGTGTTTTTCAACAGGATCACGAATTGATCAAAAGACTCGATTTGACCTTGCAGCTTAATACCATTCACCAAATAAATAGAAACTGGAACACGTTCCCGACGCAGTGCGTTCAGGAACGGATCTTGTAAAGATTGCCCCTTAGCCATTCTCTCTTTTCCTTATATGCTTATTTGTACTTTGAACCTTTCGATTCTGAAAAATTGCGCACGATACGTCTCAATTGTACACATTCAGTTCGCGATAGCACCAACAACCTGCAATACTTCGTTTCGCGCCTGGTCAGGCTTTTCACTGTCAAGCCAGCGTACTCCTTCCCAACCACGCAACCAGGTTACCTGACGCTTCGCCAACTGCCTCGTGGCGCAAACACCTCTATAAACCATTTCATCATATGAAATTTCGCCTTCAATGTATGACCACATCTGGCGGTATCCCACACAACGAATGGAAGGCAAGTCCGTATGCAAATCTCCACGGGCAAAAAGCGCCCGAACTTCTGCTTCAAAACCTGAAGCCAACATCTGATGAAAACGCTGCTCAATTCGCTGATGGAGCAGTTCACGGCTCGCCGGGGCGATGGCGAACTGATGCACCTGATACGGTAGAGCGTCTCCTGACGTTTGCGTCAGTTCCGTTAAAGTTTTACCCGAAATGAAAAAAACTTCCAGTGCCCGGGAAAGTCTTTGCGGATCATTTGGATGAATCCGTGCGGCAGCGACCGGATCAATATCCTGAAGCTGTCGGTGCAACACATCCCATCCCTGCTCTGCCGCCTGTTGCTCAATTCGGGCTCTGATCTCGGGTTCCGCCGACGGTAAGGGCGAAAGTCCTTCCAGCAACGCCTTGAAATACAACATTGTGCCGCCCACTAACAGCGGAATACGCCCCGCCGCAGTAATCTCCGCCATCTCCGCTAACGCATCGCGGCGAAAATCCGCTGCTGAGTACGCTTGCGCCGGATCGAGAATATCCAGCAATCGGTGCGGAGCGGCCTTTAACTCTGAAGCCGTCGGCTTCGCCGTACCGATGTCCATCCCCCGATAAATAAGGGCGGAATCAACGCTTATCAACTCTACTGGCAAAACTTTACGCAATTCAATTGCTAACGCCGTCTTGCCGGAGGCCGTCGGCCCCATCAAAAAAATCGCCTTTGGCAGGCTCGCCTTACTTACATCACTCATGTTTCAGGGCGTTCATCACCGAATGTAAATCAACAGGTTGTAACAGACCACCCGGCGGCGCCTTCACGAGCTGCGGACATAACCGCTCTACATCAGCCAACAGCGTAATGGCCTGTGCCATCGTCCACTGCGGATGTTCACTCATCAAATTCCGCGCAATCCACTGTGCAATATTGCCCGCGTCAAACGCTGACTGCTGCGCGAGGTAGCCTATCAGTTCAGGAATCAAGATTTGTAAATTTTGTTGGCGTAAGGGTAAAGGCACTGCACGAATGGTCACATGCTGCGCATCTGACTGGAATTCAATCCCCAGATCCGTCAGTGGTGTTTGCGCTTTTTCCAGCGCGGATTTCTCCTCCGCCGACACTTTTAAGCGCAGCGGAATCAACAACGGCTGGGCGCAGACCGGCGTCTGCCCCGGCGTCAGTTGGGCCTGACGCAGCCAGCGTTCCGCCACGGGCAGCGCCAGCAGGTGAATATTGCCGTCACGCTCAAGCAATGCGCAATCCGCGCCGACAATGGTCAGCACGCGACCGAAACTCTGGCTATGCCCTGCCAGCGACGGCGCTGCCGTTTCTGCTTCCGGTGCAAGCGCCGGTTGTCGCGGAGCGGGCGTCTGTAACAGCTGGCGGTACACTTCGCCCTGCTGTTTCTGGTAGCCCGGCTGGGCATGCGGCCAACTGGCAGCAGGCTGACGTCCGCCGGTTGCCCCTGACGACGTGGAATAGCGCGGCGCGGCGGGTTCCCGCGCAGAGGCCGGTTCAGCGAAATGATTACGCCCGGCCGCCACGCGGTTTTCCGGGATGTGACGCGGCGCAGGCGCTTCTTCCGCCAGCGGCAGCGGCGCATCAAGCTGCTGCTGTAGCACGCTCAATACGCCCTGATAGATGAAATCATGCACCAGCCGCGACTGGTGGAAACGCACCTCATGTTTCGCCGGATGCACGTTCACATCCACCTGATGCGGGTCAATCTCCAGATACAGCACAAATGCCGGTTGCCGATCGCCACCCAGTTTGTCTTCACAGGCCTGACGAATCGCATGATTGATTAACCGGTCGCGCATCATGCGGCCGTTCACGTAGCAGTACTGGATTTCCGCCAGCGCCGCCGTGGTATGGTGAGGATCGGCCACCCAGCCGCGTAGTGTCAGATCGCCGTGCTGCCATTCAATCGCCAGCGCCTGTTCCAGAAACGGTGCGCCGCAAATCGCGCCTAATCGACGTTCCTTCTGCCCGTCCTGCGCAACCGCGCGGTACTGGCGCACCATTTTACCGTTGTGCGACAAATTAAGGGTGACGTCGAAGCGCGCCAGCGCAATGCGGCGGATAATTTCGTCAATGTGGTTGAACTCGGTTTTCTCGGTGCGCATAAACTTGCGCCGTGCCGGCGTGTTGTAGAACAAGTCCAGCACCTCCAGCGTGGTGCCGACCGGATGCGCCGCCGGTTTTACCGTCACGTCCATATCACGCCCTTCGGCATAGGCCTGCCAGGCTTCCGCCTGTTCCGCGGTACGTGACGTGAGGGTTAAACGCGAAACCGAGCTGATACTTGCCAGCGCTTCGCCGCGAAATCCGAGGCTGATAATCGCTTCGAGATCGTCAAGCGAGGCGATTTTACTGGTGGCATGGCGAGCCAGCGCCAGCGCCAGCTCGTCTTTTTTAATTCCGCAGCCATTATCGCGAATACGAATAAGCTTTGCGCCGCCGCGTTCGATATCAATATCGATCCGCGTCGCCCCTGCATCAAGGCTGTTTTCCACCAGCTCTTTCACAACCGACGCAGGTCGCTCTACCACCTCACCTGCGGCAATTTGGTTCGCCAGTTGCGGCGGTAGAACCTGAATCGGCATGTAAAATCCTTAGTTAATCAACGACTCGCCCGGCGACACCGCGCTGGCCGTTTGCGCCGGAGCGCTCTGCGGCCCGGATTGCACCGGATGCGCCTGGAAGTAGTTACGCAACCCTTGGTAAATCGCCTCTGCCAGCTGCTGCTGATAAGCATCGCTTGCCAGCAAACGTTCTTCGCCGCTGTTGCTGATAAAGCCCGTTTCAACCAGCACCGAGGGGATATCCGGGGAACGCAACACGCCGAGGCTGGCGTGTTCAGGGCGACGCTTATGCAGCGAACCAATGCGCTGCAACTGACCTAACATGTTTGTCGCCACATCATACCCTACGCGCTGGGAATGACCGAATTGCAAATCCAGCACAGCCTGGCTTAAGTAGGGGTCAGCCTGACTGTTCGCCAGCACATCGCCCGCGCCGCCCAGCAGCTCAGACTGCTTCTCATGTTCTTCCAGCCAGTTCGCCATTTCGCTGTTGGCGCGACGGTTTGACAGCACCCATACCGAGGCGCCCGTCGCGTTACGGTTTGGCGCGGCATCCGCATGAATGGAGACGAGGAAATTGGCGTTCTGCTTACGCGCCACGTCGGAGCGACCCATCACGGAGATGAAATAATCCCCGTCGCGGGTCAATACGCCTTTGAACATCGGATCGTTATTCAACAGCGTGCGCAGCTTACGGGCGATAGCAATCGTCACGTTTTTCTCCCGCGTCCCGCCGGGGCCAATAGCGCCGGGGTCTTGCCCGCCGTGACCGGCATCAATGGCAATCACCACTTTGTCGCCGTTACTGGATGTCGCCCGCGCTGCCGGGCGCGTTACCGTATTGCTGCTGGTGACGGCAGTAGCGCGATCCTGGTTTGTTTTAAACGGATTTCGCGCAGGTTCAGTCGGACGCGGAGCGACCACCGGCGTCTCAACGCGTTTTGCGACAACAGGCGGTGGAGGTGGCGGCGGAGGCGTATCGGCGTTGATGGTAAAGACCACGGTATAGTTACCGCCGCTCTGTCGTTTCACGGCCTCGGTTTTACCGTTCTCCGTCAGATCGACAACCAACCGCAACGACTGCGCATCTTTCGCCGTACCGGAGCGAATCGCTTTTACCAGGTTGTTGCCGCTAAACTGCAACGGCAGTCCCTGAATCACGCCGGTCTGTTTGATATCCAGCGCGACGGTACGTTTACCTTCTTGCGAAAACGCGTAATCAGGATCGCCGATAAAACTGAACGTAATCCGCGCCTGCCGATCGCCGTTAGATACCTGAATATCGGAGAGGCTGGCGGCCCCCGCCTGCGCGCACAGCAGGACCAGCGTTGCCACCACCCAATTTCTGATGCGATAAATCATCCCGCCACCCTTAAGGTTAACCGGCCAAACGCGCCAGCAACAAATCACCTGATGAGGAGACAGCACTAATGCGCGCCTCACGACCTTGCGCCTGGTAATCTATGTGTATTTCGACATCCGGGTCAGGCAGTACACCTTTACCTTGTTGCGGCCATTCCACCAGGCAAATGGCATCGTTGGCAAAATAATCACGGATCCCCATAAATTCCAGCTCCTCAGGATCCGCAAGTCGGTATAAATCGAAGTGATACACCATTAAGTTATCGAGCGTATAGGGTTCAACCAGCGTGTATGTCGGGCTTTTCACATTACCTTTGTGGCCCAACGCCTGTAGAAATCCCCGGCTGAAGGTGGTTTTCCCCGCCCCCAGGTCGCCGTACAAATAGATGACGGTCGCACCGTCACAGGCTTTCGCTACGCGTAGTCCCAGGTCTAAAGTCGCCTGCTCGTCAGGTAGCGGAATTACTCGATTCATCATGGTTTACGTCAATCACATCAGGGTTAACAATACGCTGTAGCGTAGAAAAGAGATCGGTTGCCAGCATGCCGCGGGTGCCATAACGCGCCGCTAAAACATCCGCCGCCGCACCGTGGGCAACACATCCCGCACACGCTGCATCATACGGGGAAAACTTCTGTCCAAGCAATGCGCCAATAATGCCGGAAAGCACATCGCCCATTCCACCACTGGCCATCCCGGCGTTACCGGCATCAATAATGCCCAACGCATGCGATTGGGCGGCGACGACCGTTCCCGCACCTTTCAGCACCGCCACGCCGCCATACCGTTTTACCAGACGACGTGCTGAAAGTAAGCGATCACTTTCAATTTCTGCGACAGAACAACCCAGTAGCCGCGCGGCTTCCCCCGGATGCGGCGTGATCACGCGATTGTGACGTTTATCGGGATTGATTGCCAGCAGGTTCAGCGCATCCGCATCCCAGAGCATCGGTTTGCGAAAACTCTCAGCTTTCTGTAGCGCTTTTTTACCCCATTCCTGCTGTCCGAGCCCGGGGCCGATCACCACTACATCCGCCCATTGCAGACTGTCATCAAGAGATTGAGGCGTCAGTTCATGCACCATCAGTTCGGGACGGGCGGTCAGCAACGGCGCGATATTTTCGCTGCGCGTCAGCACCCGCACTAATCCAGCACCGGCACGCAGCGCCGCTTCGCCGGTCATACGTATCGCTCCCGCCGTCCCGTGGTCGCCGCCAATAATGACCAGCCGACCATGATCGCCTTTATGCGACGTCGGGCGGCGTGGTGTCAGCCAGTGGGAAAGTTGCGAAGCCGCAAAGCGCTGGATACGAACTTCTTGTCCTGCCAGCCAGCTTTCCAGCCCCAGCGCGTCAAAGTGCAGCGCTCCCACGACATCCCGCGCCTTGCCCGTCAGTAAACCGGGTTTCAGCGCAACGAAGGTAACGGTATGCGCGGCATTCATCACCGCACCAGGCGTGGCGCCCGTTTGCGCCAGCAAACCGGAAGGGATATCAATAGCCACCACCGGCGCTGGATGGCTGTTCGCTCGTTCAATAAGCGTAGAGAGGGCGGTGCGCGGAGCCTGCGTCAGGCCGGTCCCCAGCAGGGCGTCAATAATCACATCAATATGATCCGGCCAGATGATATCCGACGCATGAATGACGCCCCCGGCATTGAGCCACGCCTCGCGTGCCTGCGCTGCCTCTTCAGGAAGCGGCTTATCGCTCTCCTGCGCCAGTAGCGTCACCTCAATACCTGCGGCTTTCGCCAGCCTCGCCACCACGTAGCCGTCGCCGCCATTATTACCATGACCGCAAAGCACCAGCCAGCGCCGGGAATCGGGGTACGCGTCGCGTGCAACCTGAAATGCGGCTTCCCCCGCCCGCAGCATCAGCTCATACAGCGTCAGCCCTAAGCTGTCCGCCGCCTCGCGTTCCGCCCGTTTGATCTCATCGGCGGGCCAGATGGAGTGTGGTATACTTGCGGGGTTTTTCTTCATTGTATGGTCCGTCATGTCAGAGCCCCTCGATCTCAATCAGTTAGCGCAAAATATTAAACAGTGGGGGCTGGAACTGGGCTTTCAGCAGGTCGGTATTACCGATACCGATCTCAGCGCCAGCGAACCCAAATTACAGGCATGGCTGGATAAACAATACCACGGCGAAATGGACTGGATGGCTCGCCACGGAATGATGCGCGCCCGTCCTCACGAATTATTGCCCGGCACGCTGCGCGTCATCAGTGTGCGCATGAATTATCTGCCTGCCAATGCCGCTTTCGCCAGTACCCTAAAAAATCCCTCTCTGGGCTACATCAGTCGTTATGCGCTGGGCCGTGATTACCATAAACTGTTACGTAACCGTCTCAAAAAACTCGGCGAGAGGATTCAGCAGCACTGCGTTTCGCTGAATTTTAGACCGTTTGTCGATTCTGCGCCCATTCTGGAACGTCCTCTGGCTGAAAAAGCCGGGCTTGGCTGGACAGGTAAGCACTCACTAATCCTTAACCGCGAAGCCGGTTCGTTCTTTTTCCTGGGGGAATTGTTAATTGATTTGCCTCTCCCCATTGATACGCCAGTTGAAGAAGGCTGCGGGAAATGCGTTGCCTGTCTGACCATCTGCCCGACCGGCGCAATCGTCGAGCCCTACACGGTGGATGCGCGCCGCTGCATCTCCTATCTCACGATTGAGCTGGAGGGGGCGATACCAGAAGCGCTTCGGCCATTAATGGGCAACCGGATTTACGGCTGCGACGATTGTCAGCTTATCTGCCCGTGGAACCGCTACTCGCAACTGACCGATGAAGAAGATTTCAGTCCCCGCAAGCATCTTCACGCGCCAGAGCTGATTGAACTGTTTGGCTGGAGCGAAGCCTGGTTTTTAAAAGTTACGGAAGGATCGGCGATTCGCCGCATTGGTCACTTACGCTGGCTGCGAAATATTGCCGTCGCGTTAGGCAATGCGCCCTGGGATAACGCCGTGATTACCGCCCTGGAAAGTCGCCGGGGTGAGCACCCACTTCTCGATGAACACATAGAGTGGGCGATTGCGCAGCAAATTGAGAAGCGAAATGCCTGCGTGGTGGAGGTGCAATTACCGAAGAAACAACGCCTGGTCAGGGTCATTGAAAAGGGACTGCCGCGCGACGCCTGAGTCATCCACAGCTTGTGTATAAAAATAAAAAGACATTGCGATTCAAGAGGGAAAAAATCGTCAAGTGATCGCATTAACATTTCGAAATGATAATTAATTTATCAATTTCAATAAGTTACAAAGTTACTATTCACCAGGCGAAGTTTTTTGTATTCCAGGAATAATGCCTGGACCTGTGGATAAGTCTGTTTACAAGAGTGTTTCAGAGGCAAAATAAAAGGCCCCCAACGTGAAAATACGCTGTGGATAATTTTATGGAGATAAGAATTTGGAGCGGGAAACGAGACTCGAACTCGCGACCCCGACCTTGGCAAGGTCGTGCTCTACCAACTGAGCTATTCCCGCTT